>NZ_JBFAML010000020.1:0-118457 GCF_040660295.1 Micromonospora sp. NPDC049891
ACACCTACCGCAACGTGGTCAACGACTGCCTCGCGGTCCCGCGCTGCAACGGCATCACCGTGTGGGGCATCCGGGACAGCGACTCGTGGCGCTCCTACGGCACCCCACTGCTGTTCGACAACAACGGCAACAAGAAGCAGGCGTACACGGCCACCCTGGACGCGCTGAACTCGGGCGGTACCACGCCTCCGCCCACCACGCCTCCGCCGACCACGCCTCCGCCCTCCACGCCTCCGCCCTCCACCCCGCCGCCGACCACCCCGCCGCCCGGCGGATCCGGCTGTACGGCATCGGTGTCGCTGAACCAGTGGAACGGCGGCTTCGTCGCCACGATCCGGGTCACCGCAGGCTCCGCCAGCTTGAACGGCTGGTCGGTGACCATCCCCATTCCGGGTGGTAGCTCGGTGACCAACACGTGGAACGCCACGGCCAGCGGCAACTCTGGCAATGTGACGTTCCGCAACGTCAGCTACAACGGTTCCGTGAACGCGGGCGCCACCACCGAGTTCGGCTTCCAGGGCAACGGCACCGGGCCATCCGGTACGCCCACCTGCACCGGCAGCTGATCCACAAGTCCTAACCGGGCCCGGCGCGGGGATACCTGCGCCGGGCCTCGGCGTCCTCACCAGTGGTGCAGGGTGCCGTCCTCAAGCCTGTTCACCGGCAGCGCCGCGGGCCGGTACGGATGCCGCGCCGCCAGCTCCTCGTCGATGTCGACGCCGAGCCCCGGCTCCTCCGACGGGTGCAGCAATCCGTCGGCGAAACGGTACGAGTGCGGGAAGACAGCGTCGGTCGCCTCGGCGTACGGCAGGTACTCCTGGAGACCGAAGTTGGGGATGCTGATGTCGAGGTGCAGGGCCGCGGCCAGGCACACCGGGGACAGGTTGGTGCTGCCGTGCGATCCGCTGCGTACGTGGTACAGGTGAGCGAGGTCGAAGATGCGGCGTAGGTGGGTGATGCCGCCCGCGTGCACGACGGTGGCCCGTACGTAGTCGATGAGCTGCTCGGTGATGAGCTGCTGGCAGTCCCACACGGTGTTGAAGACCTCGCCGACGGCGATCGGTGTGGTGGTGTGCTGGCGGATCAGCCGGAAGCCCTCCTGCAACTCCGCCGGCACCGGGTCCTCCAGCCAGGTCAGCGCGTACGGCTCCAGGGACTTGCCCAGCCGGGCGGCCTCGATCGGGGTGAGCCGGTGGTGCACGTCGTGCAGCAGCTTCACCTCCGGCCCGAACTCGCTGCGGACCTGGGCGAAGACCGACGGAATGTGGGTGAGATACCGCTCGCTGCTCCACAGGGTCTCGGCCGGGATCGCCGTGCCCGCCGGTTCGTAGGGCAGTCCGTCCCGCCCCACGCCGTAGGTGTCGGCCAGACCGGGCACGCCGCACTGCACCCGGATCGCGCGGTACCCGAGATCGAGGTGGTGCGCCACCTCGGCGAGCAGGCCGTCCACGGTGGGCGCCTGGGCGTGACCGTAGACGGTGACGCCGTCGCGGCTGCGGCCACCCAGCAGCTGGTACACGGGCAGCCCGGCCACCTTGCCCTTGATGTCCCACAGCGCGGTGTCCACCGCCGCGATGGCGCTCATGGTCACCGGCCCGCGTCGCCAGTACGCGCCCCGGTAGAGGTACTGCCAGGTGTCCTCGATCCGGTCGGCCTCCCGACCGATCAGCAGCGGTACGACATGCTCGGTCAGATAACTCGCGACCGCGAGTTCCCGTCCGGTGAGGGTGGCGTCGCCGACCCCGGTCACCCCGTCCTCCGTCACGATCTTCAGCGTGACGAAGTTCCGACCGGGGCAGGTGACGATGACCCGGGCATCGGCGATCTTCATCCAGGCTCCTCGTGGGTGGCCGACGGGATCGACGCGAGCCAGTCTGGGGATCGCCCTCATGATCTGTCAACCGGCTCCGGTCGGGGTCGACGACCGCCGCGGGACGGGGCCGCCAGGGTGATGCGGGCGGCCCCGGGGACCCAGGCCGCGTTTCACAAGGCTCGCCCGGCGCAGCCGGGCACGGTCTTATGAAACGCGGCCTAGCAGCGGCTGATGCTCGAGTTGTTGAGAGTGACGTTGCTGATGGTCAGGTTCGTCGTGCAGGGGCTTTCCAGAATCCGGCTGTTGACCAGGGTGAAGTTGCGCAGGGTGATGTCCCGGTTGCCGGGGAACTCCGTCCGGGCCGCCAGCCGAACCTCTCCGCCGCCGCTGATGGTGCCGCCGCCGGCCGCGATGTCCACGCCGTAGCAGTTTTCGAGCAGGATCGCGTTGTTGCCGGTGTTGGCGATGTCGACCCGGTTGACCGCCACGCCGCCGGACTCGGAGACGCAGAAGATGCCCCGGCCGCCGCCGCGCGCACGCACGGTGCCCACCCGGATGTTGATCGGGTAGCTGGAGCCGATCCGTCCGGCGCGGTTGGCGGTGCGGAACGCCGCGTAGCCGGTGCCGGTGCCGGCGTTCTCCGCGTCGACGGTGGTCACCGTGGCGTTGATGGTCTCGTTGAGCAGCAGGCCGGAGCCGCCGACGTTACGGGCGGTCACGGTGCCGACGGTCAGGCCGTCCACGCCGTACGTCTCCACGCCGTGGGTGCTGGTGCCGGAGACGTAGACATTGTCGATGCGCACGTTGCGCGTCCACTGACTGGTGTCGCCCCGGTTGTCGATGCGTACCCCCAGCCCGCCGGAGAGCCGCATGTCGATCTGGCCGAGGATCACGTTCGTCACGTTGCGCATGAAGATGCCGTAGAGCGGCGTGCCGGTGACGGTGAGGTTCTGCACCTCCACCTGGGTGGTGCCGCGCGAGTAGATCGGCGCCTGGTCACCGGAGCCGGAACCGGTCACGTTTATCGTGCCGCACACGTCGATTGTCGTGTAGCTGGGCAGCGAGATGCGGGAGCCGGCGCTGATCGAGCCGGAGCCGCGTACCACCACCCGCTGCTTGCTGGTCCGGCCGGCGCTGAGGCTGTTCACCGCCGCCTGCACCGCGGCCTGCATGCTGCTGCCGGTGTAGACGGTGCTGCCGCCGTTGCGGGCGGTCCAGGTGCCGCCGTTGAGGACCGCCTCGGCCTGGAAGGAGCCGCTGCCGCAACCGTTGCCACCACCGGTGCCCAGGGTGGCCAACTGCCACTGCTGGTTGGCGCCGTCGACGTCCTGGTACTGGGAGATCATGCCGCCGTCGGCGGTGGACCAGCCCCACACGTCGAGGGCCTTGTTGGAGTGCCGGTTGATGAACCGGACGTACCCGCCGGCGGAGTCGGCGAGCCGGAAGTGCTGGCGGGTGTTGCCGCTGGCTGCGGCGTTCTGCACGAGTTGGACACCGTCGGTGGCGTTTGGCAGTTCGAGGACCTTGCCGCTGTGCACGGAACGGATCTGGTAGTAGCCGCTGCCGACGTCGACGAACCGCCACTGCTGTACGGCGGCGTCGTTGCGGGCGTACTGGTTGATCGGTGCGTTGTCGGCGGTGGACCAGTTCCACACGTCCATCGCCTTGCCGCTGTGCCGGTTGACGAACACGTACGTGGCGTTGGGGTCGACAGTCGCGGCCTGGGCGCTCGGTGCGGCCACCACCACGCCGGCGCCGAGCAGCGCCAGTGTGGTGGCGGCGACCAGCCAGCGGCGAGGGGATCGTCGTCGGGTGCTGAGCAGCATGCGGGTTCCTCCGGGTACGGGTGTGGTGGTGGAGCGCGTGCCGGAGTGGTGAACGACGCAGAGCAAGCGCTTTCCTGACATCGACAGGAATATATCTTCCTATCTCCGTCAAGCCAATGGGCGCCGGGCGGGTCGGCCCTGCCGACGCCGGTGTCCGTACGGCCGACAGCCGTACGGACACCGGGCCGGGCGAGCGACGGTCAGCTGACCGTGCAGGGGGTGCCGTTGAGAGTGAACGACTGTGGGCGGGCGGTGTTGCCGTTGTGGTTGGCCTGGAAGCCGATGGTGGTCGAGCCGTTGGGGGCGATGGCGGCGTTGTAGGAGACGTTGCGGGCGGTCACCGCCCCGGAGGTCGGCGAGTACGTCGCGTTCCACCCGTTGGTGATGCTCTGCCCGGCGGGCAGGCTGAACGCCAGGTTCCAACCGTTGACCGCGGTGACGCCGGTGTTGGTGATGGTCACCGACGCGGTCAGTCCGGTGTTCCAGGCGTTTACCGCGTACCCGATCCGGCAGCCCGTCCCCGGCGGCACCGTCGGCGGCGTGGTGGGCGTGGGGGTCGGGGTGATCGTCGGCGTGGGCGTGGGCGTGGATGTGGGTGTGGGCGTGGGCGTGGGCGTCGGGGTGGGGCTGGTGGGCGTCGGGGTGGGGGGTCCGGCGTCAAGCCCGAAGAAGCGGATCGCCTGTGCGGCGTCGACCGGCAGGTTGTGCGACACGCCCTGCATGCTGATCGCCTCGACAGGTGCGTCACCGCCGGAACCGCCGTAGCGGGTCCGGGTGTAGCCGGGCTGCGGGCTGTCGGTGAAGGTCGGGGTCTGGCTCAGCCCGTGCAGGTTGGTCCACTGCTTGACCTGCTCGCCGAAGTTCGGGTAGCGCAGAATCTCGTCGTTGGTGCCGTGCCAGATCTGCATCCGCGGACGTGGCCCGGTGTAGCCGGGATAGGCGTTGCGAACCAGATCTCCCCACTGTTGCGGGGTGCGGCTGATCTGTCCGTTGGCGCACTCGCTGTTCCATTCCGAGCCGCCGGTGGTGGCGAAGCAACCGAAGGGCACTCCGGCGAAGGCTGCGCCCGCGCGGAACACGTCGGGGTATAGCCCGAGCAGGACGTTTGTCATCATCGCTCCGGACGAGGTGCCCGTCGCGGCGATGCGAGCCGGGTCCACGGAGTAGCGGCTGCGGACGTGGTCCACCATCGACATGATGCCGACCGGGTCACTGCCGCCACCGCGACGCAACGCCTGCTGCGAGTAGACGTCGAAGCACTGGCTGCTACGGGTCACCGACGGGTAGATCACGATGTAGCCGTACTGGTCGGCCAGGCGTGCGAACTGGGTGCCCGAGTACATCGCGGGCCCGCTGCCGGTGCAGTAGTGGACCACGACCAGCAGGCCCGGCCGCGGCGCGACCCGGTCCGGTACGTACAGGTACATGCGCAGGTTGCTCGGGTTGGCGCCGAAGTTCGTCACCTCGGTGAGGGTGGCCGCCGACGCCGCTGTCGGGAGCGACAGGGCGGCCAGCGCCGTCAGGGCGATGGTTGCCAGGGCGGCGCACCACCGTCGGATCGCTTTTCTCATGGAACGGGTCCTCCGGACGGAAGGGGACATGGTGGTGTTCCGATCGAGGGCTGCCCGGTGCCCTACCTCGTCCGGCTCACAGAACATCGATGATTGTCTTGGTGGGTGGCGGAGGTGCGACAGGGAGTGGTGGCGCAGCCGCGCTGAGCGGTGGCGGTGCCGCGCTGAGCGGCGCAGGGCCGCGCCCAGTGGCGGCGGATCGCCCGGCGGGCCGAGCATCCCCGGCGGCACGGGGCCGAGGTGCGCGCGGCGCGTCCCGGGTACTCCTATCCTCTGTCCATGCGGGATCGTCGGGTGGCGCTGCTCTGGGCGGGCTTCGCGGTGGCGGCACTGATCTCCGTCGTGCTGGTGCTGCGCCGCCCTGACCGCCTGTCCGACCTGCACATCTATCACGGAGCGCTCACCGATCTGCGGGCCGGGCGCCCGCTGTACGGATACGTGGCACCGAACGGGGGACCGTTCACGTACCCGCCGTTCGCGGCGCTCGTCCTCTGGCCGATCACCACCGTTCCGCTCGGTGTGGTCGAGGCGATCTGGCTGGCGGCGACCTGTGCCGCAGTGATCGCCATCGCCGTACCCGTCGGTCGCGCGCTCGCCACTGGCCGTCCCGCCGCACCGGGCCGTCCCGCCGTGTCGGGGTGGGGTATGGCCGGGGTCGGCGTGCCGCGGACCGCGCACCTCAGCATCGCGGCGGTCGCGGCGGTGCTCATGGTCACCGCGCCGGTGCAGAGCAACCTGCGTTTCGGTCAGGTGAGCATCTTCATCGTGCTGATGGCCCTGCTCGACGGGATGGCACCGCCGTCGCGGATGCGCGGCGTGCTGGTCGGCGTGGCGGCAGCGATCAAACTGACTCCGCTGCTGTTCGTGCTCTACTTCCTGGTCTGCCGCCGGTACCGCGACGCGGCCCGCGCACTGGCCGCCTTCGTCACCTGCGGCGCGCTCGCCCTGGCGGTGCTGCCCGGCGAGAGCCTCACCTACTGGGCGGGCACCGTCACGCAGACCTCCCGGATCGGTAATCTGGCGTCGCTGGGCAACCAGTCGGTGCACGGGATGCTGCTTCGTCTCGGCCTGGAGGCGGGAGCCCTTCCGCTGGTCTGGGCCACCCTGGTGGTCGTCATCTGCGCGCTGGCGTTGCTGCGGGCACGGGCGCTGGCCCGGTCGGGGCGTCCGGGTCACGCCGCGGTGCTGGTCGGCTGCGCCACCGTGGCCGCGTCCCCGGTCTCCTGGACCCACCACCAGGTATGGACCGTCCTGGCCGCGATGCTGCTGGTGGGTGCCGTCGGCGTGACCCGGCGGATCGCCGGGGGCCTGCTGCTGGGCAGCATGGTGCTGTCCGTGGGCGCGGTGCTGGCGCCGGTGTCGATGCGACCCGGCGTGCAGTTCCTCTTCGAGAACGCCCGTGCCATCGGCACCGTCGCGCTCTGCGTGGCGGGGTTCGGCGCGGTGGCCCTCACTGCGGCCCGCGCCCGCCGCACCCGGAACCCCGGGCGCGGGTGGCTGCGGGTGGGCGTCGCCTCCCTCGGGGTGCTGGCGTTCTTCGCCGTGCAGCCGTTGCCCGCGGGAGCCGACCCCACCTTCAAGGCGTACCGTCTCCCGGACGTGGTCAACGCGAGGTACTTCTTCGTGTGTCGGGGGCCGGTGGAGTGCTCCCGCTACGGCACCGGTGCCCCGGTCACCTTCGGCACCCGCAGCGAGAAGACCAAGGTGCGCGTCAACGGCGTGGTGTCCGAGCAGGTGGCGCGGCTGGACTATCACTCCGCTCCGGGTGGCCCACCCCGCACCATCCCGCTGCTGGCCGCCTACCCCGGTGTGCGGACGTTCTCGTTCCGATCGGCCACCATGGTCCACGGCCGGCTGATCGCCTACTCCGCCGACGGACGCGTCCTGGCCACGTACGACGACGAGTTGACCGCTGCGCCGCGTTAGGCCCAGTGTCGAAGTCCCTGGCCGGCCTGCGGCCGGTGATCGCCTGTACCCCGCCTCGGCTCGATCGAGGACTTCGACACCGCGCCCAGCTTCTACTGCTCGCCGTCGATCACGTCGGTCTCGCCGTCGTGGGAGTACGTCACCGGTGGATGTTCGTCGGGTAGCGGCGTCTGCGCCGGATTGTGGTGGGGGTCGCCGTCCGGGGAGAACAGCACCGGGTCGGTCTTCGCGCTCTTCTCGCGCTCTTCCTCCGGCTCGGTCACGACCCGCTCCTCACCTCGTGGGCATTCCGCTCCGACGCTACGTGCGGCGTGCGGCGCGCCGTCCCGATCGGGCGACACTTCCACCCGATCGGGGCGCGTCGGTGGTCACGGCCGCAGCAGCACGGGGCCGGCGTCGATGCGGGTCCGGAACAGGGCGTACGGTCTGCGTCGCAGATCCCGGCCCCGGTTGAACGGCGGCTGCCGGTGCACCTGGTTGGCGGTGATGTAGAGGTGCCGGTTGGTGGCCACGCTCAGAGTGTCCGGCCAGAGCAGACGAGCGTCGTGCACCACAGTCTCGTACTCACCGTCGGGACGACGCCGCAGCACCGCGTTGTGCTCGTAGTTGGTGAGGTAGAGCCGGCCGGCGTCGTCGGACTCCAGGCCGTCCGCGCCGCCGCCCTTGTCGCCCTCGTCGACCACGGTCGCGGCGACCTCCGCGTCGCTCAGGGCCCGGTCGGCCAGCGCGTCCGTGGCGACGCTGTACCAGCGGCGGGTGGCGAGAGCGCAGTAGTAGAGCCGTTCCCCGTCGGCGGAGATCGCGATGCCGTCGGCGCCGACGCCCACCGGCTGTGGAGGCCCGTCCGGGGGACGGACCAGGAACGGGCGTCCCTCGACCACCGGACGGAAGTCCGCAAGCGGCGCGGCCTTGGTGGACGGGTGGTCGTTGAGGCGCCGCCACGACGTCCCGCTGGCCAGGTCGACCACGATTATGGCGTTCGGCGCACCATCGGCGGAGTCGGTGAGGTAGGCCAGCCCGGCCTCCCCGCGGCGCAGGTCGAAGCGCACGTCGTTGAGGTACGACGTGGGCAGCACCACCTCCGGCGGAAAGGTGATCACCTGGGCGACGGTGTCGGTCCTCAGATCGACGCGGACCAGTTTCGGCCCGCCGGGCGAGGTCGGTCGGAACATCGGGCTGCCCGTGTCGAGCACCCAGAGCCGGTCGGCCGGGTCGACCACCACACTCTGCACCGACACGAACGCCGAAGGGTCGTCATCGCCGGACGGCGTGTTCCACCGTAGGTCGGGGAAGGGAACTTCGCGCCCGCGCCGCAGCTCCACCACGGTCGCGGGCACCTGGTCACCCCACCGCGGAAAATTGACGAAGATCCGACCACGGTGCGAGACGGTCACCCCGGTGGGCATCGGACCCCGGAACCTGTGCACCACTTCCAACGTGCCGACCGGTTCGTCGGCGGGTAGTGCGTTTCGCATCCTTCGACCTCCCGTCGCACACAGGGATCAACTGATCTCTCTACGTCTATCGTCTCAAAGCGGACGCCGAACGTGAGGGTGTCGTCGCCCATCCGACCCACTGGTGCGGTGTCCACGAACGTTGGCGGTGTCGCGGCGACCCGGCACGGCCAGGTGAAGTTTCTGGCCACCGCACTGCAGTGGGAAGCCGATTCGTCACCCAACCGTCACGTGTCCGCGCGGTGCCCGCCACCTGACCCCGGCAGGGTGGGACCCCAACCCCTCCGACCTGGGAAGGAGCACGCCATGGCCGTCGTCCTGGATGACCATCTGGTCACCCTGACCTGTGACAACTGCGGTGACACGGTCGCCGCGCCGCGGGTGCCCTCCGACGCGGAGGTGGTGTGGCCGCTGGTGTCCGAACACGGCTGGAGCGGCTCGCCGTTGGCCGACGGCCCGCACCGCTGCGCGCACTGCACCCAACTCGGTCCCGCCGCTGCCGGCGTTCCCGGTGGCATTCTCGGCATCGAGCACCTCGGCGCCGTGACCGTGGTGACCGTCGCCGGTGACGTCGACGTCGACACCGGCGACACCCTGGGCATCGCGTTGCGGCACGCGGCCGACATGGGCGGGCACGTCCTGGTCGACCTCGGCCGGACTGACCTTCTCGACTCCACAGCCCTCGGGCTGCTCGTCCGCGCGCACCGTGGTGCCGCTGAACGGGGCGCGCTGCTCTGCGTGGCGTCGACCTCACCGCTGATCCGTCAGGTGCTCCGGGTCACCCGGCTGGACGAGGTGTTCCCGGTCGCGGACACCCGCGCCGACGCGCTCGCCCGCCTTGAGGGCCGCGCCCCGGACACGGGCCCGCAGGTGTCCGTGTAGTCCGTAGGCCACCGTCCCGGCGTGGGCGGCGGTCGCGGTGAACGTCGCGCCGAGCGGCCGGGTCGAGCACCGCGGCGATGCCGCCCGGCGCCAATCGTCGCCAGGACAGGCCCGTGAGCCGTCCGTGCAGTCAGCTCGACAGTGTCGACAGACCCGGTACGTCACGATCGGTTGGCACGATCACCCGTCGGAGGCCGACCGGTCGCTGGCGTGTCCGGCCCGTCCACGGAGCCGGTGCCGGGCGCCGTGGACGGGCCGAAGTTCAGCGGCGACCCCGCCGGTGACCGGCCAGCCGGAGCGCGTTGCAGACGTCGGTCACGCCCTCGACGTCCCAGGCCAACTCGCCGGCCGCACGGCGGGTCTCGGCGCTGGCGACCAGGCCGGTGAGGATCACGACCCGGTTCTGCACCATCACCGTGATCTGCTGCCGACGGGTCGACCAGTCGGCGCTCAGCCGCTGGGCGACCAGAGCGGCGAGCCGGACATCCTCGTCATGGTGCTGCGGCTCGTCCCACAGGGCACGGAAAGAATGATCGTCGGGCATCGGCCAGGGCCACGGCATCACCACAGCGGTCTCCTTCGTCGTCGACGCCGGCGACCCGACGCGCCGTCCCGATCGCCACCACCTTGCGCAACGACCTTGGAGTCGACCGCACGGTTGGATGACAGTTGCGTGACAGTCCGGCGGGTGGCACCGTCCCGGTCACAGTGGGGCGCCGGCCGGTGGCCGGGTGTCCCCGGTCCGGTCGGCGGCCGGCAGCCACAACACGAAGGTGCTGCCCGTACCCGGTCGGGAGAAGACCGCCACCTGCCCACCATGCGACTCGACGATCTGGCGGACGATCGCCAACCCCAGCCCGGTCCTCCGGTCACCGGAGCCGCCCCGCGCGGTCTCGCCGCGCCAGAACCTGTCGAAGACCCGCGCCTGGTCGGCCTCGGCGATGCCCGGCCCCTCGTCGGCGACGGCCAACCACAACCAGTCGCCCACCCGGCCGGTCGCCACCTTCACCGCTCCACCGAGCGGGGAGAGGCGTACCGCGTTGGACAGCAGGTTGCCGGCGGCCCGGCGCAGCGTGTCAGGGTCGCCGATGAGGGTGAGACCCGGGTCGAGCGCGTACCGCAGGCGCAGACCACGGCCGGTGGCCAGGGGGGCGAAGTCCTCGCCCGCCTCACGGGCCACGGCACTGAGGTCCACATCCGTGTCGGACATCGAGTCGGCGTCCCGACGGGCCGTGGCCAGCAGATCCTCGACCAGCCGGGACATTCGGGTGGTGGCCCGGTCGATCGTCGCCACGGCGGCGACCCGCTCCTGCTCACCGGCCTCCGGCGCGGTGAGTGAGGCGTCGAGGTTGGCCCGGATGATCGCCAACGGGCTGCGCAGCTCGTGCGAGGCGTCATCGATGAGCTGCCGCTGGGCGTGGAAGGCATGATCGAGTCGATCGAGCATGGAGTCGATGGTGTCGCCGAGGTCGCGCAACTCGTCGCGGGAACCGGTCAGCCGGATCCGGCGGGACAGGTCGGTGGCCTGGATCTCCCGGGCGGTGCGGGCGATCGCGCCCACCGGACGCAGCGCCCGGCCGGAGAGCACCCAGCCGATGCCGAGGCTGGCCACGAAGAGCCCGCCGAGCGCGATCAACGAGTAGTCCCGCACCGTCTGCAACAGCCGCAGGTTCACCTCGTCCTCGATCTGCTGCACCTCGGCCACCTCCAGCGTGGTGCCGGTCGGCACTGTCCGCCCGTCGCTCTTGAGCTTGACCAGCTGCGCCTCGTACCGTTTGGTGATCGGCTTGGGATCGACAGCCCGGTCCACCGCCACGTACGCCACCAGCAGGCCGGCACCGGCCAGCGCGAACAACAGCGTCGAGTAGAGCACCGTCAGCCGGAACCGGATCGACCGGAAAACGCTCATGCCCGCACCTCCCGCAGCCGGTAGCCACGTCCGACGACCGTCTCGATCGCCGGATCGTCGCCGTCACCTGTGAGTTTGCGCCGCAGCGTACCCACGGTGACCCGGACGGTCTCGGTGAACGGGTCGGCGTTGGCGTCCCAGACGTGCTCCAGCAGTTCCTCGGCCGGCACCACCCGCCCCGGGCGGGTCATCAGGTACTCCAGCACGCCGAACTCCTTCCGGGTCAGGTGCAACTGCCGGCTGCCCCGCCGGGCCTCCTGCCGGGCCACGTCCAGGGACAACGCGCCCACGCTGAGTACCACCCCGGTGCCTCCGGTGTCCCGACGCAGCAACGCCCGCACCCGCGCCAGCAACTCCACGAGCGCGAACGGCTTGACCAGGTAGTCGTCGGC
Source organism: Micromonospora sp. NPDC049891 (assembly GCF_040660295.1). NCBI lineage: Bacteria > Bacillati > Actinomycetota > Actinomycetes > Micromonosporales > Micromonosporaceae > Micromonospora > Micromonospora sp. NPDC049891. The sequence continues at coordinate 11,774 of NZ_JBFAML010000020.1, forward strand.
GCCCTCGTCCAGGCCACGGACCCGGTCACCCAGCGCGCCCCGGGCGGTGAGCATCAGCACCCGGAGGTCCCGCCCGCCGGCCACCTCGACCGCGCCGGAGCGGATCGCCCGGCACAGCGCGAACCCGTCGACGTCGGGCAGGTTCACGTCGAGCAGCATCAGGTCGTACGCGTTGACCAGCAGCAGGTCGTACGCCTGCGCCGCGTCGGCGGCGAGATCGACGGCGTAGCCGGCACGGACCAGCCCGACCCGCAACGCGCCGGCCAGATCCTCTTCGTCTTCCACCACGAGCAGCCGCATCTTCCAGTTATCCCCTCGCGATCAGCCCCTGTGCCACCTGAGCGGCCCGCTCGACCGGAATGGCGAAGCCGATCCCGATGTTGCCGCTGCCTTCCAGCGTGGCGATGGCGGTGTTCACGCCCACCACCTCGCCCCGACCGTTGACCAGCGGCCCGCCGGAGTTACCCGGGTTGATCGAAGCGTCGGTCTGCACCGCCGGCTGCCGGGCTCCACCGCCGAGACGGACCGGCCGGTCCAGGGCGCTGACGATCCCGGCGGTCACCGTGCCGGAGAGCCCGAGCGGCGAACCGACGGCGAGCACCGGCTCACCGACCTGTGTCTGGCCGGCCGACGCCAGTGGCAGCGGGCGCAGACCGTTGCCCGGATCGACCCGCAGTACAGCGATGTCGGTATCCGGGTCGCGGCCCACCAACCGTGCGGTGAGCCGACGACCGTCCCGGCCGACCACCTGGACGGTGCCGCCGCCGGCCACCACATGGTTGTTGGTGACCACGTGCCCCCGATCGTCGATCAGGAAACCGGATCCGGAGGCACCCCGGCCGCCGGTGGACACCCGCACCGACACCACTCCGGCCAGCACCCGGTCGGCGGCGGCGACCAGGTCACCGCCGGCACTGCCGGGCGGGCCGGCCGCTGCGGCATCCGGGGTGGCTGGCGGCGCGTCACCGCCGGCGACGTGACCGGCGACGCCACCGGCACCGGCCGACACCGCCACCACGGTCAGGCCGGCCAGCAGCAGCCGGGGCCAGCGCGGCGGTTCCGCGCCCCGGTCCGCCGGGCCGTCCGACCCGTACCGCGGGCGGTCAGGCCCGGTCGACGCGACCGGCGGTGCCGGGGCCGCAGTCGACCCGGTCGGCTGCTCGTCGGGTGCCAGGGCAGGTGAGACGAAGCGTGGCCCGCGCGGCTCACCCAGCCCCGGAATCGTGCTCGGCATACGATGTCCCTCCTCAGGGAGAAGACCGTGGGAACGGCCGTCAGGGCAGTCGGGAGAACCAGAACAGCGAGGCGGCGGCGGCCAGCAGGGCGAGCACCAGGCCGGCGCCGATGAACCGGGCCGACACGTCCTGCCGCTCCAGCCGGTGACCTACCGACGAGCCGATGTCGGAGTACGCGGCCCGCAACTCGTCGCCGCTGCCCGCCTCGTAGTAGCCGCCACCGGCCTGCTCGGCCACGGCCCGCAGGGTCTCCCCGTCGACCGGGACCAACTGGCCGCCACCGATGCGGCCGTCGAGCGTGCCGAAGGAAATCGTGTCGACAGGCACCCCCGCCTCCACCGCGTCGGCGGCGGCAAGCGTCGGGTCACGTCCCGAGGTGTTCGCCCCGTCGGAGAGCACCACCACCCGGGCCGGTGGTGGATCCTCGGCGGCCCGGGCGTCCAGGGTGCGGATCGACTCCAGGGAGGCGTGGATGGCCTCGCCGATCGCCGTACCCTGCCGACCGGTGACGCCCTCGTCGAGCCGGTCGATGCCGGCGGTGACCGACTCCCGGTCACCGCCCGGAGCGACAATCACCGACGCGCTCCCGGCGAAGGCCACCAGCCCGACGTTGAACTCCTCCGGCAGGTCGGCCACGAACTCGCGGGCTGCTTCGCGGGCCGCGATCAGCCGGTCCGGCGGTACGTCGTCGGCGAGCATGGACCGGGACACGTCGACGGCCACGATGACGGTGGCCCGTTCCCGGGGCACCCGTACCTCGTCGGTCGGGCGGGCGAAGCCGACCACCAGCAGCGCCAGCATCGCGATGAACAGCCCGGCCGGTACGTGCCGGCGCCACGCCGGGCGGGCCGGTGCCACCTTGTCCAACAGACGCAGGTTGGTGAACCGGACGGCGTACCGGCTGTGCCGTCGCTGCCGCAGCAGGTACGCCACCACCAGGACGGCCACCCCGGCCAACAGCCACAGCCGTTCGGGAGACTCCCAGCTCACGCCGCTCCTCCGTTCGTCGGTCGGGTCGCCCGGGCAAGTCGACGCTGGGCGTGGACGTGCCGGACGATGTCGGCGATCCAGTCCCGGTCGGTGCTCAGCGGTAGGTGCGCCGCACCGGCCCGGCGCAGCGCCCGGGCCACGGCCAGCCGTTGGGCGGCGGCCGCCGCCGCGTAGCGGTCGCGCAACCGGCGGCTGCCGGTGGCGACCTCGCGCCGCCGCCCACTCTCCGGGTCGACCAGGGTGATCAGACCGACGTCGGGCAGCTCCAGCTCGCGCGGGTCGCGGACCTCGACCGCGAGTACCTGGTGCCGCGCGGCAAGCCGCCGCAGCGGCCGCTCCCAGTCCGGGGGACCGCCCCCGGCGCCGGCCACCCCCTCGTCGGGCAGGCCGTCCAGGAAGTCGGAGACGATCACGGTCAGCCCTCGACGGCCAGCCGACCGGCGCAGCCCGTCGATGGCCTCGGCAAGTGGCACGGGGTCGCTGGCCGGCCGGCCGCGCGGCACCTCCAGCAGGGTGCGCAGCACGCTGAGCAGGTGGTACCGGCCGGCACGGGCGGGGAACCGGCGCACCCCGGCCTCGCCGAGCACGTGCGCGCCGAGCCGGTTACCGGAGCCGGCGGTCAGGAAACCGACGGCGGCGACCGCCGCCACCGCCAGCTCCCGCTTCTCCAGCTCGGCGGTGCCGAAGTCCATGCTGGGTGTCGCGTCCACAAGCGTCCAGGTGGTCAGCTCCCGGTCGGCCTCCACGGTACGCACGTGTGGCACGGTCGTCCGTGCGGTCACCGACCAGTCCATCCGCCGTACCTCGTCCTCGCCGGGGCGGTACTCCCGGCTGCCCGCCGGTTCGCTGCCCGGTCCCGGCAGCAGGCCCAGGTGCTGCCCGTGCAGCAGCCCATCGAGCCGGCGGGTGATTGTCAGTTCCAGCCGGCGCAGCCGACGCTGCGATGCCAGCTGCCCGAGACGTGTCGCGTTCTCGTTCATGCCGCCGCCCCCAGGCCCGGCCCCTGATCCTCCTGAGCGGGGGCGATCTGTGGTGGCGGCACCGCCTCGACGACCTGCCGCACCAGGTCGCCGGCGTCGACGTCGTCGGCGACCGCGTCGAAGGAGAGCACCAGCCGGTGAGCGAGCACGTCCGCGGCGATCTCCCGTACGTCGGTGGGAAGCACGTAGTCCCGGCCGCGCAGCAGCGCCAGGGCCCGGGCCGCGGCGACCAGCCCGAGGGTGGCGCGAGGGCTGGCCCCGTACGTCAACTGCGCAGCCACGTCCGACAGCCCGAACCGGCGCGGGTCACGGGTGGCCAGCACCAGCCGTACGACGTACTCGGCCAGGGCGTGGTGGACGAAGACCTCCCGCGCCCGGCCCTGCAACGCCATCAGCCGGGTCGGGTCCAGCACCGGCCGCGCGGCCGGGGTGCCGGTGCCCATCCGGTAGAGAATGCCCAGTTCCTCGTCGTCGGTCGGATAGTCGACCACGACCTTCATCAGGAAGCGGTCCCGTTGGGCCTCGGGCAGTTGGTAGACGCCTTCGGACTCGATCGGGTTCTGGGTGGCCAGCACCAGGAACGGAGTGGGCACCGGATAGGTCCGCCCGCCGAGCGAAACGTGTCCCTCGGCCATCACCTCCAGCAGCGCCGACTGCACCTTGGCCGGCGCGCGGTTGATCTCGTCGGCGAGAACCAGGTTGGCCATGATCGGCCCCAGCTCGACGTCGAACTTCTCGGTCGAGGCCCGGTAGATCCGGGTGCCGAGGATGTCCGACGGCACCAGGTCAGGGGTGAACTGGATCCGGGAGAAGCTGCCACCCACCGCCGTGGCCAGGGTCTCCGCGGCGAGCGTCTTGGCCACGCCCGGCACCCCTTCCAACAGGCAGTGTCCCCGGGCGAGCAGCGCGGTCAGCAGCCGCTCCACCAGCCGATCCTGGCCGACGATCACCCGTTTCACCTCGAACAGGGTCCGCTCCAGCAGCCGGGTGTCGTCCGCACGCGTCGCTGTCAGCTCTGGTGCCGCTGCGGGAAGATCCTGGATGGTGCCGCCCATGCGCTGCTCCTCGGTCGCCTCTTTCGGACGCGGGTACCCGGACAACGGGGGAGCCCGGGTACCCGCACGTGACCCATTGGGCCAGAACGGACCGAAAGCCAACCGAACGACCGAGGTCACGGTGGCGACTGTGGACGGTGACCCGCGCCACTGCGGGCGCGGCAGCGATCAGGGGGAGGTGTCGGGGCCGGGGGCGGCGGGGAGCTGCCGGATGGTGTCGCCGGTTTCGATAGTCGCGCCGACGACCACCCGGGCGTTGAGGCCGCGCAGCCGGAGGTGCTTGCCTTCGTCGGTCCAGACGATCTTGTGGGCGTCACGCCCGAACCGCGCGGCGAACTTGGCGCACCCGGTGTGTGGCTGGTCGGTCACCTCGATGACAGCCCGGTCGCCGATCGCCAGGCGGGTTCCGGCTGGCAGGGCGTCGACGCTCAGGTCGAGATCGACGTAGAGCTGATCACCGGCGAGCGCCCAGGCGTCCCGGTCGGGACCGGCGATCAGCTCGACGAATCGGGAGTTGATGACGTTCAGCTGCATGTCCGGGTGCGGTGACCGGTCGGCGGTTCGCGAGCTGGGTCGTTGACTCCAGGTGTCGCCGAGCAGCCCGGCATCCGGATCCAGCTCGGCCCGGGACAGCACCTCCCGGACGTCGACGGCCGGCCGGCGTACGGCCAACGCCAGGGTGCCGACGCCCCGGGGGGAGTTCCGCACGAGGTGCAGCCCTGCCATGATCTCGTCCATGGAGCGGTGGCGTACGGTGATGGAGTTCGTCACGCTCCGACTGTGCCCGACGCGCGCCAGCGGCGTCCAAACAGTTCTCGAACCCCGAGACCAGACCCGGTCGCGCCCCCAACCCGCGCGTTGATCAAGAGGTTCTGGTCACGCGGGCCGGCGCGCCGCGACCAGAACCTCTTGATCAGTCCCGCTTCAGTTTCGTTGGCGTTGGGCGCGGTAGCGGGCGATGAGGGCGGCGGTGGAGGAGTCCAGGTCGGTGAGGTCGGCGCGGTCGGCGGTGAGCAGCGGAGCGAGCTGGTTGGCCATCACCTTGCCCAGCTCGACGCCCCACTGGTCGAACGGGTTGATGTCCCAGATCGCCCCCTCGGTGAGCACGATGTGCTCGTAGAGGGCGACCAGTTGACCTAGCGTGGCCGGGGTGAGCCGGTCGGCCACGATCGACGTGGTCGGGTGGTTGCCGGCCATCACCCGGTGCGGCACGAGATCGGCCGCGGTTCCCTCGGCCGCGACCTGCTCGGCGGTCCGACCGAAGGCCAGCGCCGCCGTCTGGGCGAAGAAGTTCGACATGAACAGGTCGTGCATGTCGCCGATGTCATGGTTGGGCTCGCTGAACCCGATGAAGTCCGCCGGCACCAGCCGGGTGCCCTGGTGCAACAGCTGGTAGAAGGCGTGCTGGCCGTTGGTGCCGGGCTCACCCCAGAAGATCTCCCCGGTGTCGTACGACACCTGACGCCCGTCGGTGCGTACCGACTTGCCGTTGCTCTCCATGGTGAGCTGTTGCAGATAGGCGGGAAACCGGTGCAGGTACTGCGAGTACGGCAGCACCGCGTGGGTCTGCGCGCCCAGGAAGTTGGTGTACCAGACGTTGAGCAGGCCGAGCAGCACCGGAGCGTTGTCCGCCAGCGGTGCGGTGCGGAAGTGCTCGTCCACGGCGTGGTAGCCGGCCAGCATCTCGTCGAAGCGCGCCGGCCCGATGGACAGCATCACCGACAGGCCCACCGCGGAGGGCAGGGAATACCGGCCACCCACCCAGTCCCAGAAGCCGAACATGTTTGCCGGGTCGATGCCGAAGTCCGCCACCCGCTGGGCGTTGGTGCTGACCGCCACGAAATGGCGGGCCACCGCGTCGGCGTCGGCGTCGAGCCCGGCCAGCAGCCAGCGTCGAGCCTGCTCGGCATTGGCCAGGGTCTCCTGGGTGGAGAAGGTCTTCGACACCACCACGAACAAGGTGGTGGCCGGATCCAGGTCGGCGGTGGTGTCGTGGATGTCGGTGGGGTCGATGTTCGACACGAAGCGGCAGCTCAGACCGCCGTCGCGGTACGCCTTCAACGCCTCGTACGCCATCACCGGCCCGAGGTCGGAGCCGCCGATGCCGATGTTGACCACGGTGCGGATCCGCTCGCCGGTGTGCCCGCGCCACTGGCCGGAGCGCACCTTCTCGGCGAACTCGGCCATTCGTTCCCGCACGGCGTGTACGTCGGCCACCACATCCTGCCCGTCCACGGTGAGCGGGGCGTCGGCCGGCAGCCGCAGCGCGGTGTGCAGCACCGCGCGGTCCTCGGTGCCGTTGATGTGGGCACCGGCGAACATCGCGGCGATCCGATCGGCGAGTCCGACCCGCTCGGCCAGGGCGGTCAGCAGGCGCAACGTCTCGTCGGTGACCAGGTTCTTGCTGTAGTCGACGTAGAGGTCGGCCACCTCGACGGTCAACCGTCGGCCACGATCGTGGTCGGTGGCGAACAGCTCCCGCAGGTGCGTCCCGCGGATCTCGTCGGCGTGCTTGCGCAGGGCCTGCCACTCGTCGGTGCTGGTGACGTCCGCAGCCATCGGATCGATCGTCTCCTCGCAGGGGTCGGGCACGCCGCCGGCCTCGTTGCGGCCGACGGTGAGACCAGACTGCCACACGAAGATCGGCTCGCCAGCCCGACACCACGACCGGTGCGGTGTCCGGGAGCCCAGACGGCACCGCGGCGAGGTCCAGCGGTGCTCCGCTCGGCGGAGGCGGCCTGGACACCCCGGCCGCAGGTTGGCCGACCGCCCCGGTGAGACCTCTCGGTCTCGTGGGTGACGATCCGCACGGGCCCAGGTACGGTGCGCGAACAGCCGGCGAGTCCCCGGGGTCCGGTGCCTGCCGATCGCCGGGACAGGGCATGGTGGTGGCATGACGACGCCGGCATCGAGCGCCCCCGCAGCTGTCCCCGCAGAACCCGCCGCCACCGGCGTACGGCAGACACTGCTGGTGCTCGGCGCCAGCGGTGACCTGACCGGGCGGTTGTTGCTGCCCGGTCTGGGCCGGCTGGTGGCCACCGGGGCCCTACCCGGGTTGCGGCTGATCGGCAGCGGCATGGACGGCTGGGACGACGAGCGCTGGCGGCGCCGGGTGGCCGACTCCTTCGGGGCCGTCGGCGCGGTGGGATCGGTGGAGTCCGAAGTCATCCGCGAGACACGCTACGTGCCCGCCGACGTGACGCGCGAGGAGGACCTACGGTCGCTGTTGAGCTGCTGCAGCGGACCGTTGGTGATCTTCTTCGCGCTGCCGCCGTTGGTGACCGCCCGTTCGGCTGCCGCACTGGCCCGCATCGGGGTGCCTCCCGGCACCCGGCTGATGCTGGAAAAGCCCTTCGGAGTCGATCGGATCTCGGCCCGCTCGCTCAACGAACTGCTGGCCACCCTCGTACCGGAGAACCAGGTCCACCGGATCGACCACTTCCTCGGCAAGTCGACGGTGCTCAACCTGCTCGGCCTGCGTTTCGCCAACCGGATCTTCGAGCCGGTGCTCAACTCCTCGCACGTGGCCTGCGTGGACATCGTCTTCGACGAGACCCTCGGCCTGGAAGGCCGGGCCGGCTACTACGACGGTGCCGGCGCGTTGGTGGACATGGTGCAGTCCCACCTGCTCCAGGTGCTGGCCCTGCTCGCCATGGATCCGCCACCGAGCCTGCGGGCCGAGGAACTGCGGGGGCGCAAGTCGCAGGTACTGCGCGCCACCCGGCTGTGGCGGGACGATCCGACGGAGGCCAGCCGGCGGGCCCGCTACACCGCGGGGGAGGTCGGCGGGCGACGGTTGCCGAACTACGCCGACGAGCCGGGTGTCGACCCCGCGCGGGGCACCGAGACCCTCGCGGAACTGGCGGTCACGGTGGACAACTGGCGCTGGGCGGGGGTGCCGTTCCGGCTCCGCTCCGGAAAGGCGGTGGACGCCGTACGCAAGGAGGCGATCATCACTTTCAAGCAGCCGACCCGGGTACCCGACGGCCTGACCGGCTACGAGCGGCCGGACCGGATCCGAATCGGCTTCGGCCCGGACCGGCTCGGCCTGGACCTCAACATCAACGGTCCCGGGAATCCCTTCGAACTGGAACAGGCGAACCTGACGGCGGATTTCGGTCCCGGCGACCTGCCCGCGTACGGCGAAGTGCTGCGTGGTGCCTTCGAGGGTGATCCGACCCTGTCGGTACGCGCCGACGTCGCTGAGGAGTGCTGGCGGATCGTGGAACCGGTGCTGGCTGCCTGGAAGGCCGGCACGGTGCCGTTGCAGGAGTACCGGGCGGGCTCCGCCGGGCCGGCCGACTCGCTCATCGGCCCGGTCCCCGACAGCCGACAGTGACCTGAGCGGTCCCGGCACCAGTGCGGCCCCGGCGGTGTAACCGCCGGGGCCGCGTGGTGGTGGTGCGTTCGGATCAGCTGGTGGGGAAGTTGTCCGGGGTACGGATGCGTTCGCGCATGAAGGCACCGGAGGCGGTCAGCATCGAGGTGCCTGTGTAGTTGCTGCCGTTGCAGGTGCCCGGCCGTAGCGCGGCGCTGCCCTCGGCCTTGTCGGAGAAGGTCCAGTTGGCGTAACCGATCTTCAGTCGGTCGAGCAGGTCGAGCCACTGGGTGCTGCTGGCCAGGTCGACACCCCCGTCACCGGTGTAGTCGACAGTGCCGAACTCGGTGACGAACAGCGGCAGCCTGGCGGCGGCCCGCTCCACCTCGGCCCGGTAGTTGTCCTTGTGCGACGCGGCGTAGAAGTGGAACGCGTACATGATGTTGCTGGCGTTCACCGGATTGTTGACGATCTCGGTGTGGTTGGCTCCTTCGGAGACGCCCAGCGACGACCAGGCGCGCGTACCCACGATGATCACCGCATCCGGATCGTTGGCGCGGATCACCGGGATGACCTGCTCGGCGTAGTTCTTGATGGTGGACCAGGCGACCCCGTTGGGCTCGTTGGTGATCTCGTAGATCACGTTGTTCTTCGCGGCGTGCCGGGCCGAGACGGCGGCGAAGAAGGTCTTGGCCCGCTCCAGGTTGTACATCGGGTCACCCGGCGTGAGCGTGTGGAAGTCGATCATCGCGTACATCCCGCGGCGGGTGGCTTCCTCGACCAGGTTGTTGACCTGGTTGGTGAACCCGGTCGGGTTGGTCTCGTAGCCCTGCTCCTGCACGTACATGGCGATGCGGAACAGGTCGGAGCGCCAGTCGGTGGCCAGGGCGTCGAGCGAGGCGCTGTTGTAGCAGTTGCCGAACCACTGGATGCCATGGCTGCTCATGCCGCGCAACTGGATCGGTCGGCCGTACTGGTTGCAGAGGTTGACCCCGCAGACCCGCAGCTGACCGTTGATGGCCACCGGCGTCTGCCCGCCGGGCGGAGGAGTGGTGGGCGGAGGAGTGGTCGGCGGCGGCGTGGTGGGCGGTGGGGGAGTGGTGGGCGGCGGCGGAGTGGTGGGCGTGGTCGAGCCGGTGCATGCCGTGCCGTTGAGGCTGAACGAACTCGGCGACGGGTTGGCGCCGGTGAAGCTGCCGTTGAAGCCGATGTTGGTGCTGGCTCCGGTGCCGAGCGAACCGTTCCAGGCCATGCTCTGCGCGGTGACGGAGCTGCCGCTCTGGCTCCAGGTGGCCGACCAGCCCTGGGTGAGCCGCTGTCCGCTGTCGGGGAAGCTGAAGCCGAGTGTCCAGCCGTTGACCGGGTCGCCGAGGTTGGTGACGGTGACGCTTGCGGTGAACCCGCCGGACCAGCTGTTCGTCGTGTAGGTCACGGAGCAGCCGGTCGCGGCCATCGCGTTGCTGGCGGGCAGGGCCGTCAACGCACCGAGGGTCAACGCGCCGACGGCACCTGTCGCGACCAGCAGGCGCCGCAGGCGTGGAGGATGCTTCATGGTGGACCATCGCAATCTGGTCGTGGTGGTGGGGTACGGCACTCCGGCGACAACGGACGAGGAGACCGGGAGCGCTCCCACGGCAGCCTACGATGCTTCGAAACGAAAACGCAATATTTCGATACGTCGAACCAACAGACCGACTGTGGCCCCGGGACGACGTCCCGGGGCCACAGTCGGCAGGTCTGTCTCAGTCCTCGCCAGCGGCTCGCCGCCGGTCGGCCTCGGCATCGGCAGCACCGACGGGAGTCGGATCGCTGTCCCGTCGTGCCGAGGTCAGATCGATGTCGGCACCGGCTCGCACCGCGTCGGCCGCCGCGTCGTCCGCGCCGACCAGTTCTCCGGTGCCGGTGTCGCCCTCGTTGTCGACCAGCTTGCCGGTCGCGTTCAGCGCGATCGGGGTGTACCTCGGGTCGGTCGTCATCTCGCCCTCCTCTCCGGTGTCCGGTAGGTACCCGCCGCGCGTCGCCGGCACACCGCGATCTGCGGCGCGGGGTTCGTCGCCGGCTCGCCGGGGCAGCGGCCGGGGAGTCGATGACGTCCCGACTTGCGCTGCTCACTACCCTGACTCTGATCATCTGCCAGCGAACCTCTCGACTTTGACAAGGGCATCAGATGAGTGACAGCCACCCTCCGTACGGTGGGCAGCAGCCGGATCCGAACGCCGCCCCGTGGGGCACACCACCGGGCTCCCCGGTCGGTCCGCCGGGCTCCCCGGTCGGTCAGCCGCTTCCGCCCGGGTCCCCGGTCACCCCGACCGGCTACCCCTCTCCGTACGGCGCACCGGTGCCGCCCCCACCCCCGCCGTACGGGACGCAGCCGACGAAGTCCTCGAACAAGGGCCTCTGGCTCGGTCTGGGCATCGGTGCCGCCGTGATGGCGGTGCTCGTCGCCTGTGGTGGCGTGATCGGTTTCTTCGTGCTCGGCGGCGACGACGACGCGGAGCCGGTCGCGGGACAGCAGAGCACCGCGCCCGGCGCACCGAGCGTCGAACCGTCGATCGCTCCGCCGCCCGCCGAGGAGCAGCCCGACAACAACAACGCGGTGACCGCCCGCAACTCCAGCGACATGTCCGCCGTGTGCGAAGGCAGCCCGATCCTCAACGCCGCGCCCTACACCGGCGCGAAGGGCACAAAGGTCTACACCTTCGGCAACTCCCCGGACCGCCCGGAGTCCTGGCTGAGCAAGTCGGTCGGTTTCGACAAGCCGTACTACGCCAAGACCGCCGAGTGGGCGTCGGTCTCCGTCGTCGGCTGCCTCACCTTCGAGCAGGGCAGCGAGGGCACCCCCCGCAAGTGCCAGTACAAGGACCGCGACGACAAGCAGGTCACCGTCGACTACGTCTCCTCGCGTTACACGCTCACCTTCTACGCGGCCAAGACCGCCGAGAAGATCGGTGAGGGCGGGCGGGTCAACGCCCCGGCCGTACGCTGCCCGAGCTTCATCTCCTACAACAAGGAGACCATGAAGGCGTACGCCCAGCCGGACAGCGGTGCCATCGAGCTGGCACTGGACAAGTTCACCTCCTGAGTCACCGCGACCCGGGCGGCGGGGCGGACACAGCTTCGCCCCGCCGCCTCCGGGGTGCGGTGGACGGCACCCCCACCGGGCGTTTCGGTCCCCCGTGGGCAGGGCACCTGACCACTGAACACTGTCGGTGAAGGGAGGCCCTCATGCCTGCGGGATCCAGCCCGAAGAGAGAACGGCAGTACGAGCACATCAAGGCCAGCGCCAAGAAGCGCGGCGTCTCCACCGGTCGGGCCGAGGAGATCGCGGCCCGTACGGTCAACAAGGAGCGGGCCCGTTCCGGCGAGGCGCGGACCGCGAGCCGATCCTCGGTCAACGACGTCTCGTCCGGCCACCGGGGCGGCAAGCGTTCGCACAGTGGTGCCGCCGGACGCACCAAGGAACAGCTTTACAACGAGGCGAAGAAGCGCGGCGTCAAGGGCCGCTCCTCAATGTCGAAGGCGGAGCTGGAGAAGGCCCTGTCACGCTAGGCCCCGTGTCGTTGACGTGGGGCCTCGGATACGACAACTGTGTCCAGGCCCCACCCGCCTTGCCGGGTCACCCCCGCGACAGTCCGCGCGCCAGCAGATATCCCAGCGCCGCCCCGGCTGCCGCCGACAGCGCCGTCACCAGGAATCGTGTCTGGCCCGGCACGAGCAGCACCGCGCCCGCCGCCCCGAGCAGCATGCCGAGCACGGCCGACCAGCGGGCCCGTTGCCGCATGCGTCGCCGGAACTCCTCGACGGTCAACGTCACCACCACCTCTCCGCAGCGGCCGCCCACGCCGCCGTCGCTCACGTCGGCCCCGTCCGCGACGCCTCCGGTGCCGGACATGTGCCCGATCACCGCCGGTCTATTCACCGTCAAGCTGGGCGAGGCGTGTAGGCGGCGGAGGGCACCGCACCTTCGGCTGGTGGTCGCGTGCCCCGAGCGGGCCGAGCGGTCCAGCGTGCCGCGACCCGGGTCCACCGTGATCGGCTGCCTGATGCGGCGCCTCGGTGGCCGCGGACCCGCGGGTCAGCGGAGGCGGGAAGGCCTTCTCCGCAGGTGTGCGAGCCGACTCGCGGTGCTGGCGATGTCGGAGCCGGCGGCTAACCTCTCGGCATGCCGCATTCGGTGATCTCGGGGAGGGGCGATGGCTGACGCCGCGGACGTCCGCCGGCTGGCCCTGGCGCTACCGCACACCGTCGAGATCGACAGTGCGGGCTTCGACTTCCGGGTCGGGGACAAGGGCTTTGTCTGGTCCTATCCCGAGCGCCGGCCGGGCAAGCCACGCGTCATCCGCACCGACATCGCCGTGTTGTACGTCGGCGACGAGGCTGAGAAGCAGGCGCTGCTCCTCGGCGAGCCGGCGCTGTTCTTCACCACCCCCGCGTACGACGGGCTTCCGCTGGTCATGGTGCGTCTGGCGGCGGTCGCCGTCGATCGGCTCGCCGAGCTGGTCACCGACGCGTGGCGGATGCGGGTACCGGACCGACTGCTCGCCGGCCCCGGCGACGATCCGGCCAGGGGCGCACGTTCGTGACCGCTGGCGGTCGCCGGTCGGCCGCGCTGTGGGTCGTCGGTGGCGGGCTCGATGCCCGGTGATCGCTGGTCCGCACCCTGACACATGCGCGGTCGGCAATTGTTACGCGTGGGCCCACTTGGCTCGGGCCCTCGACAAGGCAGCGTAGCGCGTCTATACCTCCACCGCATCAGGCCGGATCTGACGCGATCTTGCCGACCTTCCTGGTCCCGTCTCAGGTGGTCGGCCGGCTATCGCGGATTTGACACTGTCATGCTTGTCGCAATCTTGATCCAGCGAATGTCCACAGTGGTAGGAATGCGCGCTTCCGGTGCTGTCAGATATCGACCTTCAGATTTTCGTACGCGTGTGACATTATGACGTCGAGGGTGCGCGCTGGGCCCCCAACGGCGCGGTCGGGGAACCGTCTGGAGGGAATAAGTGGCAATCGACGTGCTGGTGTCCGACGTTCTGCATCTGTCCCGTTTTGCGCTCACTGCACTTTTGGCGCAGGAGGAGGAGTTCTGCGTTGCTGGATCGACGAGTAGCTATTTGGACGCGTTGGAGTTCGCCGAGCGGCACCGACCTGATGTTGTGATCATCAGCTTCCAGCGAGAGGAGAGCGACGCGGTCGCGTTCGCCGAGAAGGTGGCGAGCATCCCAGGTTGTCGGAGCATGCTGCTCGCGACCTCGTTCACCCGGCCGGTGGTGCGGCGGGCGTTCGCCGGCGAGATCGCAGGTCTGGTGCAACGCGACGTGCCGCCGCGCCAGTTCTTCGACGCCATCCGCCGTGTCCACCTCGGCGAACGGGTCTTCGACGCGGAGCTGACGGTGGCCGCCCTGGGCAACGGGGACTGTCCACTCACGCCACGCGAGCTCTCCGTGCTGACGTACGTCTACCAGGGGGACACGGTCGGCGAGATCGCGGCTCGGCTGCGCCTCTCCGACGGCACCGTGCGCAACTACCTGTCCTCCGTGGTCACGAAGCTGAAGGCGCGCAACCGGATCGACGCGTTGCGGATCGCCCGGGAGTCGCACTGGATCTGACCGTTCCACGGTTTGCTGACCGGACCGGTCCACGCGCCTCATCAAATTCCTTTACAGAACCTTTCCGTACGGTAATCCGTGGCTTTATCCTGGCGGGGCGCGGCCGGATAGCGTGGTGCAACCTGATGCATTTTTAATGCCATGGGTATGTGATTCTCATTAGTGTCGACGGTTCGGTGGATGACTCATCGCGCCGGTGTTAGCCTGCGCATCGCAGCGATTCTTCACTCGCTGACGGCATATGTGGTGGCAGCCGAAGCCCGCCGTTCGTCGCTAGCTGAGTTCGTGGAGCACCCCGAGGGCTCATTCGTGGTGCTGGTGAGTCGTGCACACGGCATAGAGGGGAAACCGGGGCAATGATGGATCTCTCGCTCACCGCGAGTGCCGCCGCAGCGATTCGTGAGCACGTCCGTTCGGCGCCGGACCGCACCGCGCTGATCGTCGTCGACGACCTTGAGGGTGACGACGGCGACCGGCGCTGGTCGTTCGCCCAACTCGACGCCGAGGCAAGACGGATCGGAGCGTGGCTTCAGGCCCGCTACCCGGTGGGTGACCGGGTGCTGCTGCTGTACCCCACCGGATTCGACTTCGCGGCGGCGCTGGTGGGCTGTCTCTACGCCGGGATGGTCGCAGTGCCGGCGCCGCTGCCGGGCCGGTATCCACACGAGCGGTCGCGGACAACGCGTGTCGCCGAGAACGCGGTGGTGTCGGCGGTGCTGACCGACACGGCCAACCGCTCCACGGTCCTGGCGTGGATGCGGTCGGTCGGGCGGACCGACCTGCCCCTGGTGGCCACCGACAGCGACATCTCGCCGGAAGCGGACTCGTGGTCTCCCAGCGAACTGGACCACGACACGCTGGCGATCATCCAGTACACCTCGGGCACGACCGGCGAGCCCAGGGGAGTGATGGTCAGCCACGGCAATCTCCTGCACAACGTGGAGAGCCAGCGCCGCGTGTACGGCCTGACCACCGAGACCCGGCTCGGTGGCTGGGTTCCACTGCACCATGCCATGGGCCTGTTCGGTCACCTGCTGCCCGCCCTGCTGGTGGGGGGCGGCTGCGTGCTGATGCACCCCATCGCCTTCATCAGGCGTCCGCACCACTGGCTACGCATGATCGACAAGTACGACGTCTACGCGTCCGCCGCCCCGGACTTCGCCTACGAGATGTGCCGCGCCCGGGTGACCGACAGCCAACTGACCGGTCTGGACCTGTCGCGGTGGCGGATCGGGGTCGACGGGGCGGAGCGGGTGCACGCCGAGACGCTTGACGCGTTCGTGACGCGGTTCGCCCCGGCCGGGCTACGCGACGACGTCGTGTGTCCCTGCTACGGCCTGTCCGAGGCGACCCTGTTCGTTGCCGCGGAGCCGTTCCGTAAGGCGGTCGTGACCCGGGTGGACGAGCATGGGTTGGAGCAGCACCTGTTCACCCCGTCCGATTCGGGTGCCGGCGTGGTCAGCTGCGGCGCGCCGCGCGACGTCGAGGTGCTGATCGCCGACCCGACCACCGGCGAGGCGCTGCCCGCCGGGACCGTTGGCGAGATCTGGGTACGCGGTCCCAGCGTCTCCCGGGGCTACTGGCGCGACGAGACCGCGACCGATCCCGTGTTCACCGCCGACGGCTACGTTCGCACTGGAGATCTCGGCACCGTGCACGAGGGCGAGTTGTATGTGACCGGGCGGAGGGCCGAGCTGCTCGCCGTGGACGGACGCTGCCTCTATCCGCAGGAGATCGAACGGACGCTGCGGGCGCAGCTCCCCGGTCTGGGGATCATCAGCGCGGTTTTCACGGTTCCGCTCGACGGATCCGGGTCAGGGAACGCCCTGGTGGTCGTCTCCGAGGTCAACGGGCGACCGGCTGAGCATCGCCTCCACCACCTGGCCGACGGGATCACGCGTACTCTCACCCGCGAGTTCGGGGTCCGCCCCGGCGCGACGGTGCTGCTGCGCCGTGGGGGCGTCCGGCGCGCCACGAGCGGGAAGGTCAAGCGGGCGGCGATGCGTCAGCTGTTCCTCGACGGCGAGCTGGACGCGGTCCACACCGATTGCGAGTCGCTCGTCGTCGCGGCGTCGTGATCGAGCCGGGCCGGATCCGGCCGGCAGGAGACGCTCTGCCCGCCGGGTCGGGTGGACGTGAAGAGGGCGTCGAACTCCCGGATGACCTGCTGCGCATGGGCTGCCGCTGCGGGCACGATGTCCTGGATCAGGAAGGAGCCGTGCACCAGCCCCGGTCCCGGCACGTGGCGGGCGGGCACGCGACCGGTGCGCAGCTGTTCCACAAGTAGCTCACCTTCGCGCTGCAGCGGGTCGAACTCGGCCGTGGCGACCACCGTCGGTGGTAGACCCGTCAGGTCCGCGTGCAGCAGGTCGACGGCGGGCTCGCGCCGGTGCCGTGGCTCGGGGAGGTACTGCTCGTAGCACCAGGTCAGGTCGTCAACGGAGAGCAGGTACCCCTCGGCGTGCGCGCCGGCCGCGGCGATCCGCAGGCTCGGATCGACGGGCGGATACATCAGCAGCAGCGCGGCGATCCGCGGCTCGCCGTTGGTGCGGGCGTCGAGTGCGACCCCGAGTGCGAGCTGGGCACCTGCGCTGTCGCCGGCGAGAACATGGTGGCGGTCGGGGAACATCCGGCTCGTCCACCGTGCGGCCGAGACGGCATCGTGCAGGGGGGTGGGGTAGGGAAACTCCGGCGCCCTCCGGTAGTCGGCGGAGACGACGACCGCGCCCAGCGACGCCGCGAGCACCCGACAAGCCAGGTCGTGTGTGTCGAGGTCGCCAGTCACCCATCCGCCGCCGTGCAGGTAGGTGACCACCCGGCCGGTGTCGGCCTGTGGCGTGTACACCCTGGACCTGATCGGCGTACTGTCCGAGCTGTCGATCTTCTCGTCGACCACGGCCACCGTCTGGCTCGGGTCGTCGTCCCGGCGTGGGGGGCGGATGGCGCTCGCCCGGTAGCGCTCGCGGGCCTGCTCGACAGTCATCGCCCGAAGCGGAGTCGGCGCACCGTCGGCATGCTGCCAGGCGATGAGCCTCCGGAGGATCCGATCCAACGCCATGTTGGCCCCTTCAATGGCTGGTTGGCCGACTGTGACCCGCCGATCCGCGCCGGCCACACGCTGGTCGTCCGTCGTGCCGCACCATACGATACCGGCGCTCGGTCGGAATACGACCATGAGGAATGCACGTCGGTAACGCGGATGGAGCGTCGACGTGAAGGTGTCCACAGTTCCGCAGAAAGTCGACTATCCGACGTGGTGGTGAAACGCCGTCCGGTGTCGGTCGACCGTGCAACCTGCAAAATCGAATATGCCGAGGGTGGGGACCTCGCCTCGTGGCGATGCGCTGGTTTCGATGAAGTTGACGGCGCGTACCTCGGCCGGTGGTCCGCCTTTCATTTCGCAGCCATATGTCTGTCGCAGCTTGTGACCTCTGCCACATTACGTATGTCGGACCGGTTGTTGATCGGATGTCCGACACCTGCGGACGCCGTCCTGAGCTGCTCAAACTCTGCTCGTGAGGTATCTTCTCGCCCCTCTGTGTGAGGGTTTCCATCAGGCCGTGGAGGCAGTTTCCGGCGTTGCGGATGAATCGTCTTAATCGTGCGATGCATGGGAAGCGCACAGCGGGATATGCGAAATTAACGGATTGCGGGACGTCCGACAGGTGGTAGCGTGCGTTGGTGTTCCGCGGGGTCAGGCAGGGCTCGGCGGAATGTAGCGAACCATACTGATGGCCCGTTGTCGGGCGTTTCGTATTCCTGTGCGGTCGTGACCGGTGTTGACACGGGTCGCAGACCCGGTTGAATCTGCCTGGGGGAGAGACCGTGCCACAGCCACAAGCGACTGCGTGCCCACCGTGGGAAAAGGTCGCCGAAGCGATCGAATTCGTTCCCGACCAGTTTTCCCGCAGGACTCAGCCGGAGTCCGTGGCGCGGGAGATGCTGCACTGCGACGCGGCCGATGTCGACCGACTGGTCGACGCCGGCCTGCCGGTCGACGACCGGGACGGCGTACGGTATTTCGACCCGAACGACCTCTACAACCTCGGCATGTACTCGCACCGGCGGAACACGCAGCCGGAACTGGCGTTCCGGATGCTGTTCCGGTTCGCGGGACGGCCGGTCGACGACCTGCTGCGGCCGAAGACCTGGAGCTTCCGGGTACGCCTGGAATGCCACGAGTGCGCGGGGGCAGCACCGTGGCGGCTGGAGGGGCCGGACGTGGTCCGGTTCGGTGGCCGCCTTGAGGAGATCACGCCGCTGGCGCCGAGCGAGGGGGCGGCGGAGTACGTCGCGACAGTCACCAACACCGGCGCGCGTACCCCACTGGTCTCCCCGACCTTGCGGCAGTTGACCCGCGACTACCTGAACGCGGGCTACCGCTGGCAGATGATCCCGGTGCCGATGCAGGCCGACTACGCGCTCGTGCACGAGCTCGGTGTGACGAGCTGCATCGCGGCCAGCCTCCTGCTGGCCGAGCGCTTCCGCGCTGCGGGGTACCGCGCCGAGGCGAAGCGGGGTTGGTTCACCGGGGTGCTCGGTGGCGCGCTCGACCTGCCGCACGCCTGTGTCGAGGTGACTGACGACGACGGGGTGACCAAGTCGGTCGACATCGCCAAGGCACAGCTCGCGGCGCGCCTGGCGGCGAACACCGAGCAGTTCCAGGAGCTGTGCCTCGGATCGCTCTACAACAAGGTCATCCCGTCCACCGCTTCCGGCAACGCGTCCTTCGGACGCCACGAATGTGGTTCACCGCAGCCAGCGCTGTTGCGTGCCGACATCCGGTCGGCGCGGTGAACCTGACCTCTTGAACCACCTATCGGGGAGGACGACTGACAATGGCGGTACGAGAGATCGAACCGATCGAGCTGCAGCTGGACCGGCTCGAGCACATGGCCGAGTCCGGCTACTACAACCCGTACACGTTGTTCGACTGGCCCGACGCCATCGAGCCGGACATGCCCTGGATGAGCGAGAGCCTGACCACCCTCGCGGGTACGCCGATGTGGGACGAGCTCACCCGCGAGCAGCAAATCGCGCTCACCAAGTACGAGGCGATCAACTTCTTCAGCCTCAACATCCACGGCATCCGCGAGCTGATGAGCGAAGTCGTGATGCGCATCCACGAGCGGACCTACGCGAACGTCTCGGAGTTCCTGCACCACTTCATCGGTGAGGAAAACGAGCACATGTGGTTCTTCGCGCAGTTCTGCCTGCGCTACGGCGGCAAGCTGTACCCGGCCCAGCCGACGCTGCAGGCCGACTCGGTGGAGCACCTCTCGCCGGTGGCCCGCGAGCTGGTGGTGTTCGCCCGCATCCTCATCTTCGAGGAGATCGTCGACCACTACAACGCCTACATGGCCACCGACGAGACGTTGCCGCACATCGCCCGCGAGATCAACCGGGTGCACCACCAGGACGAGAGCAGGCACGTCGCGTTCGGACGGATGATCTTCACGAACCTGCTCGGCCAGGTGGCCAAGCGCGACCCGGCCGAGGTGCCGCTGGTCGCCGAGTACCTGGAGAACTACCTGCGGTACAGCATCGCCACCCTCTACAACCCGGCGGCCTACCGCGACGCCGGCATTCCAGACGCGTTGGCGCTGCGGCGCCGTGCGCTGGAGCACCCGGCGCGGCACGCCGCGCACGAGCGGGTCCTCAAGCGGACACGCAGCTTCCTGACGAAGGCGGGCGTGGGCAGGGAACTGGTCAAGTGAGGACCGAACCGATGCAGGCGGTGCGGGAGTTCATCCTGGACCGCAATCCCAAACTCGGACAGCTGGACGACGACCTCGACCTGATCGACAGCCGGGCGATCAACTCGCTGGCTTTCGTGGAGTTCATCTTCCTGCTCGAGGAGCTGACCGGCGAGTCGATCGACCCCGAGGAACTCGACCTCGACGACTTCCGCACCCTCAACGCGATCGGGGCGCGGTTCCTGAAGCAGAAGGCGGCGTCATGACTACCGTTACCGACAATGGCTTGAGGGTTCTCGACGGTGGCCAGTTGCGGTTGCTGCGGGCGGTCGACGCGGTGTTCCGGCGCCTGGGGGATGGCTGGGGCGCCGCGGAGTTCCGGTTCCCGTTCCTGCTGCGCACCCGTGACCTCGACACCTTCGACTACTACGACAACTTCCCGCATCTCGGGTTGGCGGCAGCTCGACTCGACCCGGAGCGGGTGGGCACGCTGCTGGCAACTGCGTCCCGGCCGTTGGAGCAGGTGCCCGCCGACGTGATGCGGTCCGCCGAGTTCGCCCTGCCCTCGGCCGCGTGCTACGCCATCTACCTCGACCTGGCCGGTTCGGTGCTGCCCGCCGGCGGAGTCCTGCGGACCACCTTGGGCACCTGCTTCCGCAACGAGGACCATTACGACGGCCTGCAGCGGCTGCTCGGCTTCTCCATGCGTGAGATCGTCTTCATCGGCCAGGAGGAGGGGGCCAAGCAGCACCTGGGCCGGGCCAAGGATGCCGTGCTGGCGCTGTTGGCCGAACTCGGCCTCGAGGTCAAGCTCGAAGTCGCCACGGACCCGTTCTTCGACAAGAACAGCGGCAAGGCGAAGATGCAGCGGCTCTTCCCGGTGAAGGAGGAGTTCGTCGTCGACGGCCTGGCCATCGGCTCGGTGAACTACCACCGGAACTTCTTCGGTGAGCGGTGCGACATCCGGGCCGGCGACGACACCGCCCACACCAGTTGTCTGGCGTTCGGCGTCGAGCGGTGGGTGCACACGCTGACAGCCCGCTTCGGCAGCGTCGAGGCCGCGCTGTCCGCCGTGGAGAGCCTGGGCTGATGCGATCGAGCGTGGCGACGGTGCTCGGCACCGAGGTGGCCCTGCTCCAGTCGGGCATGGGTGGCGTGGCGGGCACGGAGCTGGCGTGCGCGGTCTCCAACGCCGGTGCCGCCGGCTGTGTGGGCGGCTACAAGCTCATGGGCGAGGCGCTGTCGGCGGTGCTGGGCCGGTTGGCCGCGGGAACCTCGCGCCCGGTCGGGGTGAACTTCATCCCGGAGGTGGTCGGTCCCGATGACCTCGCCCGGCAGGTGGAGCAGGTGCTCGCCGAGACGCCGCCGCACGTCCACGTGTCGCTGTTCGGCATGCCCGAGGCGGCGGTGTTCGAGCGGGTCGCCGCGTCCGGTCGGGTTCTCGTGGTCCAGGTCGGCACCGTCGAGGACGGAGTGCTGGCGGCGGAGCGGGGCGCCGTCGTGGTGGCGCAGGGCATCGAGGCGGGTGGGCACCTGCTCGGTGTGTTGCGCCGCGACGAGCTGGTCGCCCGGCTGCGAGACCGACTGCCCAGTGCCTGCGTCGTGGCGGCCGGGGGCATCGGATCCCCCGCCGACGCAGAGCGGGCGGTGGCCGCCGGAGCCGATGGCGTGCTGCTGGGGACGGCGTTCGTGGTGGCCCGCGAGTCCTGGGCCCATCCCCAGTTCAAGGCGGCGGTGTGCGCGGCTGAGGGTGCCGACACGGTGATCACCGGCGTCTACGAGATCGGTTGGCCTGGTCGACGCCACCGGGTGCTGGCCACACCGGTGACCGAGAACCCGGGGCAACCCAAGAAGTTCATCGGTCGGACGTCGGTCGAGGACCGGTCCTATCTGGTGCCCCGTTTCAGCGCGGCGGTACCCACCGTGGCCACCACCGGCCGGATCGAGGAAATGGCGATGTACTGCGGTCTTTCCTGCGACTCCGTCTCCGACGAGACGTCGGCTGCCGATGTCGTCGCCGGGTTCGCCGCCGTCCTTCCTGCTGCTGCTCAATACGTCGATATGGGATGAGGGGGATGTGATGTCTGCTGGTGAGGTTCTCGAGCGTCTTGAGGTGGCGTACCGGGAGGACGCTGTTTCGGCTCGTGGGCGGGAGGGTGTCGAGCTGTATTACGAGTCCACCGGTGCGGGTCCGGTGGTCTTGACGCTCAACAACTTCTTCATGACGACGCCGACGTGGCGGGTGTTCACTGACGAGTTGTCGGTGGGCCACCGGGTGGTGAGTTACGACCTGTGCGGTCATGGCCGGTCGTCGCACCCGGAGAAGTATCCGACGTGGGACGAGCACGTCGAGGACGTCGTCGGGTTGCTGGATTCGCTCGGGATCGACAAGGCGTACCTGTTGTCGACGTCGATTTCCACGGTGTTGGCGCGGGATGTGGCGTTGAAGCACCCGGACCGGGTCAAGGGAATCGTGCTGGCGGGTCCGGCACTCGGCCCCCGGGGAATGCGTCGCCATCGTCTGGTGCAGCGGGCGTGGTTGTTGACCCTCGAGCAGCACGGGATGGCGGCGCTGTACGCGCACCTGTACCCGGAGGTGTTCGGCGCGGAGATGATCGAGGAGTTGGGTACGCCGGGTTTCCTCGGGCTGCGGGAGAGCTTTCTGGCTCTGTCGACGAAGGAGGATCTGGTCAACGGGTTGAAGTTGGCGTTGACCGGGGAGACGAGCGCGGAGTTGTTGGCTCGGATCCAGGCGCCGACGTTCGTGGTCATTGGGGACGACGACGTGTTGTTGAGCCCGTCCGGGGCCAGGGAGTTGGCGGAGAAGTTTCCCAACGGCCGCTACGAGATCATGCCCGGGGCGGGTCATCTGCCGTTCCTGGACGACGCGGCGGGTTTCCAGGCGTTGGTGGCGAAGTTCATCGACGAGGTCGAAACCAGTGCCTGACCAGGTGACGGTCAGGGAGGTCCGGTCGAGTTGCGCTCGGCCGGCGAGGCGGCTGCCAAGGCGCCGGGTGGGACGGCGCGTTGCGTGAGGAGGGGGAGCACGATGGATCGCGAAGTTCTGGATGTGGTTGACGAGTTGTTCCGTCGCCGGTTGCAGGTGCCGGAGCTGGATCCGGACACGCCGTTGGCGGACTACGGCCTGGACTCGGTGCGGTCGATCGATCTGATCGTGGAGATGGAGTCTCTCTTCGAGGTGCAGATGTCCGACGGTCAGGCGGCGTCGATGCGGACGCTGCGCGACGTCGTGGACCAGGTGACCGCCTCGATGACCGTACGGGTCGGGAGCGGGATCGGCGAGCCGTGAGCAGTGACCTCGACTTCGGTCGCTACGCCCGGCCCGAACTGGGCCGCCTCTTCCAGGCACTCAACCTGGACGTGGCCTACCGCAGCGGGTATGGCGACCACCTCACGCCGGAGCCGGCGGAGGGCACCGGCACCGCCGACCAGGTGCTCGACCTGGTCGGCGGTGCGGGCTCGTCCCTGTTCGGACACAACCATCCGACACTGGTTGCGGTGGCCCGACGGTGCCTCGACGAGCAGCG
The DNA here is from genome assembly GCF_040660295.1 of Micromonospora sp. NPDC049891. Lineage (NCBI taxonomy): Bacteria > Bacillati > Actinomycetota > Actinomycetes > Micromonosporales > Micromonosporaceae > Micromonospora > Micromonospora sp. NPDC049891. The sequence goes on from NZ_JBFAML010000020.1 coordinate 35,205, forward strand.
TCCCTTCAACGCACAGGCCAGCATCCGCCCAGGGGCGGCCGTGCTGGCCGCGAAGCTGTCGGCGTTGGTGAGGGCGACCACCGGTGTGGACTACGTCGTGACGCTGGGTTCCACGGGTGCGGAGGCGGTGGAGGCCGCGGTGAAGCACGCCGTGGTCGAGCGGCGCAGGCGGCTCGGCGCGCTGCACGAGGAGCTTGAGCGGTCTCTGCGTCGGCTGCGCCGCGACGGCCTGGCCGACACCCCGTGCGGGAGCGGGCCCGCTGCGGGGCGTCCCTGCGGCGAGGTGGTCACCGAGGCGGCCGAGAAGGTCACCGAGGTGCTGCGGGCCGAGCCGGTCCTGGTCTCACTGCGCGACGCCTTCCACGGCAAGACGACCGCCGCCGGCACCCTGACTCACGGCTCCAACGTGCCCGAGGATCTGCACGTGCCGGGACCGAGACAGGTGCGGTTGTCCGACTGGGCGCCCGAGGCGGTGCTGGCAGCGCTCGACGACCGGCTCGTCGAGGTCTGCATGATCGCTGTGGACGCGGACGGGACGCCGCATTCGACAGCCCGCAACCTGTCCCCGGTCGCGGCCTGCTTCGCCGAGCCCATCCAGGGTGAGGCCGGGGTGCGCGAGGTGCCGGGCGAGACCCTGGCCGCCCTGCGCAGACTGGCGGACAGGCACGACGCGGCGCTGGTGTTCGACGAGATCCAGTGTGGCATGGGCCGCACCGGTACGTTCCTGGCGTCGGAGCCGTCGGGTGTGGTCGCCGACTACTACCTGTTGTCGAAGTCGCTCGGCGGTGGCCTGGCCAAGATCTCGGCGATGATGGTCGCGGCCGACCGGTACGTCGCTGACTTCGGCCGTCACCACACGTCCACCTTCGCCGAGGACGACTTCTCCGCACTGATCGCGGTGGCCGCCCTGGAGCTCTACGAGAGCCACCGCGACCGGATCGCCGCGATCGGTACCGAGCTGCGTGACCAACTCGCCAAGGTGGCGGCGCGGTGGCCGGAAGCGGTCGTGGCGGTGCGGGGCCGAGGACTGCTCATCGGCGTGGAGTTCCGCCTGCCGCAGCCGGAGTCGGCGCTGCTGCGCGCCGTGTTCGACGCTGAGTCGCTCGGTTTCCTGATCGCGGGCCGGTTGCTGCACGCGCACCGGGTCCGGGTCATGCCCACCCTGTCCGCGCCCACGACCGTGCGCGTGCAGCCGTCGGCGCTGCTCGAACCCGAGGACATCGAACGGGCCGTCGCGGCGTTCGACGACGTGGCCGGCCTGCTCGCCAAGGGTGACTACGCGGCGTTGCTGTCGCATCTGGCTGTGCCACCGACGGGAGCCTGGCGTCCGCGTCAGCATGTGCCGCCGCCTGCCCGCCATCGGCGGGCAGGCCACGACCGGGACGTCCCGCACGTGGTGTTCCTCGCCAACCTCGACAACGCGTCCACGGTGCGGTCCCTGGCTCCGGAGTTGGCTGAGTGGTCGGACAGCCGGTGTACCGCGGCCCTGGACCGGATGCGTGGCGAGCTGAATCCGTTCGAGGTTGTCCGGCACCGAGTGGCCTCGGACACCGGACGCGTGACCGACGTGAGTGTGGTGGCGGTGCCGTTCACCGCAGCCCAGGCGGTCGAGGCGCTGCGCGCGGGGCAGCGGCCCTGGTTGTCCCGGACGGTGCTGGACGCGGTGGAGCTGGGCGTCGCCCTCGGTGGCGACGTCGTCGGTCTGGGTGGCTACACCTCGATCGTCACCGGCGCCGGGCGGGACGTGATCGAGCACGAGGTACGCGTCACCTCCGGCAACTCGCTCACCGCGGCCTGCGCCTACGACCTGCTTCGACGCCATCTGAGCAGCAGCGGTTCCGGTGCGCGCCGGGTCGGCCTGGTCGGCGGCATCGGCAACATCGGCGCGGTGATGGCCGATCTGGTCGCCCCGCACTGCGAGTCGCTCGTCCTCGTTGGCAGGCCCGGCTCCGGGCGCCGGCTCGACTCGGTCGCGAAACGGGTGGCCCACCTGGTCGACGTCTCGGTCGCCGAGGACCTCGACGCGTTGCGCGACTGCCCGATCGTGGTCAGCGCCACGAACGCGGCGGACCCGGTCATCCTGCCCACCCACCTGGCGGCCGACCGGGACGTCCTGGTCTGCGACCTCGCGGTGCCGGGCGACGCGCATCCGGCAGTGGCGGAGCTGCCGAACGTCACCCTCGTCTCCGGTGGCCGCGTCCGGCTTCCCGGTGGGCAGACGCCACACTTCCCAGGCATCACTCTGCCGCCGGGCATCGTCTACTCGTGCCTGGCCGAGACCATCCTGCTGGGGCTCGAACCGGCCACGGCGAGCCCGTCCTACGGCGGCCTGTCCGTCTCCGGTGTGGTGTCCGCCCTCGAAATGGCGGGCCGACACGGCTTCCACCCCACCAGCATCACCGCGGCTGACGTTTCGACGATGCCGTGGGCAGCGAGTTAGCACCGACCCGCACGACGACCGACCCGGAGATTGGCATATGAGCGATGTGAGCGTACGGCGAATCAGACCGGCCGAAATGGCCGAGGCGAGCCGGATAGTCGGACTTGCCTTCGCCCTGAATCCGAGCAACCTCGCCATCGCCGGCGGCAACCAGGACAAGGCCGCCCGGATCATGGAGCACGCTGCCCTCACCCTCAAGCTCGGCAACAGCGCCAGCCACGTGCTTGTCGCCGAGCGGGAGGGCGAACTCGCCGGTGTGCTCAAGGCCGCGCAGTGGCCACACTGTCAGATGACGGTCGGCGAAAAGATCAAGTCGATTCCGTCGCAGGTCCGGACGATGGGCCTGGGGCTGCCGCGTGCCCTCAAGGTGGTGGGTGGGCGAGCCAGGCATGAGCCTCGCAAACCCCACTGGCACATCGGACCGATCGCGGTCCACCCCGAGCAGCAGGGATACGGGATCGGGTCGGCACTGCTCACGGCCTTTCTCGCGGACGTTGATCAGCAGCAGGTTCCCGCCTTCCTCCAGGCGGATATCGACCGTAACGTCGTGCTCTATGAGAGGTTTGGCTTCCGGGTGGTCTCCCAGGAGGCGATTCTCGGCATCAACACCAGTTTCATGTGGCGCGACGCGCGTTAGGCAAACGCATTGCGGTGGCGGCCCGCCGGCCACCGGTTAGCCGAGTGATGTCTATCTGTGGACCGTCGGGAAAAAGGCTTCCTCCCCGGCGGTCCACAACGCTCCGGAAATTCCGGACGAGCTCTCCATGTGTGCGCGTGTGAAGCGCACAACCAGGTGTGCAAAATTAATGTATTGCAGAATGTCGATCGAGTGATAGCGTACGGTAGTGTTCCGCCACTTTGGGATAAGGGCGGGAGTCCGTGCGGTGCCGCGAAATCGTCGCGGTTCTGGATTGGCCGGTGGCGTCATGAAGACGGTGTCCGCCGGCCGCTCCGCCGGTTGACGTGGTGGTACCCATTTCGGCCCCGGTGCCGACGGGACGTGATGCAGTCACCCGAATGCGCGTTCAGCGCGCAGGGATGAATAAGGGGGATGTGGTGTCTGCTGGTGAGGTCTTCTTGACGCTCGACAATTTATTGATAGCGGGTCAGCTGCCGTTCCTGGATGAGGCGGCGGGTTTCGAGGCGTTGGTGGCGACGTTCGTCGACGAGGTGGAGACCAATGCCTGACCAGGTGATGGAGGCCCGGCAGCGCATCCGTGAGCTGCTGGTCGAGATGCATGGCCCGGAGAGCTTCGTCCGGACGGTGTCGGACACCGTGTCGCTACGGCAGCAGGGGCTGTCCTCGGCCGCGCTGGTCAGCCTGCTGGTCGCGATGGAGGACGCGTTCGGTTTCGAGTGGGACGACGACATCCAACCGGAGGTGCTGCGTTCGATCAGCTCGCTGGCCGACCACGTCGTGGCGCTGCGCGTGTGAGGTGACTCAGTGACCGCCGTACCCGCAACCCTCGCCACCGCCACACCTGGCACCTATCTCGAATGGCGTCCGGTGCCGCCGCCGTACGGGCCGCGCGAGCAGTTCGCCGCCGGTCGCCAGGCTGCGGCGGCCGCGCTGGCCGCCGCGGGATCAGGGGTCCGGACGGTGCCTCGCGTCGCCGGCGGCAGGCCGGACTTTCCGCGCGGGTACCCCGGATCCATCGCCCACACCGACCGGCTGGCGGTCGCGGTGGTGGTCCCCGGCGCCGCCGGGGTCGGCGTCGACATCGAGGACGCGGCCCTCACCCAGCGCATCATCGATTTCGTGCTGTACGAGCGGGAGCGGCGCACCCTGCTCGCGCCCGCCGGCCGGCACAGCCCGGTCGAGCTGTTCTCGGCGAAGGAAGCGGCATTCAAGGCGCTGGACGCGACGGCTGTCGGAACCGGCCTGCTGTTCTGGCGGATCGAGCTGGCCCGCTCCGATTCCGGGCTGGTCGCCTCGTTCGGTGGCATGTCGGTGCCGGTGTGGTCGCGTTCCGAGGCCGGTTTCTCGTTCGCCCTGGCGGTGCGGCGGTGAGGCACCGCGATGCCCGGCGGGGTGCGGGGCGCGCTGCCGGGACGGCGCGTCGCGTGAGCAGGGGGAGCGCAGGGGATCGCGGGGTCCTGGACGTGGTTGACGGGTTGACCGTGCGGGTCGGAAACGGGACCGGTGCGTCATGAGCACCGACCTCCCGGGCTTGCCGTGGGTTCAGAGTGGGGCCGTCCTAGGTTGTGAGGAGCGGGGTTGATGAGCGTGGTTGTTCCGGAATTTCCGACGGTGATCCATGCCCTGGTGGCGCAGGCGGAGCGCGGGTCGGACGGCTCGCGGATGACGGTGGTGCCCGAGCCGGGACGGGCGGAGCCTCGCCGGTACGACGCGGTGCTCGACGACGCACTGCGTTGCGCGGCGGTTCTCGCCGAGTACGGCGTGCGCCGTGGCGATCGGGTGCTGTTCTGTCTGCCGACGAGCTGGACGTTCGTGTCGGCGTTCTTCGGATGTCAGTTGCTGGGTGCCGCCCCGACGGCGATCGCGGTGCCGACGAGCTTCGGGCGTGCGGCCGGCTTCGACGGTCAGGTCAAGGAACTGGTGGCCTACCTGCGACCGGCGGCGGTCGTGGCCCGGGCCGCGGTGGTTGAGGCGTCGGAGGCCGTGGCGGACACGGTGTTCATCGACGGGGACGTGCTGCTGGAGCGTGCGGCGTCCGCCGAGGCGTCGTTGGGGCAGTTCCGGCTGCCGGCCGAGGACGACCTGGCGTTCATCCAGTGCACGTCAGGTTCGACCGGCAGGCCCAAGGGGGTCATGATCTCGCATGCGAATCTGGCCGCGAACCTGACGCAGAGTGTCGCGGCGACGGGATGGTCGGCCGAGGACACCTCGGTGAGCTGGCTTCCGCTGTACCACGACATGGGCCTCATCTCGGGGATCATGGTTCCGGTCTACACCGGGAGCAGCAGTGTGCTCATGCCGCCGACGCAGTTCCTGCGCTCGCCGGTGGAGTGGCTACGCAACATCAGCGCGATGGGGGGCACGCTCGCGGCGGCGCCCAACTTCGCCTACGGCTACACCGCCGACCGGGTCCGCGACAGCGACCTCGAGGGCGTCGACCTGTCGTCCTGGCGGATGGCGTTCTGCGGAGCGGAGCCCATCCATCCCGGCACCATCGAGCGTTTCGTCGACCGGTTCCAGCAGTGGGGCCTGCGGCGCGACGTGTTCATGCCCTGCTACGGGATGGCCGAGGCCACCCTGACCATCACCATGTCGCCGCACAACGGACCTATCCGCGTCGACACCATCGACCGCACGGCCGCTGTCACGAACGGGCAGGTGATCGACGTCGACCCGGGCGAGGCGAGCGGAGTGCAGGTCGTCGCCTGCGGCGCGCCAGTTGTGGGTACCGAGGTCCGCATCGTCGACGGTGACGGCAACCCGCTGGGCGACAACCAGATCGGCGACATCCAGTTCCGCAGCCCGGCCCGCACGATCGGCTACTTCGGCCTGCCGGACGAGACCGCCGCGGCCGTCGCCGAACCGGACTGGTGGAAGACCGGCGACGTCGGTTACCTGCGGGACGGCGAGATCCGCATCACCGGCCGCTCCAAAGACCTGATCATCATCCGCGGCGCCAACTACTTCCCGTCGGACTTCGAGCAGGCCGCCGAGTCGGTGCCGGGTGTCCGCCTCGGCACTGTCGTCGCTGTCGGCTACCGACCCGAGGGCGGCGATTCGGAGGAGCTGCACCTCATCGTCGAGTCGTACGTGCCGGCCGATCAGCAGGAAGGTCTACGTCTGGCGGTCCACAGCGCGGTCAGCGCACGGACCGGCGTGCCCGTGGCTCAGGTGCACCTCGTCCCGAGACGCAGCATCCCCAAGACCACAAGCGGAAAGCTGCAACGAGCGAAGGCACGGCAACTGTTCATCGAGAACCCGGCACCCGCACCGGCCTGACAGCCGGACACCCACCCACCGTGCCGGCCACCACCTCACCAGCCACAAGGACTGAGGCCTGCCACAACCCTGACCCGTCACCGTCCGGAAACCATTCGAGATCCTGAGGGGTTGTCCGCGTGTCCAATCCGTTCGACGACGACAGCCGGGAATTCCTGGCGCTACGCAATGACGAGGAGCAGTACTCACTCTGGCCGTCCGGCCTCGCCGTCCCCGACGGCTGGCAGGTGGCCTACGGTCCGGCGCAGCGACGGGAGGTCATCGACCACATCGACAGGTCCTGGACCGACATGCGGCCGAAGAGCCTGCGGGACGCCGGGCCGGTGTCCGGTGGTGCCGGCAGCAACCCGGATCCGGCGTCGAGCGGTTCGCGGGCGTGATCACCCTGTCTGCGCGGACCCGGTCCCTGCTCGGTGTGGCCCTGGGGCTCGTCGTGCTGGTGAGCACGGTGCCGCTGTGGGGCACGGCAGGGTCGCACGACGGGGACTCGCTCACCCGGTTCCTGCTCGCGGTCGCGGTGGTCCTGGTGACCTGCCAGGCCTTCGCGGCGCTGGCCCGTCGGTTCCGTCAGCCCTCGGTGGTCGGGGAGATGGTGGGCGGCCTGGTGCTCGGCTCGTCGCTGCTCGGTGCCGTGTGGCCGTCGGCGACCGGGTTCCTCTTTCCGCCGACGGTGATGGAAGGGCTGGACAAGGTCGCACAACTGGGTCTGGTCATCTTCGTCTTCCTGCTCGGCTGTGAGCTGCGTACCGACCGGATCGAGCGCAAGGGCGTGGTCGGGGCGGTGGTGGTCGCTGGCATGGGTCTGCCGTGGCTGGCGGGCATGGGCATCGTGGCCGCCACGGGCGGTCTGTTCGTCGGCTCGCAGGGCTCACCGGCGGGCACGATGATGTTTGTCGGGCTGGCCATGGCGGTCACCGCGCTGCCGGTGCTGGCGCGCATCCTCGATGACCTGAAGCTGCGGCACACAAGTGTCGGTGTGCTGTCCATCTCGGCAGCGGCCATCGGTGACGGGCTGCTCTGGCTGGTGTTGGCCTTCCTGCTGGCCGGGCAGAGCGCGGGTGGCGGGGGCATGCGTGTCCTGCTGCTCGGGGCCGCGCTGGTTCTGGTGACGGCGCTGTGCGTACGCCCGCTGCTGGTGGCGCTGGTCCGGCGGCTGGGCTCTGGCCAGTCGTTGACCGTGGTGCTGGTGGCCGGAGCGATCGGTTACTCGGTGCTCACCCAGTCCATCCAGCTGCATCCGGTGGTCGGCGCTTTCCTCTTCGGCGTCGCCGTTCCCCGTGACTCCCTGGTCGTGGAACGGATCTGCCAGCAGTTGGAGGGCTTCACCCTGCTCATCCTGTTGCCGCTGTTCTTCGCCGGCGTCGGTATGACGACCTCCGTCGGGCTGCTGGGTACCGCACCGGTCACCTGGCTGGTGTTCGCCGGGGTCCTCGTGGCGGCCGTGGTAACCAAGATCATCGGTGCTGGCGGGGTGGCGCGGTTGACCGGAATGCCGAACGGCGAAGCGCTGCGGTTCGGGATGCTGATGAATTGCCGAGGGGTCACCGAACTGGTCGTGCTGAGCATCGGCTACCAGGCCGGCTTTCTCAATCAGTTGGGATACAGCGTCCTCGTGCTCGTCGCCGTGCTCACCACGGCGGCCACCGGGCCGTTGGTGCGCTGGTCACTGCGGCACGACGGGCAGGCCGCACCGTTGCCGGCGGTCGCCGGGCCCGGCGGAGGCGACCACACGCTGGTGACCGGCGTACCGGTCGAGCGCCTGGACAGAAGGAAGACAGACCTATGAGGAGTATCTCAAGGGTGGCATTTCTTAATTCCCATCGAGACATGGGGGCTATGGGGGATGCAGGCGATGGTCGATGTCAAAAATCGGGTTAAGTTCGTTCGTTGGCCTGCGGAAAGTGACATCCGCGCGGAGTGCCACGAACAGCAGCACCTCTGTCTGCTGATCGTGGAACACGGCGCGGCACCGCCGGACCAACTGAGCCTCTACGAGGACTGGGTGCGCCCACCCATCGGTCGGGAAGACCTCCAGGTCCGGATCCGCCAGCTGGCGGCCCGGGCGGTGCTCAACGAGAAGCCGGTGTTGGACCCGGCCGGGATGCTGTACTTCAACAACACCTCCGTCACGCTCTCGCTGATGCAGTGCGAGATGCTGGCGCCACTGCTGACCAGATACGGCCAGCTGGTCTACCGGACCGAGCTACGGGAAATCCTGGAAAGCTCCGGGGCCAGCTCGTCGAGCAACGCGCTCGACCTGCACGTCATGCGGCTGCGCCGACGCCTGGAGAGCGTCGGCCTCGCGATCCGCACGGTCTGGGGGCGCGGCTTCTTCGTCGAGCCCGAATCACGGGCGACACCGCAGGTGGACACCCGGCGGACCTTCGCGGCGGTGTCGAAGAGAGCTCGGCCGCGATGAGCGGGCGCAGCGTCGCCAACCCCGCTCCACCCTGGACCGGACGGCGCGGACGCATGGTGTCCGACCTTGCGGTCCGTCGGACCCGAGCGGATTGAAAGACCCGGGAAAGCGTACGGCAGTGCGCCGTGCAACCACGGCTATGGTCGGTGCCACATTGGCAGGAAAGCTGCGTCGGAGGCGGAGTGGACACTGTTTCGGAGTTCTTTGAGGCGAGCGTGCTGACGTCCGGTGATGCTCCGTCGGTCGTCTTCGGTGAAACCGTCGTCGGGTACGCGGAATTGAACGCACGCGCCAATCGGCTGGCCCGCCGGCTCATCGCGACCGGCGTGGGGCCGGACTCGTTGGTCGCGATCGCGGTGCCACGCTCGGACGCGTTGATCACGGCGGTCCTCGCCGTGCTGAAGGCCGGCGGCGCGTACCTGCCGCTCGATCCGAACTACCCGGCCGAGCGGCTGACCCACATGGTCACCGACGCGCGGGCCGTGCTGTCGATCCGGACCGGCAGTGTCGCGACGCTGGACCTGGGTGTGCCGGAGCTGGTGCTCGACGACCCCGCGTTCGTGGCGGAGTGCGCACGCGAACGCGGCGACAACGTCACCGCGGCGGAACGGCTGGCGCCGTTGACCGCGGACAACCTGATGTACGTCATCTACACCTCCGGCTCCACGGGTGTGCCCAAGGGAGTCGCGCTCAGCCACGCCGGGATGGCGGACCTGGTCTCCACCCAGACCCGGGTGTACGGCATCCGCCCCGGCGATCGGGTGCTGCAATGGGCGTCGTTCAGTTTCGACGCCTGGTTCTGGGACTTCACGATGGCTCTCATGCACGGCGCGACGCTCGTGATGGCCGAGCAGGACGACCTGATGCCCGGTGAGTCGCTGCGCGACACGATGCTGAAGTACGAGGTGGACCATGCCACGCTACCGCCGGTGGCGTTGAGTATCACCGACAGCGCGGGGCTGCTGCCCGGCGGCACACTCACCTCCACCGGAGACGTCTGCACCAGAGCCCTGGCGACGGAGTGGTCCCAGGGTCGGCGGCTGTTCAACGGCTACGGCCCGACCGAGGTGACCGTCGGCACGTCGATCGGCGGACCGGTCGAGGGGGTGCAGGAGGCGGTGAGCATCGGGTCGCCCTGGGACGGTAGCGCGGTGTACGTGCTCGACGAGCGCCTGCGGGATCTGCGTGACGGCGGCGAGGGGGAGCTCTACCTGTCCGGCAGCGGCGTGGCCCGTGGCTACCTGCACCGCCCGGGCCTGACCGCGGCACGATTCGTCGCCAACCCCTACGGCCCGCCCGGAAGCCGGATGTACCGGTCCGGCGACCGGGGCCGCCGCGCGGCCGACGGGGAGCTCTACTTCACCGGCCGGGTCGACGACCAGGTGAAGGTCCGTGGCTTCCGGGTCGAACTCGGCGAGGTCGAGACGCGGCTGGAGAGCCACCCGGCGGTGGAACTGGCGGTGGCCGTGCTCGGCGGCGCCGACGCCTCGTCCCAGCACATCGTCGCCTACGTGACCGCGTCGGGAGAGCAGCCGATGGTGGCGGCGCAGGTACGCGAGCACGCGCGGGCCGCACTGCCCGAACACATGGTCCCGTCGGCCGTCGTCGTGCTCGACCGGCTGCCCACCCTGTTGAACGGCAAGATCGACCGCAAGGCGCTCGCCGAGCGGGCGTCGACCGCTCCGGCCGAGCAGCGCGCCGTCCCGGAACGCGGCCTGCCGACCACGACCGGGTCTGCGGGTTCCGCAGCCGCCCCGTCGCCGGCGGCCGGTGAGCCCGGCGTCGGTTCGGGTTCCGCACCCTCACTGGAGAAGCTGCTGTGCGGCCTGGTGGCCGAGACGCTTGACATCGCCGAGGTGACGCCGCAGGACAACTTCTTCGAGCTGGGCGGCCACTCGGTGCTCGCCGCCAAGCTCGCCAGCCGGATGCGCAAGGAGTTGGGCGTGACCGTTCCGATGCGTTCGGTCTTCGAGGCCGAGAGCCTGGCCGAACTGGCCGAGATGATGGCGCAGTCACGGTAGTCGGATGTCGGGTGCTGCCCGCCCTCTCGGTCGCGGGCAGCACCCGAACCTGCGATCGACGCCCACCGTGGCTCTCGGTGTGGCGTCCGCAACCCCCGTTGCGGTTCGCGGCCTACCGGGTCAGTAGACGCCGTCCCGTTTCACCAGGCCCACCGCGCCCAGCGCACGGGCGGCACCGGTGAGCGCGGTGGCCAGGATGATCTCCGCGGCGTTGAACGCGACAGGTAGCTCCAGGATCCGGCGCTGGGCGGTCTCGCGGTCGCTGTGTGGCCCGTACAGGCGGAAGACGAGCGACACCTGCGAACCGCACCACAGGTGGTACGCCAGCCGTGGATTGCGGAACACCTCCGGCCGCCACGGCGAGCACCCGATCACCCTCGCGAAGTCGATCATGTACCGGTTGTAGTGGACAAGCGTTCGCAGCTCGGGGTTGCCGGTGAAGAACTCGTCCTCGTACGTCGCCTGCCGCTTGATCAGTTCGTTCAGCTGGTCCGGCGGCGGCAGCGTGCGTTTGCCACTGCACAGCAGCGCGAAGTAGCGGGCCTGCATCTCCGAGCAGGCCGGGACACCACCGGCAGCCGGCCGTGCCCAGCCGATGAAGACCACGCCGGTGCCGAGTTCCGGGTGGATCATGTGCTTGTACATCTGGCGCACATCGGTGACGTGCACGTCCTTGAGCAGGGTGAAGTCCTCGGTGTACCCGGTGTTCAGCACTATCGTGTCGATCTTTTCCCGCCTGCCGTCCTTGAACAGGACGTAGTCCGCACCGAGCCGCTCGATGCCGGAGGCGTTGACCGTGAGCGTGCCGTCGACGATCCGATGGATGAACGCCTCGTTCTTGGTCAGGAAGTGGTTGAAGAAGCTCTTGTTGTTCGAGTTCCACTCGGCGATCGCCCGGCTCGCGGGGTTCTTGCCGAACCGCTTGCCCAGCAGCGTGCCGACGCGGTGGACGGCGGTGGCAGCCGACAACGGCAGCGCGTTCAGCATCTCGGAGGTGTAGGCGTCGTTCGGATGGGGCCGATCACCCGGAAACCGGGCGACGACGGACTGCCATCGACGCACCGACAGCGTGCAGCTCGCCGCCACCTGGGCGATCTCGTTGACGACATCGGCGGCGGTCTCGCCGATACCCAGGCAGAGGACCCGCTTACCGCGGAACGGTTCGGCGTTGCGGTAGAAGGCCGAATGGGTGACCACGCCTGTGAAGTCCTCCTGCCCCGGCAGGTTGACCTTGTTGGGGACCCGGTGGGTGCCGCTGGACACGACCACGGCGTCGAACTGGTGGCTGGCCCGGGCGGCGGGATCGTCCGCGGGCGCGGTCTCGACCACGTAGCCGTCGCCGCTGTCGCTCCGCGCGACACTCAGGACGTCGGTGCGGGGGCGGATGAGGGGACGCAGGCCGAAGGCGTCGGCGAAGTCGTGGAGGTACTGCCGGTACTCGATCGCCGTCCAGAATCGCCGCTCCTGCTTCTCCGGCGGCGGGAAGCAGGAGAACGCCATCATGTAGTTGGAGATGGTCAGGAGCGTCGAGTCGTAGGCACCCGGCTCGTCGGTGCCGGCACCCGCCCGGAACACGCCGCCGAGGTCGGCGTTGTGATCGAAGCAGGTCACGGTGTGGCCCTCGTCCAGCAGTTCTTTCATCGCGATCAGACCCGACGGGCCCGCGCCGATGACACAGACGGCTTTTTTCACGGTCACCTCGACATTCTCGGAAGTGCGGTCTCGGGTGCTGAGGTTTCGCCGGCCGTAGCGGTGACGCCCGACGGGGGTGAACAGGGGGAGTGGGTTGTCCGGGCCCCGCCAGGTGTCGCCGAGGATCAGCCGGCCTCGAAACGGACGGGCAGCGTGTCGTAGCCGGACACGAAGTTCGAGTAGATGGGGCGGGGCTTGCCGCACAGTTCCATCCGGGTCACCTGGGTGGTCAAAGCGGTGAGCAGCGCCCGCAGCTCCGCGCGGCCGAGGAACGCACCGAGGCAGTAGTGCGGTCCGTGACCGAACGAGAGGTGCTTGTTGGGTGACCTGGACAGGGTGAACCGGCGCGGCTGGTGAAAGACCGACTCGTCGTTGTTCGCCGAGATGTTCCAGAGTGTGACGATGTCGCCGGCGCGGACCCGGTGCCCATGTACCTCGAGATCTTCACGTGCGGTACGCGCCACGTGCATCCCCGGGGTCGCCCAGCGGAGGACCTCCTCGACCGCCGAATCGACGTCGACCGCGCCGGTCCGCAGGGCGTCCCACTGGTCGGGGTTTTCGATCAGGGCCAGGACGGCACAGATCGCCGAGATCCGGGACGTCTCGTCACCGCCGAGGATCAGGCTGTAGCAGTTGACAGCGATCTCCTCGACGGTCAGCGGAACCCCGTCCACCTCGGCGCCGGCGAGCATGCTGATCACGTCGCCACCCGGCCTGCTCCGCCGGTCCTCGGCCAGGTCGACGAAGTAGAGCAGGATCTCGTTGCGGGCGCTGAGCGCGTCGAGGTCGCTGCTGTCGGCCCGGTCCGACGACAGGGCCATCTTGTTCCACCGGAGCAGGTCCTTGCGGTCGCCGAGCGGCACCGACAGCAGATCGCAGATCGTGTTCATCGGGATCTGGTCGGCGACCTCGGCGGCGAAGTCGAACGAGCCCTCGCCGACGACCGCCGACACGAGTTCGGTGGAGCGGACCTTGACGTTCGTCACCACCTCGCCGAGCGCCCGCGGGGTGAAGGCGCTGAACATCAGGTTGCGCAGCTTCCGGTGCGGTGGTCCGTCGGTGACCGCGAGCATGCTTCCACCGGCCGAGTCGTTCCCGCGCAGCACGACGTCCAGGACGTTGCCGCGTTCGGAACTGAGCGCCGCGTCGTGGTAGAGCGCCTGGACGTCCGCGTACCGGGACACCACCCAGAATCCGGGACTGCTGTCCGTGGCCGCATGCCAGTAGACCGGCCTCTCGGCCCGCGCTTCCCGCCAGAACGCGTGCACGTCGTTGTCGACGAAGGTGGCTGGGTCGACCAGGTCCAGGGACCGGAGACCGAGGGCGGGCTCACTCATGGCCCGATGGTGGCAGTCGGACCATGCTCCCGTGTGGACTCTTGCCTGTTCCTTTCCGGACCGGTGCGGACCGGGGTCAGTGCTGTTCGGTGTACTGGCCCAGCCCGGTCTGGTAGGCGATCGCCACCAGTTGCGCCCGGTCGCGTGCGCCGAGTTTGCCCATCGTGCGGCTCACATGCGTACGCGCGGTGGCCGGGCTGAGGAAAAGGGCCGCGCCGATCTCGTCGTTGCTCAGCCCTTGCGCGACGAGCGCGAGCACCTCCCGCTCGCGGTCGGTGAGCACCGCGAGTCGGTCCTCACTGGCCTGCGCGGCCTTCCGCCGCGCGGTGAACTGACTGATGAGTCTGCGGGTCACCCGTGGGGCGAGCAGGGCGTCTCCGGCGGCGATGACCCGGATGGCGTGCAGCAGCTCGGCAGGGCCGGCATCCTTGAGCAGGAAGCCACTAGCGCCCGCCTGGAGGGCCTCGAAGACGTTCTCGTCGGTGTCGTACGTGGTGAGAATGAGGATCCGGACCTTTTCCATCCCGGGCATCTCGACGATCTGCTCCGCGGCGCGGATGCCGTCGAGTCGCGGCATGCGGATGTCCATGAGGATGACATCGGGTCGGGTGGCGCGAGCCAGGTCGACGGCCTCGGCCCCGTTTGTGGCCTCGCCGACGACGGTGATGTCGTCCTCCAGGTCGAGCAGTAGCCGGAACCCGGAGCGGACCAGCCGCTCGTCGTCGGCGAGCAGCACCTTGATGGACACGTCGGTCACGGGCGTGCCGCAACCGGCGCGAGCGGCAGGCGGGCGACGACTTCGAAGCCACCACCGGTACGCGCGGTGGCCCGCAGGTCACCGCCGAGCAGTTGGCATCGTTCCCGCATGCCGGTGATGCCTCGACCGCTCGATGGTGGACCACCCGCACCCACCGCGACCAGCACCGGGTCGCGGGTGCCCTCGTCGGTCACCTGGATGCGCAGCTCATCGGAGTCGACCTCGATGGTCACGGTCACCTGGGTCGGTCCGACATGGCGGATCACGTTGGTGATGGATTCCTGGACGATGCGGTAGGCCGCGCTGTCGACCGCGCTCGGGAGCGGTGCCGCGGCCGGTGTCTGGTCGATGGTGACGTCGAGGCCGGCCTCGCGAGCTTTGCCGGCGAGCGCGTGCAGTTGCGCGAGACCGGGATGGGGTTCACGCCCGTCGTCCTCGCGCAGGACCCCGAGTACGGCGCGCATCTCGTGCAACGCCCGCGAGCTGGTCTGCTCGATGGCCCGCAACGCGTCGCGGGCCTGGGCCGGCCGCTTGTCGAGCACGTGCGCCGTGACGCTGGCCTGCACGTTGATGATGGCGATGGCGTGCGCGACCGTGTCGTGGACCTCGCGGGCGATCCGTAACCGTTCGGCGTCGACCCGCGCCCGGGTCTCCTCCTCGCGGGAACGTTCGGCCAGCTCAGCCCGCCGCTGGGCATCGGCGGCGATGACCCTGCGGGATCGTATCGACTCACCTAGCGTGATGCTGATGACCGACGCCCCGATCCGCAGGAGCACCCAGGCCAGGGCCTCCCTCGGCTGGACATCCGCCCCGGCGATCAACCATCCGACGGACAGCACTGCGGTGCCCACGCCCGCGATCAGCAGGAACCGGCGTCCGTCGCCGTAGGCGGCGAGGGTGTACAGGGCGACGAACAGGCCGAGGCAGGCCATCCGGTCGGGGAACCCGAGACCGAAGTAGACGAGGCTGGCCACACCGGTCACCGCGA
This sequence comes from Micromonospora sp. NPDC049891, assembly GCF_040660295.1. Lineage (NCBI taxonomy): Bacteria > Bacillati > Actinomycetota > Actinomycetes > Micromonosporales > Micromonosporaceae > Micromonospora > Micromonospora sp. NPDC049891. Next base: position 50,778 of record NZ_JBFAML010000020.1, read on the forward strand.
ACACGGTGATCGGCCACCGGCGTCGCACGACGATGACCAGGCCGCTCAGCACCACCAGGCCGTAGCCGGCGTAGCCGAAGTCCGAGGCGGGTCGGGCGACCGGCTCGGGAAGGACGGCGCCGTACTCGGTGACGCTCTGCACCTGGATCGCCGTGACGAACAGCGCCAACAGGACGTCCGAAAACCAGCCAGGCCGCCGGGCGAGCCAGGCGGACATTCGTTCCGGCATCACCCGCAGGTCCATGCCGCGATCCTACGACACCCGGCACACTCTCTGGTGCGTGGCCGACTACGCCCTGCGACGTATTCGAGCTGGTTGCTGATACGCGGATTCGCGTAGCAGGTGCCACGCCTCGGCCAATGCGCGACGGACGGCCCGGACACGATGATCGGTGCCATGAAGAAGCTCTTCGCGGGCCTGGCGTCACTGTTGCTGCTCGCCGAGGTCGCCCAGTTCTATCTCGCCGCCAGCGGGGCCTTCGACTCCGCGCCGATCGAGGAGGCGTTCTCCCCCCACCGCTTCCTCGGCTACCTGATCCTCTTTTCCGCCGTCGTGCTTGTGGTGATTTCCGCGGTCGCCCGCATGCCCGGCCGGGTGATCGGCAGGACCGCCCTGGTGGCCGGGCTGGTGCTCATCCAGTCGTTGATCCGGGAAGTCGCCAGGTCCTTCGGTGAGGGTTCCGAAACGGGCCACCTCATCTTCGGCGTGCACGCCGTCAACGGGCTGATCATCTTCGGGGTCACCCTGTGGATCGTGCGTGAGGCTCGCCAGATCGCCTGGCAGCGCACCGAGCTCAGCCACGCGACCCAGTCATGACCACAGCGGCGCTGACCGTCCTGGACCACGCCTGGGCGCTGCTGGGTGCCGTCGCGTGGCTCGCGGCCGGCGTGACCGCGGCACTGGGACGCGCCAGGGCTGCCCTGGTGCTGCTCGTCGCGGCGCTGGTTCTCACAGTGGCCAAGGCCGTGTCGGTGGCGATGCTTGCCGGACAGGGCTGGTGGTTCGTCCAGGAGAAGGTGCTGCTGGGGATGCCGCTGCTCGCGGTGACCGCGGTGGTCGCCGTGGTTCTCGCCGGACCGACGCTGCTCGCGCGGGCCACCGGAGCACCCCGGCGGGCCGGCGGTGAACGGGCCGGGATCGTCGCGCTGTTCGCCGCCGGCTACGCCGCGGTGGCCGGTTTCGTGGTCACCTACCTCGTCGGCTATCCGCTGACCCTGGCGGCGGCGCTGATCACGGTCGGTCTGGTGGCGGCGGCCGTACTGCTGACCGCGCGGTCGCTCCCGGCGCCGGGCGCGGATGTCGCGGGGCAGGCGGCCCCGAACGCCGGGATGCGCGTGTCCCGCCGTGGTTTCCTCGGCGTCGCCGGCGGCGTGGTCGCGGTCGGCGCGACGGGCACCGGCGCGGGTCTGTCGGTGCTCTCCTCCGGCCCCGAGCACACGGTCGGCGGCGGTCCCGGTCCCAGCCGTCGGCCCACCGTGTCGGTGGCCGATCTGCGCGGGCCGGACACCCCCGCGCCGGGCGGCGTTCGACGCGCGTACGGGGTGACCGCCCGCAAGGCGCCCGTGCGTCTGCCCTCCGGAGCGGACGTCGACGCCTGGACCTTCGACGGTGCAACGCCCGGCCCGCAGCTCACCGCGACCCAGGGTGACCTGGTCGAGGTGCGGCTGGTCAACCAGGACATCGACGAGGGCGTGACCATGCACTGGCACGGCTACGACGTGCCGTGCGGGGAGGACGGCGTGCCGGGCCTCAGCCAGCCGGCGGTGGCGCCCGGGGCCGCGTTCCTCTACCGGTTCCGCGCCGACCAGGTCGGGACCTACTGGTATCACACCCACTACGCGTCCCACGTCGGCGTGCGGCGCGGCCTCTACGGGGTGCTCGTGGTGACCCCCCGCACGGATCCCGACCCTGCGGATCTCGACCTGGTCGTCCCCGTGCACACGTTCAGCGGCGGCCCGGCGGTCGCGGGCGTCGAGCACGTGGCGGCGGCGGGTGCGACGGTCCGGATGCGTCTGGTCAACACCGACTCCGACCCGCGTCGCTTCGCGCTGGCGGGTACCCCGTTCCGGGTGGTCGCCGTCGACGGCCGCGACCTGCACGAGCCCGGTGAGACGAGCCGGACCGCGCTGCGAATCGCCGCGGGTGGGCGGCGCGACCTGGTGTTCGCCATGCCGGAGACCGCCGTGGCGCTGCTGGTCGACGGCGTGGCCGCGGTGTGGCTACGACCCCGCCCGGACGCGCCGGACGGCGAGGCGGCCACCCAGGACACGGCCGCGTGGCCGGAACTGGACCTGTTCACCTACGGGACATCGACGCCCGTGCCCCTGCGCACCGCGACCGCGGATCGGCATTTCACCCTCGTGCTCGACCGTGGGCTGGCCATGGTCGACGGACGACCCGCGTTCGCGCAGACGGTCAACGGGCGTGGCCACCCGTCGATCCCCGACCAGATCGTCACCGACGGCGACATCGTCAGGTTCACCGTGGTGAACCGCAGCCTGGAGACCCATCCGTGGCACCTGCACGGCCATCCGGTGCTGATCCTGTCCCGGAACGGTGAGCCCTCCTCGGGCAGTCCGCTCTGGATGGACACGTTCGACGTGCGCCCCGGCGAGGTGTGGGAGGTCGTGTTCCAGGCGAACAACCGGGGCATCTGGATGAACCACTGCCACAACCTGCCGCACGCCGATCAGGGCATGATGCTGCGCCTACGGTACGACGGCGTCAGCACGCCGTTTCACGGCGCGCACGCGGCGGGACACCGCCACCCATCCTGACGACGCGATCAGGAGGTCAGCATGATCTTCGGGTACCGTTCCGCGACCAGCTCGCTCGCCTTCGGGCCACGGGCGAACACCACGTTCTCGGTCTCGATCGGCCGACCCGTCCGCCGGTCCACCACGATCGGGTCCACCTCCACGCCGGTGTCGGTGTCGACCAGGATGACACTGCGGTCCTCCGGGGCGAGCTGATGGTTGCCCCACGCCGCGATGACAAGCAGCAGCGGACGAAGTGTCCGACCGAGGGGCGTCAGCCGGTACTCCCGGCCATCGGGGGCGGTGGCATCGACCGCCGGCTCGACCAGACCTCTGCCCTGAAGCTCAGCGAGGCGCTCCAGCAGCAGTTCGGCGGGTGTCCCGAGGTGGTGGCGGATGGCCGCGAACCGGGTGTGGCCGTTGAAGATCTCATGCAGGATCTCCAACGTCCACCAGGCTCCCACGACCGCCACCGTGCGTCCCAGGGGGCAGTCCGGGATGCGGGCCTTGGGGCCGGACAGAGAAGGTGTGCCGTGCGGGGCGTCGGTGCGGACACTGCTCATCTCAACTCCAGGAAACTCGTTCACCGTCGGTCGTCCGGGTCCGGCCCGCCAGGATCGGCGGCCGGGGTGACGGCCAGCGACCAGTACCGCCGCATGCCGTACAGCAGCGGGCTGACCGGGGCGACCGCGTGGGTGCGTACCCGTAGCACCGTTCCGAAGACCACGACGTGGTCCCCGACGGGCAGGACCTTGCTGACCCGGCAGTCCGCGGCCGTGTGCGCGTCGTCGACCAGGTGCGGCATCCCGGACTCCGGATCCGGGACCCACTCGACCTTCTCGAACCGGTCCGGCGCGCCGGAGGCGAACAGTTGCGCGACCGGCTCGGCGTGGTCGCGCAGCAGGTTGACCGCGAAGGCGGACACGTCGAGCAGTGCCGCCAGCGTCGGACTCGCGGCGCGTAGACAGACCAGCAGTGTCGGCGGCTGCAGCGCGACGCTGCACACCGACGAACAGGTCATCCCCCAGGGCGCGCCGTCCGTCGCCGTGGTCGTCACGATGGCGACCCCGGCCGGGTGCGTGGCCATGAGGGAACGGAACTGCACCGGGTCGACAAGTGGCGGCGCCACGGTGCCTGTCACGGGCTCCGGCATGGTGTGCCCACCTCCTCGCTCGAACGCACAGGGAGCCTTCCGGACCGCCGGACCTGCCGGTCGGGCACGGGCCCGACGGCAGGCGCCGGTTCATCCGGCGGACCGGTGACCTCCGTCGCCGCACTCGTCGACGAACTCAAGGATCTTGCGCACACCGGTCTCCAGCCAGCCGGGATCCACGCAGAACGCGACCCGGACCAGATGCCGCGCCCAGGGTGCGTAGTCGTGGGCACGGATGTGTCCCCGCTCGTCGAGCTGGGGACGCATGGCGAACCCGTTGCCGGCGACCACTGCGACGCCCTTGCGCTCCAGCAGCCGCAGCGCGAACGTCTCGGCGTCCAGTCCGGTCCTGGCCACGTCGAGCATCGCGTACCAGCCCCCGGCGGGCAGCTCGCTCAGCAGCCCGGCCTTGACCAGCGGCGGCAGGGCCACGTCCCGGTTACGCTGCACCAGCTTCCGGTTGGTGGCGGCGGCGTCGGATCGACTGGCCAGCGCGGCCACGCCGGCGTGCTGCACCGGGGTGGAGGTGCCGATGATGTTCGCCTCCTGGACCACCCGCATGATGTCGGCGGCGCGGTCGTTCGCCAACGCGACGTACCCGAGCCGGTAGCCGGTCATCGCGAAGCTCTTGGAGAAGCTGAAGACGCTGTGCACGATGCGCTCGTCGACCGGAACGTCGCGTTCCAGGGACGCGACGGAGAGGTGCTCTCGCTCGTAGCAGAAGTGCTCGTACGCCTCGTCGCTGACCACGTGCCAGCCCCGGGCGCGGGCCAGATCGAGCAGGGCACTGATCTCGTCGGGGTTCAGCACCACACCCGTGGGATTGGCCGGCGAATTGATCAGCAACACCCTGGTCCGCGGGCCGGCGACGGCCGCGATCCGCTCGACCTCGGGCCGGAAACCGGGCCCGAGCGGGTAGAACACCGGCCGGAGCCCGGCGAGCAGGCTCTGCTGGAGATGGACCGGCCAGTGCAGCTCCGGCAGGAGAATCTCGGCTCCGGGTTCGGTGAGGGTCTGCAGCAGGGCGGCAAGTCCCTCGCACGAGCCCGGTGTGACGAGTACGCGGTCGACAACGGTGTCCACACCGTTGTCGGCACGCAACTTCTCCACCGCGGCCTCACGCAGCTCGGGCAGACCGTCCGGCCCGGTGTACTTGGTGTCGCCGCGGCGCACCGCGGCGACGAACGCGTCGGCGACGTTGTCCGCGGGATGGAAGTACGGGTCACCGACGTGCAGCTTCACCACCTCCGCGCCGGTCCGCCGCTCGGCCTCCTGCGCGGCACGGAAGATGGTGTGCAGACACGATGAGGGGATGAAGCTGGCAGCGGACGAGATTTCGGGGCTCACGCTCTGACCACCTCGGTTTCCTGAAGGGTTGGTACCTGACTGGACAGGTCTCATGCAGTGCGACCGCCGTCGACGGGAATCAGCGCGCCGGTGACCCAGCCCGAAAGCGCCGGGTCGAGCAGCGTGCAGACCCACTGGCCGATCTCCGCGCTGTCGCCGAAACGTCCCATCGGGGTCGACGCGACCAGGTCGGTCCGCAGCCGCTCGATGCCGGCGTCGTCGAGCCCGGCGTCGGTCCACATCGGTGTGTCCACCGGTCCGGGAAGAACGGCGTTGACGCGTACGTCCGGGGCGAGTTCGCGGGCCAGGGACCGGGTGAGGCTGTTGAGGGCCGCCTTGGTCGCGCCGTAGTAGGCACGTCCCGGCATCGACAGGACGCCACCGACCGAGGAGACGTTCACCACGCTGCCCCTGCTGGCCCGCAGCAGCGGCAACGCGCACCTGATCAGGTCGGCGGGCGCGCGGACGTTCACCGCGAACATCTCGTCGAGGTACGCCGGATCGAGTGTGTCGATCGGACCGAACCGGGCCAGGCCGGCGTTGTTGACCACCGCGTCGAGGCCACCGAAGGTCTCCGCGGCGACCGCGACGACCCGGTCGGCGGTGCCCGCTGCGCAGACGTCCGCCGCCACCACCGCCACGGCGAAGGGGTACCGGTCCGCCAGTGCCCGCAGGGGTTGCTCGCGGCGGCCGACGACCGTCACGTTGGCACCCGACTTCACCAGGCACTCGGTGATGCCCAGGCCGATACCGGTGGCGGCGCCGGTGACGACGACCGACCTGCCGTCGAGTGTCACCGCCGCACACCGCTCTCCGTCAGGGTCGCCATGATGTCGGCGACCAGCTCGCCCGGGTGGGAGAGCAACCGGAAGTGGCCGCCCGGCCAGGCACGCATGCTGAACTCGCCGTCGTTGACCGCGGCCCAGGCGGCGACCTGGTCGGCGTCGACAAGCGGGTCCTCGGTGTTGTAGTAGCCGCGGACCGGGCAGTCCAGCGGCGCGGCGTCCGGTGCGGGCCGGTAGGTCTCGTGCAAGGTGATGTCCGAGCGGAGCACGGGCAGCAGCAGGTCGCGCAGTTCGGGCTGGTCGGCGATCTCCGGCTCGATGCCGCCGAGGGTCGCCACCGCCGACCACAACTCCTCGTCACCGAGTCGGTGGCTGACTCCGCCGCCGGCCAGCCACGGCCCGGCCGCGCCGGAGACGAACAGGTGGTGCACGGGGCTGCCGTTGTCCCGCAACACCCGTGCCGTCTCGTAGGCGACGAGCGCGCCGAGGCTGTGTCCGATCAGCGCGCACCGGGCGGGCGGCATCCGTAGCAGCTCCGCGGCTACCTCGGTTGCCATCTCGGCGATGCTGGCGGCGGGTTCCTCGGCCAGTCGATCGGCGTGGCCCGGGTACTGCACGGCGTGCAGTGCCACGCCGGCGGGCACCACCGAGGACCAGGGGCGGTAGACCGCCGCCGTACCCCCGGAGTGCGGGAAGCAGACCAGCCGCGCGGTGGGGTCGTCGACGCTGGTGAGCGTCCGCACCCAGCTCCGGTCGGATCTCCGTGTTCGGCTCACGACATCGAGCGTCACCGAGTCCGCCCGTTCATCCCGACAATCTGTCAAGGCTCTGTCGGGTGCGACGCAGCCTCTGGGCCGCTACCGGAATCTGTTATCGCCGCACCGAAGGAGGACAGACAGATGCTGGACGGGTTCGTGCCCTGGCCGCCCGACGTCGCCGACCGCTACCGACGAGCGGGTTACTGGCGAGGTTTGTCCCTTCGGCAGCTCTTCGACGACAGCGTTCGCCGCCATCCGGACCGGGTGGCCGCGGTGGACGCCACGCGCCGCGTCACCTATGCGGAGCTGGCGGACGAGGCGGACCGCATCGCCGCCGGTCTGCTCGACCTCGGCATCGGCAGTCGCGACCGCCTGGTCCTGCACCTGCCGAACGTCAACGAATTCCTGTCAGTCCTGCTGGCGGTCTTCAGCATCGGCGCGATACCGGTGCTGGCTCTGCCCGGTCACCGCCGTGACGAGATCACTCACCTGGCCCGTGCCTCGGATGCGGTGGCCTACCTCGGTCCGGACCGTTTCCAGGGATTCGACCACCGTGCGCTGGCCCGCGAGATCCGCGCCGACGTGCCCAGCGTGCGGCACGTCGTGATCGCCGGCGACAGCGCCGAGTTCACCTCGCTGGCCGAGCTGGCCAGGTCCGAGCCGCGGCAACTGCCGCCGGTCGACGCCGGCGAGATCGCACTGCTGCTGCTGTCCGGTGGAACCACCGGGGTGCCGAAGTTGATCCCCCGCACCCATGACGACTACGCCTACAACATCTTCGCGTGCGCCGAGGTGACCGGATTCGGCGCGGACAGTGTCTACCTCGCCGCCAACCCCGTACCGCACAACGCCGCGCTCGGCTGTCCCGGCGTACTGGGCGCGCTGCTCGTCGGCGGAAAGGCCGTCCTGGCCGCCAACCCCAGCCCGGACCACGTGTTCCCGTTGATCGGTCGGGAGGGCGTCACCCACACCGCCCTGGTACCCGCGCTCGCCCTGTTGTGGACCGAGGCGGCGCAGACCATGCCGGTGGACATGAGCGGCATGACCCTCCAGGTGGGCAGTTCGAAGTTCGGCCCCGCCGCGGCCCAGCGCGTCAGCTCGGGCCTGAGGTGCCGCATCATGAACGTCTACGGCATCGGCGAGGGGCTGATCACCCACACCCGCCTCGACGATCCGCTGGAGGTGGTCTACACCACCGAGGGCACGCCCATCTGTCCGGACGACGAGGTCAGGATCGTCGACCCGGAGGACCGCGAGGTTCCGGCCGGGGTGACCGGCGAGTTGCTCACCCGCGGCCCGTACACGATCCGGGGCTATTTCGCCGCGCCGGAGCACAACCGTCGGGCGTTCACCGTCGACGGGTTCTACCGGACCGGTGACCTGGCCAAGCTGACCGAGGACGGGCGGATCGTCATCGAGGGCAGGCTCAAGGACATCATCCACCACTTCGGCGAGAAGGTCTCCGCCGAGGAGGTGGAGGGCCACGTGTTGACGCATCCACTGGTCCGGGACGCCGCGGTGGTCGGTGTCCCCGACGACGCCATCGACGAACGGATCTGCGTGTTCGTGGTGCTCACCGCCGCAGCGGACGCGGCGGCGACGCCGCTGTCGCTGCGCACCGTCCGGGAGCACATCCGCGACCGTGGGTTGGCGCCGTACAAGCTGCCCGACGAGTTGGTCGTCGTGCCGGACCTGCCTCGTACGCCGGTAGGAAAGATCGACAAAGGTGCCCTGCGCGCGGGGCGGCGTGAGCTTCAGCACCGCTGAGCCACCGTCCCGGCACCTTGCTGAGGAGGGCCTTCACACCGATGACCAATCCGACGGACACCCGGCCCGACCGTGCGTACGGGGAGATCCTCAGGCTGGACGAACTGCTCGACATCGCCTGCGTACGCGACGAGCCGGACCGCACCCTCTTCTTCGCCGCCCACCAGGCCTGCGAACTGTGGTTCGCGGTCATCCTGCGGCACCTCGAGTCCGGTCGGGACGCGCTGACCCGGGATCGGGCGGACGTGGCCGCCGACCACATCGAGCGACTGCCGTCGGCCATGCGGGTGCTCAGCGGACACTTCGACGTCCTGAGCACGCTGACACCCGAGTCGTTCGACGAGATCCGGGCGACCCTCGGCTCGTCGAGCGGCTTCCAGTCCGCACAGTATCGGGAGATCGAGTTCCTGTGCGGGGCCCGGGACCCTCGATTCCTCAACACACCCGGGTTCACCCCGGGGGAGCGGGCCCGGCTCGTCGCCCGGTCCGAGGAGCAGTCGCTGTCGTCCGCCTTCGTCGGGTACCGCGACCGCGTCCGGGTCAGCGGTGACCTGGGGCCGGTCGAGCGGGTGCGCGCCGCGCTGGCGGCCTTCGACGACGCGGTGCGGTCGTGGCGGGCCCGCCACGCCCAGCTGGCCGAGCAGTTTCTCGGCGCGGCCCGCGGTACGGCCGGATCAGCCGGCGCCGCCTACCTGTGGCGGTCCACCGAGCGGACGTTGTTCCCCGAGGTCTTCGCGCCCGCGCTCAGCGGCGGAGTCGACCAGAACTGAGCCGAAGCAGACACATTCGTCGAGTCCCGGGTTATCGGGTACAAGGAGGATCCGCAATGACTGTCAGTGGTGCCGCCGCCAAGCACACGCGCGACCCCGGCAGGACACAGCGAGTCGTCATCGTCGGTGGTGGGACGGCCGGCTGGATGACGGCGTCGTACCTGGCGGCCGCCTTCGGTGACCGGATCGACGTGACAGTCGTCGAATCGGCCACCGTGGGCACGATCGGGGTCGGCGAGGCCACCTTCAGCGACATCCGGCACTTCTTCGAGTTTCTGCGGCTGGAAGAGTCCGACTGGATGCCCGCCTGCAACGCCACGTACAAGCTGGCCGTCCGGTTCGAGAACTGGCGCGAGCCGGGCCACCACTTCTACCACCCGTTCGAGCAGATGGCGTCGGTCGACGGCTTCCCGCTCAGCGACTGGTGGCTGCGCTACCCGACGACGTCGCGGTTCGACAAGGACTGCTTCGTCATGGCGTCGCTGTGCGACGCCGAGCGTTCACCCCGGTACCTCGACGGGAGCCTGGTCGACCAGGGGTTCGTCGAGCAGGCCCGCGACGAGACGGCAGCCCGGTCGACCATCGCGGAGTACCAGGGCGCGCAGATCCCCTACGCGTACCACTTCGAGGCGCACCTGCTGGCGAAGTTCCTGACCGGATACTCCACCCAGCGGGGCGTCAAGCACGTCGTCGACAACGTCGTCGACGTGGCACTCGACGAGCAGGGGTTCATCTCGCACGTACGCACCGCCGAGCACGGCGAACTCGCCGGTGACCTGTTCGTCGACTGCACCGGCTTCCGGGCGCTGCTGCTGAACAAGGCACTCGGCGAGCCGTTCGTGTCCTACCAGGACACGCTGCCCAACGACAGCGCGGTCGCCCTCCAGGTGCCCCTGGACATGGACACCAAGCCGCTGCGGCCGTGCACGACCGCGACCGCGCAGGACGCCGGGTGGATCTGGACGATCCCGCTGATCAGCCGCATCGGCACCGGCTACGTCTACGCCAGCGACTACGCCACGCCGGAGGAGGCCGAGCGGGTACTGCGCGAGTTCGTCGGCCCCGAGGCGGCCGACGTGCCCGCGAACCACATCCGGATGCGCATCGGCCGTAGCCGGCGGTCGTGGGTGAAGAACTGCGTCGCGGTCGGCCTGTCCAGTGGCTTCGTCGAGCCACTGGAGTCGACAGGCATCTTCTTCATCCACCACGCCATCGAACAGATGGTGAAGTACTTCCCGTCCGGGCGCGGCGATGACCTGCTGCGGGAGCAGTACAACCGGTCCGTCACCCACGTCATGGACGGCGTCCGCGAGTTCCTCTGCCTGCACTACCGGGGTGCGAAGCGGGTCGACAACCAGTACTGGAAGGACACCAAGACCCGGGTGATCCCCGACGCGCTCGCGGAGCGGATCGAGATCTGGCAGCACAAGGTGCCGGACTCGGAGTCGATCTACCCGCACTACCACGGTCTGCCGCCCTACTCGTACAACTGCATCCTGCTGGGCACGGGCGGGATCGACGTCCGGCACTCACCGGCCGTCGGGTTGGCCGACGAGCGGGCGGCCCTGGCGGAGTTCGAGCGCATCCGCGTCAAGGCCGAGAAGCTGGTGCAGGAGCTGCCCACCCAGAACCAGTACTTCGCCGCCATGCGCGCCGGCCAGTGAGCGTCGTACCCGCCGTCTTCCTCGCGGCCGGTCGGCCGCGGGGGAGGCGGCGCGGGATCGGCAGCGATCGTTTCGCCACCGGAAGTGAAGTGACGTGTATCTGACGTACGACCAACGATCCCTGGACATTCAGTACTCGCCGAGTTCGTGCGTCCCGGACATCAACGTTTTCCTCCGCGAGTACGCCGACCGTAGCGCGCTCGCGCGGGAACGGCTCGACGTGCATTCGGGCGTACGTTACGGACCGCGTTCCGAGCAATTGTTCGACTATTTTCCCGCTGCCGGGGCAGGCGGTCCGTTGCTGGTGTTCATCCATGGCGGGTACTGGCAGGAGCTGAGCCGGCTCGAATCGGCCTTCATGGCTCTGGACCTGGTGCCGCGCGGAATCTCCGTGGCGGCGCTGGGTTACGGCCTGGCGCCCGCGTACCGACTGCCGGAGATCGTCGAGATGGTCGCCGAGGGAGTCCGCTGGATCTGCCGGAACGCTGGCCAGCTGCCGTCGAGCCCCGGGTCGATCTACCTGAGCGGGTGTTCCGCGGGCGCGCATCTGGCCGCCATGTCGCTGCTCGACGAGGCCGGTTGGCGGCGGGCCGGCGTCCGTCCCGACCGGGTGGTGGCGGGTGCGGCCCTGCTCAGCGGCGTTTACGATCTGGAGCCGGTCCGCCGGACGTACGTGAACGAGGCGCTCGGACTGGACCCGGAGACGGCGCGTGACCACAGCCCGATGCGCCGGCTGCCGGCGGCGCTGCCCCCGCTGGTCGTCGCGCGCGGCGAGCACGAGACCGACGAGTTCGGCAGGCAGCAGACCGAGTTCGTCGACGCTGTCCGGGCCGGCGGCGGCCGGGTGCGCGACCTCGTCGTGCCGGCGCGGAACCACTTCGATCTGGCCTTCGATCTCGGCGTCCCCGGCACAATGCTGGGTGATTCCCTTACCGAACTGATCGGGCTCGACCGGTAAGTCCGATCAGCGATGTGCAATTTTCACGCCAGTGTCCACGATATTCACAGCCACCCATCGGGCGGCGATAGATTGCTCGGTGCTGCGGGCTGCTGTTAGGGTCGGGGCCAGGCACCGGCGCAGATGTCGCCAGTTTGCCTGACATCAATCTCGCGCCCCGCCCGTCGACGTATTTCGAACCGAACATTCCGCAGCGGAGTCGATAGCGCGCAAGGGAGCTTGAGAATGTTATCGGAGAACACCGACTGCGGCGCCGGGACGGATCGGGACGCCCTGCGCGCTGCGGTGTCCGAACTGCTCGGCATGGAACTGAGCACAGCCGACGACGACAGCAACCTGTTCGAACTGGGCCTGCAGTCCCTGCACCTGATGCGACTGACCAGCCGGCTCAACGGGGCCGGCGCCGAGGTCACGTTCACCCAGCTGGCCACCGACCCGCGGCTGTCGGCGTGGGTCGGACTGGTCGGTGCGACAGTGGCTCCGCCGGCACCCACGGCACCCGGGCGCCCGGCCCCCGACACCGACCGCCACGACCCGGAGCGGGCCTTTCCGCTGACCCCGGTGCAACAGGCGTACCTGTTCGGCCGCTCCGGGGACCACGCGCTCGGCGGCGTGGGTTGCCACAACTACCTCGAATTCGAGTCGACAGATGTGGACGCCCAACGACTCGAACGGGCGGTGCGGGCGTTGCTGGCCCGCCATCCGATGCTGCGGGCCCGGTTCGACGACGACGCGACCCAGCAGATCCTGCCGGAGTCCCCCTGGCCCGGGCTGACCGTGCACGACTTCCGTGACCGCCCCGCCGACGAGGCGGCGGCCGCGGCGCTGGACCTGCGCGACCGGCTCTCGCACCGCATCCTGGAGGTCGGCCGCGGCGAGGTGGTCGATGTGCTGCTCACCCGGCTGCCCGGCGGGGTGGACCGGCTGCACTTCAACATCGATCTGCTGGCCGTGGACCTGGCCAGCTTCCGGGTGATGCTCTCCGACCTGGTCGTCCTCTACGACGACCCGGAGGCCCTCGGCGAGGTCGGTTACACCTTCGGCAGGTACCTCGCCGAGCAGGCCGGCGCCCGCGCCGCCGAGCGGGATCGGGCTCGCCCGTACTGGCAGCGGCGGCTGCCGACGCTGCCCGGCGGCCCGAAACTGCCCCTCGCGGTCGACCCGGACGCGGTCACCGTGCAGCGCTTCGCCCGTCGCCACTTCGACCTCACCGTGCCCGAGTGGCGGGAGCTGGAGCGCCGGGCGGGCGAGGCGGGACTGACGCCCGCGGCGGTGCTGGCCACCGCCTACGCCACGGTGCTGAGCCGCTGGAGCGGGGACGAGCACTTCCTGCTCAGCCTTCCGCTGTTCGACCGCGACCTGGACGTGCATCCCGAGATGCCCCGCCTGGTGGGCGACTTCTCCGGTCTGGTGCTGCTGGAGGCCGACCTTTCCGGCGACAGCTTCGCCGACCGCGCGCGCACCCTGCAGAAGCAGATGCACGAGGACATCGGGTACGCCGCCTACACCGGCGTCGACGTGCTGCGTGAGTTCACCCGCGCCGACCCGGAGTCGCCGCGCACGGCACCCGTCGTGTTCTCCGTGGACCTGTCCGCTCCGCTGATCCCCGAGGAATTCGCCGCCCGCTTCGGTGAGCCGACGTGGATGATCTCCCAGACTCCGCAGATCTGGCTCGACCACCAGATCTACCGCACCAGCGACGGCACCGTACGCCTGGTGTGGGACGCCGTCGAGGCGCTCTTTCCCGACGGCATGCTGGACGCGATGCTGTCCGCGTACGAGACGCTGGTCCGCGACCTGCTGGCCGGTGCGTGGACGAGCACGGTGCCCGAGATCGCCCTGCCCGCGGCAACTCGGCGGACGCGAGCGGAGGTCAACTCCTCGACCCGCGCGATGACCGACAACCTCCTGCACACGCGGTTCTTCACCCAGGCTGGCGAGCGGGCCGGGCGACCCGCGCTGCTGTGGGGCGAGCAGGAGGCGCTGCATCACGACGAACTCGCCGCGCGCGCCCTGCGCGTCGCCGGGGCGCTGGCCGGTCGTGGTGTGGGCCGCGGTTCGTACGTGGCCGTACTGGCCCCCAAGGGCGTACCGCAGATCGTGGCCGTGCTCGGCGTGCTCGCCGCCGGTGCGGCGTACGTCCCGATCGGCGTGGACCAGCCCGCCGAGCGACGCGCCCGCATCCTCGAACTCAGCGGCGCCCAGGTGGTCCTCGACGGCAGCGGCCTGTTGAACCCGACCGGAGTGGGTGCCGAGATCCTCACGATCGACGCCGCCGAACGGGCCGAACCGCTGGACGCACCGGTGGCCGCCGACCCCGACGACGCGGCGTACGTGATCTTCACGTCGGGCTCGACGGGTCTGCCCAAGGGCGTCGAACTCACCCACCGCGCGGCGGTCAACACCGTCGAGGACATCAACGAGCGGTTCGACATCGGTCCGGCCGACCGCGTCCTGGCAGTGTCCGCGCTGGACTTCGACCTGTCGGTGTGGGACATCTTCGGACTGCTCGCGGTGGGCGGCGCCGCGGTGCTCGTACCCGAGTCGGGCAGGCGCGACGCCACCGAGTGGCTGACGCTGTGCCGCCGGCACGACGTGACCGTCTGGAACACCGTTCCCGCCCTGCTGGACATGCTGCTCACCGCCGCGGACGGCACCCGTCTTCCCGGCACGATGCGCCTCGCGCTGCTCTCCGGCGACTGGATCGGGCTCGACCTGCCGGGCAGGCTGGCCGCTGCCACCGACGGACGGTGCCGGTTCATCTCGCTCGGCGGTGCCACCGAGGCGGCGATCTGGTCGAACTCCTTCGAGGTCGTCGAGGTGCCGGCCGACTGGCGGTCGATCCCGTACGGCACGCCGCTGCGGAACCAGAAGTTCCGCGTGGTGGACAGCCGCGGCCGGGACTGCCCCGACTGGGTGCCCGGCGAGTTGTGGATCGGCGGCGTCGGGGTGGCACTGGGCTACCGGGGCGACACCGAGTTGAGCGCGGAGCGCTTCCCGGTGGTGGACGGCGAGCGTTGGTACCGCACCGGCGACCTCGGCCGTTACTGGCCCGACGGCAACCTGGAGTTCCTGGGCCGCCTCGACCACCAGGTGAAGATCAATGGTTTCCGGGTCGAACTGGGCGAGATCGAGTCCTGCCTACAGGCGCACCCCGCGATCGCTCAGGCCGTCGCCGTCGTCGTCACCGAAGGTCGACGCGAGGTGGTCGCCGCCGTGGTCGAGCGCTCGTCGACGCCGGACTCCGACCTGCCGGTCGCCGAGCGCACCGCCGGGCGACCGGGCGACGGGTTCCTGCCGCCGGTGACCGGCACGGCGATCGAGGACGACCCGCTGCTGCTCGAACATCAGCTGGTGGAGCTGCTGCTGGCCGAGGTCGTCGCGCCGCTGATCGAGTCGGTCAGCACGCCGTTCACCGTCTGCGTCCCGCAACGGCCGGTCGTGGACGTCTGGCTCGACTACCTGGCGCACCGCGACGTGCTGTCCCGTCGAGCCGGCGGGTACGCGCCTGGACCGAGGTGGGCCGAGGTCACGGACGCGAGGTGGGCCAAGCGGGTCCGGGAGAGCACCCTCGGCACCCGGTTGGCAGCGGTCTCGGCCAGCCTGGAGTGGGCCGCGCCGCTGTACACCGCCATCCTGTCCGGTGACGCCGACGCCACCGCGTTGCTGGACGACCCGGTGCTGGCACCGGAGGCGCTCAACGACCTGATGCCCGCCACCGCCGACTGCCTCGCCGCCATCGCGCACGATCTGCGGGCCTATGGCGGCACCGCACCACGGATGGTGGCCGACTGGCAGACCGACAGCGGTCGCGGTGCGGCCCGGCTGCTGGCGGCGCTGTCCGGGACAGCTGTCGACTACACGCTGCTCGGAGCCGCACGGCCGACGTTGGCCAAGGCCGAAACGCTGCTGCGGGAGCACGGGCACCGGGTCGGGGTAGCGGTGCAGGGTGCGGAGGCGATCACCGCACCGCACGTGCACACCTTCGACGCCGTGGTGGCGAACAACGTCCTGCACCGGATGCCCGACCCGGAGACGGCGGCGGCGACCATGGGTCTGCTGCTCGCCCCCGGCGGCCGGCTGTACCTGCTCGAACGCGCCCACCCGACGCCGTTGGCGTTGGTGAGTGCGCTGCCGCTTGAGGCGCGGGCGGGCCGGCTCGACGGTGACGCCCGAGCCGGCTGGCTGCACGGACCCGAACGTTGGACCCGAGCGTTGGTCGCGGCGGGGCTGGGCGACGTGCGGGTGCTGCGTACCGAGACCACTGGCGAGATCCTGCTGACCGCGGACCGACCCGCGACCGCGGCTGGAGTCGATGCGGACCGGTTGCGCCGGTGGGCCGAGGACCGGTTGCCCGAGCACATGGTGCCGGCCCACGTCGCCGTGCTGCCCGTACTGCCGCTCAGCGCCAACGGCAAGGTCGACAGGCGACGCATCCAGTCGCTCCTCGAACAGGCGGTCGACCGACCACGCGATGTGGGCGCGCCGCCGCGGGGCGGTACCGAGGTCTTCGTCGCCGAGCGCTGGGCCAAGCTGCTCGGCCTGGACGCGGTGGGCCGCGACGAGAACTTCTTCCGGCTCGGCGGCGACAGCCTGCTCGCCACCCGCTTCGTCGCCGAGGTACGCGGGGTGTGGGGGGTCGACCTGCCCATGCGCGAGGTCATGCGCACGGCGACGGTCGCCGGGCTGAGCGTGCTCATCGACGAGCTGCGTGACGCGACGGGCGAGCCGCGACCCGCCGGTTG
The DNA here is from genome assembly GCF_040660295.1 of Micromonospora sp. NPDC049891. Lineage (NCBI taxonomy): Bacteria > Bacillati > Actinomycetota > Actinomycetes > Micromonosporales > Micromonosporaceae > Micromonospora > Micromonospora sp. NPDC049891. The sequence goes on from NZ_JBFAML010000020.1 coordinate 67,482, forward strand.
GGACACCGCCGAGGACTTCGAAGAGGGTGCGGTGTGAACGCCAGCGACCTGCTCGACGAGTTCGCCAGCGCCGGTATCCAGGTCTGGCGGGAGGGCCAGCAGCTGCGGTTCCGCGCTCCCCGTGGCAGCATGACCGACGAACTCCTCGCCCGGCTGCGCCGGAGCAAGGCCGAACTGCTGGCCAGCATGTCCGACACCATCGGCAACGCCGCCCAGGAGTTCGACCCGGTGTGGCTGGACCACCCGGAGGCGCGGGACGAGGCCTTTCCGCTCACCGACATCCAGTCGGCCTACCTGTTCGGACGCAACCCGGCCTTCGCCTACGGCGGCGTCTCCTGTCACCTCTACCAGGAGTTCGAGTACCCGGCGGAGATCGACCCGGAGCGGATGCGGCAGGCGTGGGACGGCCTGGTGCACCGCCACGACGCCCTGCGGACGGTCATCCAGGAGGACGGCTCCCAACGGGTACTGCCCGCGCCACCGCGCACCGGCATCGCCGTGACCGACCTGCGCGGGGCGCCGGCCGACGCGGTGCGGGAGACGATCGCCAGCGTGCGCGACGAGCTGTCCCACCGGGTGCATCCCACCGGCGAGCGGCCGATGTACGAGCTGCGCCTCACCCTGGCCGCCGACCGTAGCGTGCTGCACGTTTCCGTGGACTTCATGGCGTTGGACTGGCTCAGCCTGCAACGCGTGCTGGCCGAACTCGACAGCCGCTACCGGCAGCCGGACTGCGCACTGCCCCCGGTGGAGGCCACCTTCCGCGACTACGTGCTGGCCGAGCGTCGGCTGCGGGACACCGAGCGGTACGGCCGGGACCGGGCGTACTGGCTGGCGCGCCTCGACCAGCTGCCCGGTGCCCCGGCGCTCCCGCTGCGCGACGACCAGGATCCGGTCACCGCACCGGCGCGGTTCCGCCGCCTGGCGGCCACCGTCGACGACCAGGTGTGGCGGTCGTTGAAGGCCCGCGCCGCCGGGCACGGCGTCACCCCCGCCAACGCCGTGCTGGCCGCCTACACGGAGACGATCGGTCGCTGGAGCGGCAGCGACAGGTTCTGCGTCGGGCTGCCGGTACTCAACCGGATGCCGCTGCACCCGCACGTCGACCACCTGCTCGGCGACTTCACCTCGCTGAGCGTGCTCGCCGTGGAGCGTTCGGAGCGGACTAGCTTCGCCGACCGGGCCCGCGACCTCGGTGAGCGGGTGTTCGACGACCTCGACCACCGGCTGTTCAGCGGCGTGGAGGTGCTGCGCGAACTCGCCCGGCGGCGCGGCCGGGAAGCCGCGGCGGTGCTGCCTGTGGTGTTCACCGGTGCCATCGGGGTCGGCGGCGGCGAGCCGTCGGTGGCCGGCCGCAAGCCGAGACCGGTGTACGGGATCAGCCAGACCCCGCAGGTGTGGATCGACTGCCAGGTGGGCGACCAGTTCGGCGGGCTGGACATGAACTGGGACGTCCGGGAGGGAGTCTTTCCCGACCACCTCGTGGACGAGATGTTCGCCGCGTTCGTGCACCTGCTGCACCAGTTGGCCGCCGAGGACGCGCCGTGGGCGGCGGTCGACCCGCAGCCGCTGCCGGACGCGCAGCGCGCCCGCCGGAGCGCCGCGAACGCGACCGACGCGCCCGTGCCGGACTGCCTGCTGCACGAACCGTTGGTCGCCTACGCCCGGAAGAATCCGGACCGGGTGGCCGTCGTCGACGCCGCCGGGTCGATGACGTACGGGGACTGGCTGTCCCGCGCAGCCGGGGTCGCCGAACGATTGCGCGCCGCGGGATGCCGGCCCGGCGACCTGGTCGGCGTCCTGATCGACAAGTCGCGGGAGCAGGTCGTGGGTGTGCTCGGCGTGCTCCTCGCCGGTGGCGTGTACGTACCCGTGGACATCGGCCAGCCCGGCGTCCGCCGGGACCGCATCCTCATCGACAGCGGCGCCCGGTTCGCGGTCGTGGCGGGCGGGTCGGCCGGTACGCTTCCCGCCGAGGTCGCCGGCGTCGACGTGACAGCCACGCGACAGGTCCCGGCGGCGGAGATCCCCGAGCACCCCGCGTCGGAGCAGACCGGACTCGCCTACGTCATGCACACCTCGGGGTCGACCGGGGCGCCCAAGGGCGTGATGATCAGCCACCGGGCGGCGGCCAACACGGTGCACGACATCAACGAGCGCTTCGGCGTCACCGGTGCCGACCGGGTTCTCGGCCTTGCCGCGTTGAGCTTCGACCTGTCCGTCTACGACCTGTTCGGCCCGCCCGCCCGCGGTGCCGCCCTGGTGCTGCCCGACCCGGCGCGCCGTGGTGACCCGTCGCACTGGGCGGCGATGGTGGCCGCGCACCGGGTCACGTTGTGGAACTCGGTTCCCGCGCAGTTGCAGATGCTGATGCACTACCTGGACGTGGAACCCGCCGACCTGTCCGGCCTACGACTGGCGCTGCTGTCCGGCGACTGGATCCCGCTGTCGCTGCCCGGCCATGCCGCACGGCACCTGCCCAGCACCGAACTGGTCAGCCTCGGTGGGGCTACTGAGGCGGCCATCTGGTCGAACTACCATCGCATCGGGACGGTTGAGCCCCACTGGCGCAGCATCCCGTACGGACTGCCGTTGGCGAACCAACGTTTCCACGTGCTCGACTCCGCGCTGCGCGACCGGCCCGATCTGGTCGCCGGCGAGCTGTTCATCGCGGGCACCGGGCTGGCCGACGGTTACCTCAACGACCCGGTACGCACCGCCGAGCGGTTCATCCGCCACCCGGAGACGGGGGAGCGGCTGTATCGCACCGGTGACCTGGGTCGGTATCTCCCCAACGGCGAGATCGAGTTCCTCGGCCGGGCCGACCAGCAGGTCAAGATCCGTGGCCACCGGATAGAGCTCGGCGAGATCGAGGCAGCGCTCGGCGAACACCCCGCGGTCAGTACCTGCGTGGTCCTGGCGGCCGGCGACGACACGCTCGAACGCGCACTTGTCGCGTTCGTGGTGCCGCAGCGACCACCCGGCACCGTCGATCCCGCCGAGGTCGTCGCCTGGGTGGCCGACCGGCTGCCCGCGTACATGGTGCCCGCGCGGGTACGCGTCGTCGAGGCGTTGCCGCTTACCGCGAACGGAAAGGTCGATCGCAAGCGGCTGCTGGAGTCGGCACCCACGCCGGCCACCGCGCCCGACGGGCGGACCGAACCGCCACGGCCGGGCGTCGAGCAGCACATCGCCCGCCTGTGGCACGAGGTGCTCGGCGGCCGGCCACCAAGCCGGGAGCTGGGTTTCTTCGACGCGGGCGGCAACTCGTTGCTGGCCGCACGGTTCGTCGGGCAACTGCGCGAACAACTGCCCGAGGCCGCCCGGTTCCCCTTCGACGTGCTGCTGCGGGCCCTGCTCGACGAACCGACGGTCGCGGGTCTGGCGGGACGGCTGGCGCTGGCGCAGGCACCGGATCCGGTGGCGGCCGAGCCGGCCAGGCGGACAGCGCTGGTCCCGCTCGGCGGCGTCGCCCAGGGGCCGGTGCGGCTGCTCGTGCACGACGGCACCGGCACCCTCACCGCGCTGCGGGCGTTGACCGCCGGGCTCGGTGCCAGCGGGCCGGTGTTCGGGCTCGCCGTGCCCGACGGCGGTGCGCCCGGCGAGACCGAGGCAGCCACCCTCGTCGAGGACCTGGCCGTGCGCTACGCGGGCGAGATACGGGCCGCCGGGTTCGACGACGTCGAGCTGGTCGGCTACTGCCTCGGTGCCTCGATCGCCCTGGAAGTGGCCAGGGCGCTCAGCGAGGCCGGGGTGACGGTACGACTGACTGTCGTGTCCGGACACCGGGTCCCGTACCGGGTGGACGACGGATTCGTGCTGGACTACGCCTTCGCGCGGGCTGCCGGCATCGACCCGGCGACCCTCGGCTGGCCCGCCGACGAGGCGGCCGTGGAGCGGGCGATCACGACAGTGCTGGCTGACTCGCCGGGGTTGGTGCCGGCGGACGCGCTCGGCCGACTGGCCGGTGACGACCAGTTGACCGGGGTCGCCGGGTGGTTCCGCGCCCCAGGGCACACCGCCGCCGACCGGCAAACCCGGCTGCATCAGGCGGTCGCCGACGGGGACCCGGTGTGGGGTGGGCCCGCGCGGGTCGCGGCGGCCCACGCCGCCTTCGGGCGGATCCTCCGGGCGGTGTCCCGGCACGAGCCCGAGCCCTACGCCGGCGACATCACCCTCCTTCGGCCCACGGCGCTCCGGGACCTGCTGCCCGGGTCCGGCGCCGCGGCCACCCGTTTCTGGCCGGAGGTCTGTCTCGGTGACCTGACGGTCATCGACGTCCCCGGTGACCACTTCAGCTGTCTCCGACCGCCGAACGTGGCGACGGTGATCGCGGCTGCGACGGCGGTGGGCCGATGAGCGGTGTGTCGTCCCGCCCGATGCGGGTCGTCGTGTGCGGCACGCGGTTCGGCCAGGTCTACCTGTCGGCCATCGCGCGCGCCCCGGAGCAGTTCGAACTCGCCGGCATCCTGGCCCGGGGCAGCAGCCGTTCGGTGACGCTGGCGAAGGAGTACGACGTCCCGCTGTACTCGTCGGTCGCCCACCTGCCGCACGACATCGACATCGCCTGCGTCGTGGTGTCGACAGCTGTCGGTGGCGGGCCGGGCGTCGAGTTGGCCAAGGCGCTGCTCGGCCGTGGCATCCACGTGTTGCAGGAACATCCGGTGCACCCGGCGGAGCTGGCGGACTGCCTGCGGACGGCGCGCCGCGCCGGCACCCAGTACGTGGTCAACACCTTCTACCCGCACGTGGAGCCGGTCCGGCAGTTCATCTCGGCAGCCCGCACGCTGGTCCGGCTACGCAGGCCGGTCTTCGTCGACGCGGTGTGCGCGGTGCAGGTCTGCTTCGATCTGCTCGACATTCTCGCCGAGGTCTTCGACGGGCTGCGGCCGTGGTCGTTGTCGGCCGTCGGCAACCGGACCGGCCGGCCGCTGGCCAGCGTGGACGGACAGGTCGCCGGGGTACCGCTGACGCTGCGGGTGGAGAACCGGATGCAGGCGGGCGACGACAGTACGAGTCTGCTGCTGCACCGGATCACCGTCGGCACCGACGCGGGCAACCTGATGCTGGCCAACACCCACGGTCCGGTGCTGTGGAGTCCGGTGCTGCGTACGCCGGCTGATCCGGCGGGCGTCTTCCTGGCAGGTGCGGCGGCCACCGACACCCGATGGTCGGACGTGCTCGGACCCACCGCGGACTACGTGGGCACACCGCAGACACCGACCTGGTCGGCCGTGGTGCGCGAGTTGTGGGGGGACGCAGTGCTGACCGCCCTCGACGACCTGCGCGAACGGGTCGACGCCGGCGTCGACCCGTTGCGGGGCGGCCAGCGTCACCTGGCTGTCGCCACCGCGTGGAAGGAGCTGACCGAGACCCTCGGCTATCCCGAGGTGGCTGCCCCGGATCCGGGAGACCCGCTGGTGGTCACCGACCTTTGCGCCGCGCCACATTCTGTTCATTCGCGGCCTGCCGGTTCACGGTAGCTCGGCGGATGGGTTCGGGGTACAGTCATTCTCGAACATGTTTGAAAATAGGGACGGGAGAGCGATGAGTGCGACCCACTCCGTTGAGGCAGGAGAGCAGTCCACGCCGTCATCGGGAGGCGCTCCCACGGCACGGCAGCCGGTGAGCGCGGGGCCGTTGCTACGCCCCCATGCCCCGAATTTCGCGGTCGTCGTGGTCCTTCAGGTCATCGGTGCCGTCGCCGGGCTGGCGCCGCTGTTCGCGGTGATCGAGCTGGGGCGCGCGCTGCTGTCGCCCGGTCCGGTCGATTCTGACCGCGTATGGACCGCCGTCATCCTGGGCGTGATCGGCTTGTTCGTCCGACTGGTGTTCACCGGCGCGTCGTCCGGGCTCGGTCACATCCTCGACGGCAAGGTGCAGCTTTCGCTGCGTCGGGAGCTGGCCCGCAGCCTCGGGCAGGCGCCCATCGGCTGGCTTTCCCGCCGTCGCAGCGGAGAGCTGGCGAAGGTGGTCGGTGACGACGTCGCCGCCGTACACCCGTTCATCGCCCATGCTCCCGGCGAACTGGTCTCCGCCTTCGTCGTGCCGCTCGTGTCGCTGGTCTACCTGCTGACCGTGGACTGGCGGCTGACCCTGATCACCCTGATCCCGGTGGTGCTGGCCATCGCGCACGTCCCGCTGCTGATGACTCCGGCGCGCACCCGCGAGCAGGAGAACTTCGACGCCGCGATGGGTCGCATCGCCACCTCCGTCGTCGAGTTCGTCCAGGGCATCGCCGTGGTCAAGGCGTTCGGCGGCTCCGAACGCGCCCACCGCAAGTTCCTCACCGCCGCCGACGACTTCGTCGACATCTTCACCCGTTGGGTACGGGGTGTCTCCGCGGTCGCCGCCGGGATGCAGCTGGCGCTGTCGCCGCCGTTCGTGCTGCTGGTGGTGCTGATCGGCGGCACGGTACGGATCACGTCCGGCGACATGGCCCCGGTGGACCTGCTGCCCTTCCTGCTACTCGGGCTGGGACTGACCGCCCCGGTGGCGGCCCTCGGTCACGGCTTCGACGACATGCAGGCCGCCGGCCGCGCGGTGGGCCGCATCCGCGAGGTTCTCGGGGTGGGCGCGCTGCCGCAGCCCGCGCGTCCGGCCTCACCGCAGGACAACCGGGTGGAACTGCGCGACGTCCGGTTCAGCTACGACGACGACGGCCCCGAGGTGCTGCGCGGGATCGACCTGGTGCTGGAACCAGGCACGCTCACCGCGGTGGTCGGGCCGTCCGGCAGCGGAAAGTCCACTCTGGTGCAACTGCTGCCACGGTTCTTCGACCCGACCGACGGTTCGGTGCGCCTCGGCGGCGTCGACCTGCGCGACATCGACAGCAGGGAGCTCTACCGTCGAGTCTCCTTCGTCCTCCAGGACGTCCGGCTGCTACGCGCCTCGGTCGCGGACAACATCGCGCTGGCGGTTCCGCAGGCCACCCCCGAGGAGGTGATGCGCGCCGCCCGGCTGGCGCACATCCACGACCGCATCCTCGCGCTGCCGCGCGGCTACGAGACGGTCATCGGCGACGAGGTCAAGCTGTCCGGGGGAGAGGCGCAACGCATAGCCATCGCGCGTGCCCTGGCCGCCGACACGCCCGTCCTGGTGCTGGACGAGGCGACCGCCTTCGCCGATCCGCAGACCGACCAGGCCGTACGGCAGACCCTGTCGACGCTGCGCGACCGGACCGTCCTGGTCATCGCCCACCGTCTGGAGACCATCGCCGACGCCGACCTGGTCGTGATGCTTGAGGACGGGGCGGTCGTCGAGCAGGGCAGACCGACCGATCTGCTCGCCCAGGACGGAAAGTTCGCCGCGTTCTGGCGGACCCAGCAGTCGGCGATCGCCGACGACAGTGAAGCCCGCGGCGGTGTACTGCAAGGAGACCTGTCCCGATGATCAGAATGTTGTTGCGGGTGCTCGGCGACGAGTACGCCAAGCCGATGCGCCGCACGGTCGCCCTGATGACGGTGACCGCAGTGCTGGAGGGCCTGCTCTACGCGCTGCTGGTGCCGGTGCTGCGGGCCCTGTTCGGTAGCACACCGTCGGACGCCTGGCCGTGGCTCATCGCGTTCGGGGTCGGCGTCGCGGTCTACGCGGTCCTGCGCTACGCGAGCGACCTGTCCGGCATGCGCGTCGGGACCACGATGCTGCGGGGCATGTACCACGGCCTCGGCGAGCACCTGGCCCGGCTGCCCATCGGCTGGTACAACGCCGCCCGGGTGGGTGAGGTCTCCGTCATGGCCAGCCGTGGCCTGCTCGCGGCGATGGGGGTGTCGGCGCACCTGCTCGGGCCGTTCATCTCCGCCTGCGTGACGCCGTTGACGATCGTGCTCGTGATAACCGCGTTCAACTGGCAGCTGGGGCTGGCCGCGCTGGTGGCGGCGCCGCTCGTGGTGGTCACCCAGCGCTGGACCGCGCGCTTGATGGCCGCCAACGACGCCGACAACGCCGCTCGCAACAACGAGGCCAGCGCCCGGGTCATCGAGTACCTCCAGGCCCAGCCGGTGCTGCGGGCCGGTGGCCGCAGCGGCGAGCGTTTCAGCCTGCTCGACGACGCGCTCCAGGGCGTCGAGCAGGCCTCCCGCCGGCAGACGATGTCGGTGCTGCCCGGCGCGGTGGGTCTGACGCTCATCGTGCAGGCCGTCTTCACCACGGTGCTGGTGCTGGGGACCTACCTCGCGCTCGGCGGCGACATCGGAGCCGCCGAGGTCCTGGCCATTCTGGTGCTCGCCGCCCGAAGCGCGGACCCGCTGCTGTCCCTGTCGGACATCGGGGGCAAGCTGCGCACCGCCCGCGCCGAGCTGGACCGGCTCGACAAGGTGCTGCGTACCGAGCCGCTGCCCGAGGCGGCCCAGCCCGTCCGGCCGCAGCGGTTCGATCTGGAGTTCGACGGGGTCACGTTCCGGCACGGCGATCGCGTGGTGTTCGACGGCGTGTCGCTGTCGGTGCCGCAGGGGCAGCGGCTGGCCGTCGTCGGCCCGTCCGGCGCGGGCAAGAGCACCCTGCTGCAGCTGATCGCCCGGTTCTACGACGTGGCGGCGGGAACGGTGCGGGTGGGTGGTGTCGACGTACGGCAGATCGACCCGGGCGTGCTGATGGCACAGATCGCCATCGTCTTCCAGGATGTCTACCTGTTCGACGGCACGATCGAGGAGAACGTACGGCTCGGTCGCCCCGACGCCAGCGAGGCCGAGGTGCGGGCGGCGGCGACCGCCGCACGCCTGGACGAGGTCGTCGAGCGGCTGCCCGGTGGGTGGGCCGCGAACGTCGGCGAAGGTGGCGCTTCGCTGTCCGGCGGTGAGCGTCAGCGGGTCTCGATCGCGCGGGCACTGCTCAAGGACGCCCCGATCGTGCTGCTCGACGAGGTGACCTCGGCGCTCGATCCGGTGAACGAGGCGGCCGTCCACGACGGCATCGAACGCCTGATGGCGGGCCGGACGGTGGTCATGGTCGCGCACCGCATGCGAACGGTCCAACGCGCCGACCGGGTCGTCTTCGTCGACGACGGGCGGTTCGTCGAGGAGGGCAGCCACGACGAGTTGCTGCGTCGAGGTGGTCGCTACGCCGACTTCTGGAGCCTGTCCATGGCCTCCGGCACGAGCGAGTGAGTTGCCGAGATGCCGGCCGATGAGCTGTTCCCGGGGGCCTTCCGCAGGCTCGCTCCCCGGCCGTACGCCCGTGCTCGCGTGGTGCTGTTTCCGCACGGTGGAGGTAGTGCGAGCTACTACCGGCCGTGGACCACGTCGGCGCCCTGGGACATCGAGTTCCTCGCCGTCCAGTACCCGGGGCGCGAGGACCGGTTCGCCGAGCCTGCTCCCGTGGACATCCGGGAGTTGGTCGACACCGTGGCGGCGGACCTGCCGCTTGCGGGTTCGCCGACGCCGACTGTCCTGTTCGGACACAGCATGGGTGCCCTCGTCGCCTACGAGGTCGCTCGCCGCCTGACGGCGGCGGGCGACCCGCCCGCGGCGCTTGTGGTGTCCGGGCATCCCGCACCGCACCTGGCCCGACCGGGCCAGGTGCACCTCGGCAGCGACGACGAGCTGATCGAGGAGTTGCGCCGTACCGAGGCCACCCATCTGGACATCCTCGACAACCCGGTGCTGATCCAGGCGTTCCTGCCGGTCATCCGGTCCGACTACCGGCTCAGCGAAACCTATCGGCCGCTGCCCGGCGTGCGGCTGCGGGCACCGGTCACCGTCCTTCACGGCGACCGGGATCCGGAAGTCACAGCTGCCGAGGCGGCGGGCTGGTGCGACGCCACCGACGGCCTGTGCGAGTCCCGCGTCTTCGCCGGCGGCCACTTCTACCTGGACGAGCACCGTGACGCGGTGGTCGAGCTCCTCACGGCGCGCGCCCGCGCGATGTCCGCCACGTCGGCGGTGCCGTGGCCGTCCACCCCTTGACCCGGACCGACGAGCATCGCGTACGACACGACTGAAATGGGGATGAGATGTGTGGTATTGCCGGGTGGGTGTCGTTCGACGCTGATTTGGTGCGCCAGGGGCCGGCCCTCGACGCGATGACCGAGACCATGGCCTGCCGGGGGCCGGATGACCGCGGGGTGTTCGTACGTACCCACGCCGCGCTGGGGCACCGACGCCTCGCCGTCATCGACCTGCCGGGCGGTGTGCAGCCGATGAGCGTGGGTACGCCGGCCGGTGAGGTGGCCCTGGTGTACTCCGGCGAGGTCTACAACTTCCGGGAGCTGCGCGAACGGCTGAAGGCGCTCGGGCACACCTTCCGGACCGAGAGCGACACCGAGGTCGTGCTGCGCGGATACCTGCAGTGGGCCGAGAGCGTCGTGGACCACCTGGAGGGCATGTACGCCTTCGCGGTGTGGGACGAGCGCGACCAGAAGCTGGTCCTCGTCCGTGACCGCATGGGGATCAAGCCGCTCTTCTACTACCCGACGCCGGACGGTGTCCTGTTCGGCTCCGAGCCCAAGGCGATCCTGGCGAACCCGCTGGCGCCCAAGGTGGTCGACACCGACGGGCTGCGGGAGCTGTTCGCCCAGACGAAGGCACCCGGTTGGGCGCTGTGGAAAGGCATGCACGAGGTGCTGCCCGGCGCGTTGGTCACCGTGGACCGGGCCGGCATCAGGCAGCGCGTGTACTGGCGGCTGCGCGCGGTCGAGCACACCGACAGCCTCGACGACACCGTGGCCCGGGTGCGTGACCTTCTCACCGACGTGATCGACCACCAGCTGATCTCCGATGTGCCGCAGTGCGTCCTGCTCTCCGGCGGCCTGGACTCCAGCGCGATCACCTCCATCGCCGCGCAGCGGCTCGGCATGCGCGGCGAGCAGGTGCGCAGCTTCTCGGTGGACTTCGTCGGCCAGGAGGACAACTTCGTACCCGACGAGATGCGCGACACCCCGGACTCCCCGTTCGTGCGTGACGTCGTGGCCCACGTCGGGTCGGCGCACCGGGACGTGGTGCTCGACCCCGCCGACCTGTCCGACCCCGCGGTACGGCGCGCGGCGGTTGCCGCCCGCGACATCCCGAACGGCTTCGGCGACCTCGACCTGTCGCTGTACCTCCTGTTCAAGGCGATCCGGCAACACTCCACTGTGGCGCTGTCCGGAGAAGCGGCGGACGAGGTGTTCGCCGGATACCCGTGGTTCCACCACGAGGCGGCGTTGAACGCCGGCACCTTCCCGTGGATGACAGTGATTCCGCCGCTGACCCTGCCGGGCCGTACCGACCACATCGAACCGGGCCTGCGCGAGCGGCTCGATGTCGGCACCTACACGGCGGACCAGTACGCGTCGGCGCTCGCCGAGGTGGAGCACCTGGATGGGGAGACCGCCGCGGAACGACGTATGCGGATCACCTGTCACCTGCACCTGACCCGGTTCGTGCGGTCCCTGCTCGACCGCAAGGACCGGCTGTCGATGGCGGTGGGGCTCGAGGTGCGGGTGCCGTTCTGCGACCACCGTCTCGTCGAGTACGTCTACAACACGCCGTGGGCGATGAAGGTGTCCGACGGCCGGGAGAAGAGCCTGCTGCGGCAGGCCGCCGCCCACGTGCTGCCCCGATCGGTGGTGGAACGGGTCAAGAGCCCGTACCCGTCGACCCAGAACCCCGCGTACGCGGGGATCCTGCAACAGCAGGTGAAGGAGCTGGTGGCCGACCGGGAAGCGAAGGTGTTCGCGGTGATCGACCGGAACTGGGCTCAGCAGGCGGTGGCACAGGACCCGGCGCGGATGCCGGTGGCGATGCGTGGTGGTCTGGAGCGGGTGCTCGACCTGCACACCTGGTTGGATCTGCATTCGCCCCAGCTTCGGCTCTAGACCGCGTTTCATGGGGCTCGCCCGCTCGGCCACGGCCCTGTGAAGCGCGCTTGAGGCGCTGGGCGTACCCCGGCCACCGGTGTGGCCGGGGTACGCCCAGGTGCTGGTCGAGCGGGCCGGCATCGCCCTCGGACGCGCGTGCTGACGTGCGGCCCTGTCGACGCGCCGTCGCGGCGGGACCGCGACAGCCGACGGCCCGGACACCGCCGCACCGGCCGGTGCGGCGGCCGGAGACGTGTGCCGGGCCGCACCGCGACACCGCCGACGTTGCTGGCCACCGCACCAGCCGGTCGCGCTCTCAGGCCCTCAGGGCGGGGTACCAGCTCACGCTGAACTCGGCCGGAGAACCGTAAGGCGGGACGCACAACGAGATGAACAGTTCCACCTGGCTCGGGTCGACGCTGTCCTGCCGGTCGGGTCTCTTCGCGGTGGCAGCGGGGACGGTCTCCGCCACGCCGCGCTGGGGCGCCGCTGAGAAGCGGGCGGGCAGCAGCCCGTCGACGATCGCCGCCAGCGCCTGTCGGTGGCTCTCCCGGGCGTTGAGGTCGGCCCAGCGGTCGGCGATCGCCGCCAGCCGCGGGTGGGTGGCGGTCGTCAGTTGGGCCACCACCTCGTCCTGGTGTGCGGTGCCGGCCTGAGCGCGACGGCGGGTGCTGGTCACCCGGATTATCAGGTTTCCCACGATGTAGTACCAGATCGTGCGGTAGACGTGGTGCGCCTCGTCGGCGGAGTGGCCGTAGTCGACCGCCGCATCCAGCATCTCCTCCACGATCCACAGAGCCGAGGGACCGATCAGGTTGTCGCTGGTCAGCACCTCGACGATCCAGGGACGCTCGGCGAGCAGGTCGTACAGCAGGACCGAAGCGGCGATGAGCCGTTCCCGGGGCTCGGCGGGAAGGGCGGGCCAGGCGATGTTCCGGGCCTGCGACTCCAGCACCCGCACCAGCAACTCGTCCTTGTCGCGTACATGGTGGTAGAGCGCCATCGGGGCACTGCCCAATTCGTTTGCCAGACGTCGCATCGACAGCCTCTCGAGTCCTTCTTCCTGCAGGATCCGGGTGGCCGCGTCGATGATCGCTTCCAGGGACAGGCGTGGCGGTCGACCGACGCCTCGCCTGCGGGGTCCGTTCGTGGGCATCTTCCCATCCTTCGGATGCGGCGCGCTCCACGGTGCGGGGCGGCCGCCGGGTCGCGGGACCGGGCCCGGGCCGGACTTCCGGGGCCGGTGGGACGACCGTGTGCGGGCACGCGAGTCCGGCGACGGTGTGTTGTCCGACCAGGGTTGGCGCGCGACACGTGTTTCGTCGCGCGCCGACCCTGGCCGTCACCGAGTGAGCCACTCATGACGTACCGGCCGTCGACGCAGTGCCGCGGGTCTGACTGACGGAGGATCCGCCGAAGGCGGTGGCGGACCCTCGTCGCGGCGTGTCGACCGACATCGCGATGTGCGGTCGCTGCTGGTTACCGACCGCCGGTCAGACCGCCTTCTCCGGCACGTCGATCAGCTCGCGATCGTCCTGGTCGGCCTGCATCGCCGGGCTGACCCGGGGCAGCACGACGAGCGCGATGACGGCGGCGACGATCCAGAGCCCGGCGCCGAGCGTCAGGGCGAAGGCGTACCCGTCGCTGAGCGCGTCGGGTGTGCCCTCCTTGCCGGAGTACTCGAAGGCGGCGGTGCTGAGCGCGGCGAGGCCGAGTGCGGCACCGATCTGGCGGGAGCTGTTCAACAGGCTGGACGCTGTGCCGGTCTCGTGTTGCGCGACGCCGTGCGTGGCGGTGGAGACCATCGGCCCGAGGCAGAGCCCGAAGCCGACACTGGCGATCACCGACGGGCCGAGGACGTCGGCGACGAACGAGCCGTCGGCGCTGATCAGCCCGAACCCGGCGAATCCGACCGCGCTCACCAACGCGCCCGCAATCATGAGGGTCCGGGCGGGGACCTTGTAGCCCAGCTTGATGGCGATGACGGAGCCGACGACCACGCCGATCGCCAGCGGCAGGAACTTCAGCCCGGTCTCCGCCGGGCTGGTGCCGAGCACCCGCTGTAGGTAGAGCGAGACGAAGTAGAAGGCGGAGGCCATGGTGGCGCCGAAGATGAGGTTGTACGTGTTGGCGCCGGCGACCGAGCGGTTGGCCAGCAGGCCCACCCGGACCAGAGGGTCGCGGGTGGTGGTCCGCTCGACGTAGACGAACGCGGCGAGCAGCGCGACCGCCGCCGCCAGGGTGCTGAGGGTGACCATCGAACTCCACGCGTACCGGTCCGTACGGACGATGCCGAGCACCAGCAGCGTCATACCTCCGGTGGCCAGCAGGGCACCCAGCACGTCCGGGCGACCGTCGGGCGTGACCGGAAGATCCCTGGCGATGCCGCGCCAGGTCAGGAGCATGGCCACCGCGGCCATCGGGGCGCTCACCCACATCACCCACTGCCAGCCCGCGTACTCGGTGAGCACACCGCCGATCAGGACGCCCAGGGCGCCACCTGCGGCGTTCATCGCGGCCCACACGCCGAACGCCTTGACTCGGGGCTTGCCGCTGGGGAAGGTCGCGGTGAGCAGTGCCAGCGCGGCGGGGGCCAGCATGGCGGCGCCGACGCCCTGGGCGACGCGGGCGGCCACGAGGTGACCGGGCACGTCGGCGAAGCCGCCCGCGAGGGAGGCGATACCGAACACGACGAGACCGATGAGCAGGATCCGCTTGTGGCCGTACCGGTCGGCGATCTTGCCGCCGAGCAGGAGCAGCCCGCCGAAGGCCAGGGCGTAGGCGTGGATCACCCAGGTCAGGCCCAGCTCGCTGAAGCCGAGGCTCTCGGCGATCTCCGGAAGGCCGAGGTTCACGACCGACAGGTCCAGCGAAACCATGAACTGCACGACGGCCACTGCGGCAAGGGTGAGCCCTGGCCGGGCACCCCTGTCGATTGCTGATTGTCCGTTGACTAATGCCTTGTTGGTCACCGCAAACCCGGTCCTCTGTTGTAGTGACTGGTGCCGCTCGACTTTTCGAACGCGTTCTGAAATTAACATCGGCGCGGGCCCGCTGTCTAGCGCGTCACCTCGAAGCAACCCGGTTGGCGGAGGGGGCATGATGGGGCGGTGCCCCAAGTCAATGCGCCGCGACTCAAAGCAGGCAGACCGCCGACGACATCCCGCGCCCAGATCCTGGCCGCCGCGCGTGGTCTCATTGATCGAAACGGGTGGGAGAGGCTCACCATCCGCAAGCTGGCCGCCGAGATCGGCGTGGGGGCGACGACCCTGTACCACCACGTACAGGACAAAGAAGACCTCTTGTTCTTGTTGATCAATGAGTACGGAGAGCAGTTCTCCCACCCCGGGCTGCCCGAGGAGCCGCAGGAACGCGTCATCGCCGCTGCCGCCACGATCCACGACGCGCTGGCGGCGTGGCCGTGGGCCGCCGACGTCCTCACCACCGACGGATTCATCGCCCGGCTCGGCGATTCGCCCCTGGGGCTGGTCGAGGCTGTCGTGGCCGGCGCCATCGACTACGGCTGCACCCCCGACCACGCGGTCTACGTCTTCCGCAGCATCTGGTACTACACCGTCGGGGAGATCCTGGTCCGCTCGCACACCGCCCGCAGGGGCGGCGGCGAGGCGGCCACCCCTGACGGTGCGTTCTTCGGCAACATCGACGCCGAGAAACTGCCGCACCTCGCCGCGCTCGGTGACCGCTGGGCGGTGCTGGCCCCGCGCGACACCTATGTCGACGGTCTCCGCGCCCTTGTCGACGGGCTGCTCGCCCAGGGCGTCCGGACCAAGTCGTAGGCGTGCCTGACGGTTTCTGAGGGGCCGGACCCGCAGGAGGGTGCCGGACGGTACGGCTGCCGGGGCCGGCGCGCCACCGGCAGGTGCTCCGGGGAGGCACGGAAGTGCCTTCCCGGAGCACCGACGGTGTCAGGCGACCGTGCAGGCCGCGCCGTTGAGGGTGAACGAGCTTGGCCTGGCGGTGTTACCTGTGTGGTTGGCCTGGAAGCCGATCGTCAGCGATCCGTTGGCGGGGATGCTGGCGTTGTACGAGACGTTCCTGGCCGTCACCTGTCCCGAGGTGGGGGAGTAGGTGGCGTTCCAGCCG
The DNA here is from genome assembly GCF_040660295.1 of Micromonospora sp. NPDC049891. Classification (NCBI taxonomy): domain Bacteria; kingdom Bacillati; phylum Actinomycetota; class Actinomycetes; order Micromonosporales; family Micromonosporaceae; genus Micromonospora; species Micromonospora sp. NPDC049891. The sequence continues at coordinate 83,359 of NZ_JBFAML010000020.1, forward strand.
CCGGTGATGGTCTGCCCACTGGGCAGGGTGAACACCAGCGACCAGCCGTTGATCGCACTGGTACCCGTGTTGGTGATGGTGAGGTTCTCGGTGAGGCCGTTGTTCCACGCGTTGATCGCGACGGTCACCCGGCAGGCGCCGGAGCCCGGCGGCGGGGTGGTCGGCGGCGGCGTCGTGGGGTTGGGCGGCGGGGTGGTCGGGTTCGGCGGTGGCGTGGTCGGGTTCGGCGGTGGCGTGGTCGGGTTGGGACTGGTCAGGCCGAAGAACTGGACCGCGGCCGCGGCCATGCCGCCGGAGGGCAGGCTGTGCCCGGCGCCCTGGATGCTGTACGCCTCGACCTGAACGGTGCCGCTGGTGTCGGCGAACCTGCGACGGTTCCAGTTGGCCTGCGGCGTGTCGGTGGAGGTGGGCGTCTGGCTGAGCCCGAACACGTTGGTCCACTGCTCGACGGCTTCCTGCAACAGGGAGAACGGCACGAGCGTGTCGTTGGTGCCGTGCCACAGCTGCACCCGTGGCCGTGGGCCGGAGTAGCCGGGGTACGCCTGGCGGACCGCGTCACCCCACTGCTGCGGGGTCCGGTTCATGTTGCCGCCGGTGCACTGGCTGCTGCCGGGCGGGTAGTCGGCCGCGTTGGCGAAGCAGTTGAACGGCACGCCCATGAAGGCGGCGCCGGCCTTGAAGACGTCGGGGTAGAGGGCCAGCATGTGGTTTGTCATCATGCCGCCGGAGGAACTGCCTGTCGCGTAGACCCGGTCGGGGTCGGCGTTGTGCTGCTGCTGCGCGTACCGGATCATCGACATGATCGAGACCGGGTCGCTGCCACCACCGCGACGCTTGGCGGCGTCCGACCAGACGTCGAAGCAGTTGCCGAAACCGGCCTGCTGAGTCGCGGACGGGTAGATCACGATGAAGCCGTAGCGGTCGGCCTGGCTGGCGAACTCGCTGCCGGAGTAGAAGCCGGGGCCGGAGCCGCCGCAGCCGTGCATGGCCACCACCGTCGCCGGCCGGGCCGGGCGGTTGTCCGGCACGTAGATGTGCATGCGCATCCGGCCGGGGTTGTCGCCGAAGCTTGTCACCTCGGTCAGTGAGGCCGCGTACGCGGGACTGAACGTGGGGACCACCAGACCGGCCGCGACCAGCGACACGGCCAAGCCGAGCAGTAATTTCCTTCTGAGTTTCACGGACGACTCCTTCTAACGCCTGTTTGCAGGCTGGGATCGGTCTGTGCGTTTGTGCTCGCGGGTGCGCCCAACTCCCCGCAGTGATCACGGCTTGTCCACCACGTCTGGCTTGCCCTGCCCGGCTCCGTGTGGCGTCGTGTAGCAGATATTGTTCTCCCGGGCCCAGGAAGTGTCAATCGACGTATCTCGATCAACTGTGGCCATCGTTCCGGCCTGGCCGGCGGATCGGCTCATCGGCGTCCATCTACAGTCGATACCCCGTCCCCGAGTCGAGTCCGGAGCGCCCGTGACTAGCCCGTTCCACATCGAGGAGATTTACTCCGACGACGGGAGCAACTCGCTCCGGCTGCCGCGGCGACAGGTGGGGAACTCGCCCCAGGGTTTCGCCATGACGCTGCTTGCGGACTACACCCTGCGCACCCGCGCCGCGCTTCCCTCCGCCGCCATCGTCGCCCTGCTCACCGAGTCCGGGGTGACCACCGCCGGTGCCCGTACCGCGATCAGCCGGCTGGCCCGGCGTGGTGTGCTCGAAGGCAGTCGGCACGGCCGCCGCAGCTCGTACCGGCTCAGCCGGGCCGCCGCCGCCAACCTCTCCTCCGGAGGCAACTGGATCCTCACCTCCGCCACGGCCGCGGTGCCGTGGGACGGATGCTGGACGATCGTGGCCTTCTCACTGCCACAGGATCGGAGCGCGCAGCGCCGGGCCCTGCGCAGCCAGCTCCGCTGGCTCGGGTACGCACCGCTGTACGACGGTCTGTGGATCTCGCCGTACGAACTGACGCCGCGGGCGCGGGCACAGCTCGAACAGCTGACCCTCGGCACCGTGACGGTTTTTCGCGGCCGGCAGAGCGCGCTGGGTTCGGTGAGTGACCGTGCCCCCATCGAGGCCTGGGACATCGACGCCATCACCGGGCATTACGCGGCGTTCCTGGAGAGCTGGACGTCGCTGCTGCCCCTGGTCAGGTCCGGGCAGGTCGACGGTGCCGCAGCGGTCCGAGCGCGGACCGAGGTGATGGACACCTTCCGTCGGTTCCCCACCCTCGACCCGCAGCTGCCGGTGGAGCTGCTGCCGCCCGGCTGGCTCAGGCAGCCGGCCCGGGAACTGTTCGCGGCCGTGTACGACGGTCTCGCGCAACCCGCCGAGCAGCACGTCCGAGCGGTCGTCGCGCGGTTCACCGACAGTGCGCCGCTCGGTATCCGGGCCCACACCACGGCCGACCTGATTGCCGGCGTTCGGGGTGACGGCGGCGCGAACCCGGCTGAGGCCGCGCGACCGGCCGAGTGGAGGAGTGCGGAACCGGCCGTCCGGTGTGACGAGTTGACAGCCCGGGCCCCGGCCGAGCTGACCTGACCGGCCGGTGTCAGTGATCAGCGCGCCGCACCTGCTTCGCGACCTCGAATGACAGTTGGTCGCCGCCTCGGCGCGTCGGCTCACGCCGCAGCCGTGCGCGGCAGTGTCGCGGTGACCGTCCAGCCGCGGTCGAGGTTCGGCCCGGCGTCGACCGAGCCGCCCAGCAGGTGGGCCCGCTCCCGCATCCCGATCAGCCCGAAGCCGGTGGGCCCGAACCCGCGTGAGCTCGGCCCCTCCCCGTCGTCGCTCACCCGTAGCTGCACCAGCTCGTCGTCGCAGGCGACCCGCACGATGATGCGCGTGGCGTGTCGCGCGTGCCGGCGGGCGTTGGTGACCGACTCCTGGGCCAGTCGGTAGATCGCGGTGGCCACCGGGGCCGGTAACCCGTCGAGGTCGCCGACCAGGTCCACCTCGACCGGTGGGCCGTGAGCGGCGCCGCTGGCCAGATGTTCGAGGTCGGCGATGCGGGGAGCCGGCGTCCGGTCGGCCGGCTCGTCGCGGCGTAACACCCGCACCATCGCGCGCATCTCGACAAGCGCCCGACTCGCCTCGGCCTCGATGATCCGCAGCGCGTCGGCGGCAGCGGCGGGTTGCGTGTCGAGCACGGCCAGCCCGGCCTGGGCCCGGATCGCCATCGCGGACACGTGATGGGCGACCGTGTCGTGCAGGTCGCGGGCCAGCCGCTCCCGCTCCAGCAGCTTGACCTGCTCGAACTCGCGTTGCCGGGCTCGTGCCCGGTAGCGCAGCGCGGCTCCCAGGGCCAGCGCGGCCGAGACCACCGCGGCCCCGGCCAGCGCGTCGCCCGGACCGAGGTGACCTGCCGACGTCGACAGCGCGATCTTCGCGGCGACGATGGCCGCTCCGAAGACGGCCTCGCGTCCCGAGCCCCACCGCGACAGCGAGAACACCAGGATCAGCAGGAAGGCCAGCGTGTGCAGGTTGAGGTCGCCGCCCACCAAGGCCTCGCCGGCGGCGCAGACCGGGAAGGCGACCGCGGCCATGAGCAGCGGCCTGGTCCGTCGCCAGAGCAGCACCGGGGCCAGGCCGACTCCGATCAGGACCGGCACGAGCGTCGGTGCCGGCAGGTCCGACCGCACGAGCCCTTCCAGCAGGGCTGTCGTCGCGAACAGGGCAACCAGCAGCCAGTCCCGCCATCCGCGCGGCGGACCGGCCGGGCGTGGCTCATGCCACCACGATCGCAGCAGCTCACGCACTCCCCGATCGTACGGGCGGCCGAACCTTGACCACCAGCGTCGCTTCGCGTCTGTCGAGTCAGCGCACCGAGCGGGACCGGCTTGTCCGGGCTGGCTGGCTGTGGTCGGTAGCGGCGGCTGGTGGCACTGGCTGGATCTGGTGGCGGTCAGGCCACGGTGGCAGGATCGCCCCTTCACGATGCAGAACGCGCCCCTCGTGGTCGTACCGCTCGCGCACAAGGCGGCCTACCTCGCCCGGTACGCCGAGGCCGACAAGGGCTGGGCCGATCGGTCCGAGGCCCGCTGGCCGGCACCCTGCTGGTACGTCGACACCGGTATGGCGGCGCTGATGATGCTGCTCACGGCCGTCGACGAAGGCCTGGACGCCTGCTTCTTCGGCATCATGCCGGCAACCGGTGAGGACTTCCGACCGGAGGTCGACGTTCCGGCGCACACGGCCGCCTTCAAGGCGGAGTTCGGCATCCCCGACGAGTACGCACCGATCGGCGGTATCTGTGTCGGCTACCGAGCCGACGACCTCCCGCCGCGGAACCCGGCCGTCGCCGCGCGTCGCCGGGACGCCAGCGCGGTCATCCACCGTGGCCAGTGGGGAACCACCTGACCCACCGGCAGAGCAGCACTGGGTCACTCGGTCAGATCCGCAACTGTCGACGACGGCACCGCCGTCGACCTGCCGGACCGGGTTGCCCGCGCCGGCCCGATCGGACCGGGGTCCGCCAGCAGGTCCAATGGCCCTGCCAAGCGCGCCCGCCCAGGGCTGGGATGGAGGGGAGACGTACCGCGAGGAGGGGCCATGACAGCCAGGAACACCGGAGTCGGCCTGGACCCGATCGACGTGCGGTTCCGCGCCGGGGAAGCGTACGAGATCAGGGTCCGCGATCACCGGCTGCTCGCCGACCAACCGGTCGACGCGGGCGGTGCCGACACCGCACCCAGTCCCACGGAGCTGTTCGCCGCCTCGCTCGCCGCCTGCGTCGCGTACTACGCCGGGCGTTACCTCAGCCGGCACGGGTACGACCGCACCGGGCTGGCGGTGACCGCGTCGTTCGAGATGGCCACCGACCGACCGGCCCGGGTCGCCGCCATCCGGATCACCGTACGGCCGCCGACGGACCTGCCGCCGGACAGGTGGCCCGCGTTGCGGGCCGTGGCGAGCCACTGCACCGTACACAACACGCTGCTCAGCACGCCGCAGATCGAGGTCGACATCGAGTGAACCGGCGACGGCCGGCCCGGCCGACGACCCCGAAAACGATCAGGCCGATAGTTGATGGTCACCGATGGCTGTCGCTGTGACACTCCCCGTGGGGAGGCGAGATGACGGCCAGCCGAGAGGTGGGATTCGAACACGATCCGGTGCTGGTGGGCCGGGTAGCCGAGCTGAAGGCGCTGGATCGAGCGGTGGCCACCGTGCTCACCGGACGATCCGTGGCGGTTGAGGTGTGCGGCGAGGCGGGCCTCGGCAAGACGCGGATTCTCCGTGAGCTGGCACGGCGGGCCGCCGACGCCGGGCTGCTGGTCCGCGTCGGCCGGGCCACCCAGTACGAGCAGGGGGTGCCCTTCGGGATCTACGCCGACATGGTGGAACCAGGCAGCAGCGGGCCGGGCGAGGTGGCGCAGCCCTCCATGCCGGCGGTGGTGCGACGGATGCTCGCCCAGGCACCGGCACCCGGTGCCGCGCTGCTGCTGGACGACGTGCACTGGGCCGACTCGGCGTCGCTGGAGCTGACCGAGCATCTGATCGGCAAACCCCCGCCGGTGCCGATGCTGCTCGCGGTGGCGTTCCGCAGCGCCTGCCCACCGGCGAGGCTGGTCAACGCCATCGCGCGGCTCGGCCCGGCGGCCACCCTCATCGACCTGCCACCCCTGGACGAGGCCAGTCTCGACGTGCTGCTGGCCGGCGTGCCACGTCGCCGCCGGGAGCTGATCATGCGGGCCAGTCTCGGCAACCCGTTGTACATCCAGGCGCTGTGTCGGCTGGCCGACGACGAACTGGACGGTCTGGCGACACTGGCCCGGCGGCGCGATCCGGTCGACGCCGACTGCCTCGCCGGATCGCGACGGTCCGTGCTGGCCGGACTGGCTGCGGAGATCACCGCCCAGCAGCTGCCCGTGCAGCGGGTGGCTCACATCGCCGCGGTGGTCGGTGACCACACCACGATCGACCTCGTCGGACACGTGTCCGGCCTGCCGGTGCCCGTGGTCACCGCAGCGGTCGACCAGCTCGGACGGCTCGGGCTGCTCGACGCGGACGGCGGTCGGTTGCGCTACCGGCACCCGCTGATGCGGGCCTCGGCGTACGCGTTGACCGGCGCGGCCTGGCGGTTCGAAGCGCACACCCGCACCGCCGGCTACCTGCGCGGCCGGCGGGCGTCCCGGCAACTGGTGGCCCACCACACGGAACGCTCCGCCCGCCACGGCGACGAGACCGCGGTGGCCACGTTGGTCGAGGCGGGTGTCGCGTTCGCGCACGAAGCACCCGCTCAGGCGGCCCGCTGGCTCGGTACCGCGCTGCGCATCATGCCGGACACCGGTCCACATGACGAGCGGCGTGCCGAGGTGGCGATGTGGTACGCCCGTGCCCTCGGCCGCAGCGGTGAACTGGCCCGCAGCCGCGAGGTGCTCCAGCGGCTGCGCCGCGCCGGAGGTCCGGTACAGACCCGGGCCGAGACGTTCAGTGTGGCGGTGGCCCGGCAGCTCGGCGACTTCGCCGAGGCGGCCGCGACGCTCGGCGCACAACTCGGTCGGGGCGGGCTCGACCCGGTCGAGGAGGCGAAGCTGCACGTGGAACTGGCGGCTGTGGACGCGTTCCGGGAGGAGCCGATCTCGGCGGTGCACCATGCGCAGCGGGCACTGGAACTGTTGGACGAGCGTCGCTCGGTGCTCGTGGCGGCGGCCCGGACGTTGCGGGCGCTCGCCACGCTGTACCTCGGCAGCGCCCGGTCCGCGCGCGAACAGCTCGCTGCCGCCGTCGTCGCCGTGGACGCCACAAGCGACGCGGACCTGCGCCCCTACGTCGAGATCGTCTCACCGCTGGCGCTGGTGGAGATCCAGTTGGGCAACTTCACCGACGCCGACCGGCACCTCACCCGGGCGAGACGGATCCTGGACGGCCTCGGACCGAGCAGCGCCTCGCCGTACCTGCTCGTGATGGAGTCTCTGGTGCACACCCGCGCTGGTCGGCTCACCCGTGCGGTGCTGGCCGCGGAGGAGGCGCAACTGGCCGCCGAGCGGGTGGGCAGTACGGAGATGGGTGCGATGGCGGCGGCGGTCCGCCTGCGCCCGGTGCTGTGGACCGCCGGCCCGGCCGCGGCCCTCGCCACCGCCGGTCTGGCCGCCCCCGGCCTGAACCGTGACGGCCTGAACCGTGACGGCCGGAACGGCGACGGGCCTGACCCGGTGGCCGGGCCGCCACGGTCCCGGGCGTGGTGGCGGATCAACCGGGTGGAGCTGGCCCTGGCCCGGGCGGTCGCGGGTGACTGGGGTGGTTGTGCCGACCTGCTCGCCGAGCCGGCGACACCGCCGTCGAGGCACCCACCGGTGCTGGTGGCGCGGGATCTGGTCGCGGCCGTCGCCGCCGTCGGGCGGGGTGACCATGCCACGGCCACCGAGGTCGGTGAGCGGGCGGAGCGACGGGCCACGGCCGCCGGCCTGCCGTACGAGGTCGGACTGTCCCGGTTCGCGCGGGCGTTCACCGCCTACCGGATGGAGGGACCGGACCGGGCGACGCGGCTGGCCGAGGACGCGGCGGCCAGCTTCGTCGCGGCCGGTACGCCGATGGAGGAGGCGTTGTCCCATCACCTCGCCGGTGCCGCGTACCTCGTCGCTGGCCGGCACGGCCCCGGCGCCGCGGCGTTCGACCGTGCCGAGACCGGTTACCGGGCCTGCGGCGCCGGGTGGGCCGCAGCCGTGCTCGCCGGCCACCGTGCCGCTGGCCCGACCCGCCCCGCGCGCTCGCCTGGCGATGCCGTCCTCACCGCCCGGGAGCGGGAGATCGCCGGCTTGGCGACGACCGGCCTGAGCAACAAGGAGATCGCCGCGCGGCTCTATCTCAGCCCACGGACCATCGAGTCCCACCTGAACCGGGTCTTCGCCAAGCTTCAGGTCCGCTCCCGCACCGCGATGGCCCGCCGGCTCACCGAGGACGTCGGCGACCACGGGCCACAGGCGTGGCCGCCTGCCTAGTTTCACGGATCCACCCCAACGCCCGCGGCTACCGGGCGATGGCTGAACGTCTGCGGCAGGTGCTGAGCAGCACCCTGTGACGGTGACGCCGCAGGTGCCCGGAAGCAGACCCGGGCACCTGCGGCGTCGACAGTGGTGCGGAGGCGGCCCGGTGGACGACCGGCTCAGGTCGTCGCCAGGGCCTCGGTGGGGGAGAGGCGGGAGGCGCGGACCGCCGGGTACAGGCCGGCGAGGCCGCCGATGAGCAGCGTCGCGAGCACACCGCCGGTGGTCGCCCACGCCGGCACCACCGTCGGCCAGCCCTGGGAGAGCGCGTACCCGGCGGTCACCAGGATGCCCAGCAGCACTCCACCGGCTCCGCCGAGGGCCGACAGCAGCAGCGATTCGGCGAGGAACTGGGTGCGTATCTGCCCCCGGGTAGCACCGAGCGAGCGGCGTAGTCCGATCTCCGATCGCCGCTCCAGGACTGAAATGACCATGGTGTTGGCCACCCCGACGCCACCGACGAGCAGGGCGACCGCGCCCAGTCCGAGCAGCAGCGCGGTGAACGTCTCGTCGGTGGCCTGAGCCGCGGCCAACGCGTCCGAGGGGCGGGAGACGTCGACCTCGTTCGGCGCCTCCGGGTTGGCGGTCGCCCCGAGCACCGCTCGGACCGCCTCGACCTGGTCGGCTTCGGCTCGGGTGTAGACGGTGGTCGGGTGACCGTCGAAGCCCAGGTGGTTCGCGGCGACGGCCCAGCCGACCAGGGCGGAGTTGTCCAGCTCCGGTGCCAGCGGTGCCGGAGCGAGGATGCCCACCACGGTGAACCAGCGACCACCGAGCCACACCTGCACGTCCGGCCCGGCGACACCGAGCCCGAGCCGTTCGGCGGTGGTCGCGCCGAGCACCACCGCCGGGTACCGGGCGGTGGCCTCGTTGAGCCAGGTACCACTGGCCACTTCGGCGCCGACGGTGTCCAGGAGTCCGAGCTGCGTCGCCCGCACGGCAACGCCACCGGTCTCCGCCTGCGGGATGTGGTCGGTGCGGTAGACCTTCGCGTCGGCGACCTGACCGGTGGCAGCCACCTGGGTCACCGGACCGATCCGGCCGATCATCGCCACCGACTCGTCGGGCAGTCTGGCGTCGGCGCCGAAGATGGTCCGGCCCGGCGACACGGTGAGCAGGTTGGTGCCGAGCGCGGCCAGGGTGCGGTCCAGTTCGGCACGCGAGGACGACGAGATGCCGACCACGGAGATCATGGCCGCGATGCCGATGGCGATGCCCAGCGCGGAGAGGAACGCCCGCAGCGGGCGGGTCCGGAGCCCGACCCCACCCACCCGGACCACATCGGCGGTCGGCATCCGGGCTGGAGTGAGCCGGTCGGTCGATCGGTTCTCGAACGTCATGGACATGTCAGCTCACCCCGCTCGACACGAGCCGCGAGTCCGCGCGGATCCGCCCGTCACGCATCCGCACCTGCCGTGGCAGGGCTGCGGCGATCTCCCGGTCGTGGGTGATCACGACAACCGTGGTCCCGGCCCGGTGCAGCTCGTACAGCAGGTCGAGCACGGCCGCCCCGGAGCCGGTGTCGAGGTTGCCGGTCGGCTCGTCGGCAAGCAGTACGGCGGGCTCGCCGACGACCGCACGAGCCACCGCGACCCGCTGCCGTTCGCCGCCGGAGAGTTCGTGCGGCCGGTGCCCGAGCCGGTGCCCGAGACCGACCCGGTCCAGTGCGGCCTCCGCACGCCGCCGCCGCTCCCGACGAGGTACGCCGGCATAGAGCAGTCCGTCCGCCACGTTGTCCACCACCGGTACGCCGGGGGCCAGGTGAAACTGCTGGAACACGAAGCCGATCCGGGTGGCGCGCAGCGCGGAGAGCCGCCGGTCGGACAGCCGCGCCACGTCGTGACCGTCGATCACCACCGTGCCCGAGGTCGGCTGGTCCAGCGTGCCGATCACGTTGAGCATCGTCGACTTGCCGGAGCCGGAGGGACCGACGATCGCCACCAACTCGCCGTACCCGATGCGCAGCGACACGTCGGCGAGCGCGACCACCGCGCCGGCGTACCGCTTGCCGACCTGGTCGAGCACGACCACGTCGCCGCTCACCGGGGCATCCCGACGGTGGTGCCCTCGGCGATCCCGTCGCCGCTGACCTCGACCCTGCCGTCGGCGAACAGCCCGGTGGTCACCGCGACGATCCGGCTGGACCCCTCGTCGAGGACCTCCAGCCCGTAGCCGCCCTCGGCGAGCGCCAACAGCGCGGCCACCGGTACGGTCAGCACGTCCGTGCGCTCGCTGGCGGTGAAGGTGATCTCGGCGGACGCCCGGTCGAACCCGGCCAGCGCCTTCTGGTCATCGACCGCGACTGTCACCTCGATTCTCGTCTCGGCGCCGGTGTCACCACCGGCGTCCGCCGACCCGTTACGGATCACCGTCTCGACCCTGTCGACCTTCCCCGCCACCGGTCGGCCGTCGGGCAGGGTGACCTGCACCGCCGTGCCACGTTCGGCCAGACGTCTGTCGTCGACGTCGAGTTCGACGGTGATCAGCCGGCGGGTGCCGGTGTAGGTGAGCACCGCCTGCCCCGGCTGGACGGCCGCGCCCACCTCCAACTGGTGACCCTCCACCCGGACGGCGCCGTCGGCGAACTCGATGCGGCCCAGCTCGACGCGACCGGTCTCCGGCACACCGAGGTCCTCCTGCCAGGCACGGACCGCCTCGGCGGTGGCCCAGGTGTACGCGTCGTCGACGGTGAAGCCGGAGTAGCCGAGTGCCTCCAGGTTCCGTTCCAGCTGCCGGACGTCGGAACCCTCGACGCCGGGTTGCAGCGTCCGGTAGGCGGGCAGCCGCCCGTACAGCAGAACCACCGGATCGTTGTCGACGGCGTAGAGGGTCTTCCCCCGTGCCACGGTCGTGCCGGTGTCGGCCAGTGCGGTGAGCGTGCCGGGCAGCCGGCTGGTCGCGGTCCGGCTGGGCCCGTAGCCCAGTTCGCCATCGACGGTCTCGCCGTCGGCGAGGGTCTGCCGGGTGACGGTGGCGCTGCCGGGCGTCCCGGTGCGGGCCTCGGCGGAGTCGTCGCCGGAGCCGCCACCGAAGCCGACCGCGGCGGCCACGCCGGCCCCGGCGACGAGGACCAGCGCCACACCACCGGCGGCGGGCAGGCGGGTACGGCGGGTCACCGGCCGCCCCCGAACTGCGGGGCGTGCTGACGGCACGCCTCCAGGGCGGAGCGGAACGCCGGATCGTCCGGGTCGATCCGCAGGGCGTCCCGCTGGATCTGGATCCGGCCGTCCGCTGCCGGGTCCGGGAAGTCCGGCACCCCGTTCTCGCGCATGCACCGGGCCATCACCCGCATCTGCTCGAGCTGCTCGGCGTCGAGTTGCGCCGCCTGCCCACCGTTGGGCAGCAACTGGCGGCACTTCTCCATGCCGGCCTCGACCTGCTTCGGGTCGACGTCGCCGTCGAACCGGAACATCGGTCCGTTGCCGCTTTCCGGGTCGGGCATCTCCACCCCGTTGTCCCGCATGCATCGGGCGAACTCCAGCCGTCGCTCGGCGTCACTGCCGTCAGCGCCGCTGGCCGAGGCGGAGGCGGTCGCGCCGGCGCCGCCGGCCGTGGCCACCCCGGCCCGGTCATCGTCCTGGCCGGCGCAGCCGGCCAGGACCAGGATCAGCAGCACGGGAAGCGTTAGCGTGCTCCGTCGCATCGTCGGTGTCCTTTCCGGTGTCCGGCGACTGTCGCCGGACACCGGACCAGTGCATGCGACGCGGCGTATCGCGGGCGTAACCGATCACGTTTACGGCGGCGTTATCTCCGGTCGCGGCACCATGGACCGGTGCGAGTGCTGGTGGTCGAGGATGAGGACGTGTTGGCTGACGCCATCGCGGAGTGGCTGCGCCGGGAGGCGTTCGCGGTCGACGTGGCGTACGACGGTGACGCCGCGCTGGAACGGCTCGGAGTCAACGAGTACACGGTGGTGGTGCTCGACCGGGACCTTCCGGTGGTGCACGGCGACGACGTGTGCCGGGCGATCGTCGACTCCGGGGGCGACACCCGGGTGCTGATGCTCACCGCGGCCGCGGCGGTGCGTGACCGGGTGGCCGGCCTCGCCCTCGGCGCCGATGACTACCTGGTGAAGCCGTTCGCGCTTGTGGAACTGGCCGCTCGGGTGCACGCGCTGACCCGGCGGGCCCGGCCCGCCGCACCACCGACGTTGCGCCGGGCCGGCATCGTGGTGGACCCGGGACGCCGCGAGGTGCACCGCGACGGCCGGTACGTGCCGCTGTCGCGCAAGGAGTTCGCCGTGCTGGCCGAGTTGCTACGGGCCGACGGCGCGGTGGTCTCCGCCGAGGAGCTGCTGGAGCGGGCGTGGGACGAGCACATCGACCCGTTCACGAACGTGGTCCGGGTCACCGTGATGAAGCTGCGGCGCAAGCTCGGCGACCCGCCGGTGATCGAGACCGTGCCGGGCGCGGGGTACGCGATCCGGTGAAGCGGCTGACTCTGCGGGCCCGCCTCACCCTGGTCTACGGCGGTCTCTTCCTGCTCGCCGGCATCGTCCTGCTCGGCGTCACGTACGTGCTCGTGGACCAGCGGATGCCGCAGCCGATGCGCGCCGAGTTGCCGGACCGCGCCACGGTGGTGACCCGGATCCCGACGTCGATGGAGGATCTCGACAAGATCCGCATGCTGATCCAGGACGTGCAGAGCGAGGCGAAGCGCAACGCCCTGGAGTCGCTGCTCACCCAGGGGGGCATCGCGCTGGTGGTGGTCTCGGCGGCGGCCGTGGCGATCGGTTGGCTGGTCGCCGGCCGGGCGCTGCAACCGCTGCACCAGATCACCGGCACGGCCCGCCGGATCGCCGGCGCCGGCTCCGCCGGGCGTGGTTTGCACGAGCGGATCGCGTTGACCGGTCCCCGCGACGAGGTACGGGAGCTGGCCGACACGTTCGACCAGATGCTGGAGCGGCTGGACCGGTCCTTCGACGGGCAACGACGGTTCGTGGCGAACGCCTCCCACGAGCTGCGTACGCCGCTGGCGCTGAACCGGGCGCTTGTGGAGCTGGCGGTCAGCCGGCCGGACGCCCCGGCCGAGGTGCGTCGCCTCGGCGAGGCGTTGCTGTCGGTGAACGAGCGGCACGAACGGCTGATCGACGGTCTGCTCACCCTCGCCGACTCGGAGAGCGAGGTGGCCGAGCGTGCGGCTGTCGACCTCGCCGAGATCGCCGCCCATGTGGTCGAGCAGGCGGCGCCCGCGTACCCAGGTGTTCCGGTGCGCCGTTCGTTGGAACCGGCCCCCACGGTCGGCGACCCGGTGCTGCTGGAGCGGCTCACCTTCAACCTGGTGGAGAACGCGTTGCGGCACAACGTGCCGGCGGACGGCTGGGTGCGGGTGCGTACCGGACAGGTGGACGGGCGTCCCACGCTGATCGTGGTCAACAGCGGTCCGGTGATCCCGAGTTACGACGTGGAGACGATGTTCCAGCCGTTCCGGCGGCTCAACCGGGAGCGGGTGGCCGGCACCAGGGGCTTCGGGCTCGGGCTGTCGATCGTGCGGGCGGTGGCCCGGGCACACGGCGGCACCGCCGAGGCCGAACCACGCCCCGACGGCGGGCTGACCGTCACCGTGACGCTGCCGCCGTCCGTACCGTCCGGGTGACGCGGCCGCTGGTGTGCCTGAACAAGCACGGCGCGGCGTTCCTACCGGTCGCCGCCTGCGGCGCCGACACGGTGACCTCGCTGCGGCGACCGTCTCGCGGGTGTCAGGTCAGCGCAACCCGGACACCAGGTGGGCCACGTCCTCGGCGCAGCCGTAGGAGAGCGTCACGCCGGCACCGCCGTGACCGTAGCAGTGCACCACCGGACCACGAGCGGTGACGTCGACCTCCAGCCGTACGCTCGGGCGACCTGGTCGCAGGCCGACCCGGTGGCCGAGGACGCGTGCGTCGCGCAGCGCCGGTACCAGCTCGGCGCAGCGGTCGAGGATGCGGCCGGCCGTGTCCGCCCGCACGGTCAGGTCCTCGTCGCCGTCGTCGGCGGTGCCGCCGAGCAGCACCGTGTCGCCCCTGGGTACGACATAGCGCAGGTGCTCGGGATCGGACTGGTCGAGCAACCACTCGCGTAAGCCGAACTGGGCGACGACGACCACCTGTCCCCGCACCGGGGTGAGGTGGATGTCGCCGACCAGTTCCCTGGACCCCAGCCCGGTGCAGTTGACCACGGCGTCCACGCCCACGAAGGCGTCGGCGAGTTCGTCGTACCGCCCGGTGCGCAGCGCCACCCCGGCGGCGGTCAACTCGCCGAGCAGCCAGGGCAGGTGCACCGCCATGTCCGCCACCGGGACGGTCAGCTCGAAACCGTCGGCATAACCGGTCGGCAGTCGTTCGGCGGTGATCCGGGCCAGTTCGGGCACCGCCTCCCGCCACCAAGGGTCGGTGGTGGGCCGGCGGAACAGCTCCCGCCCGAGGCGCATCCGGACGCCGGTGCGCGGATCGGCGGCCAGGCTACGCAGGGTCGCGTAGGTGACCGCTGACCAGCGGGTCACGTCCGCCGCCGGATAGGCGCGGTAGGGATACCAGAGCGCTGCGGCGACAGCCGACGTCGTGTCGTCGCCCACCCGGGCGGCGACCACGTCGACGTCATGACCGTCCCGGGCCAGGCGCAGTGCGCTGGTCAGACCGACGACACCGGCACCGACCACCCTGACCCTCATGCCTGGAGATCACACCACACCGGCACCGTGGTGGACAGCGCTGGTCAGCTGGCCGGGGAGTGGCTTGGACAGGTGCACGCTGTCCGGTGGGGTGTCGTCGGTCGCGGTGCGGGTGTAGCCGGCGCGCTCGTACAGGCTGATGTTGCGGGTGCTGCGGTGGCCGGTGAACAGGGTGTAGTGCGTGGTCCCCTCGGGAGCCTGTCCTTCGGCGTACGACAGCAGCCAGGAGCCGATCCCGTTGCCCGCCTGGTCGGGCGCCACCATCAGGCGACCGATCAGCCAGGCTCGCTGGTGCGCCCGGGCACGCACCGCCGCGACGAGGCGGCCGTCGCGGCGTACGCACCACCACCGCCACGTCGTCATCGACGCCCGCAGGTCATCGAGGGTCTCCCGGAGCGGCGCCAGGTCGAGGGTGTCGTTGGCGATGGCCTCCTGGACCCAGCAGCACCGCTGAAGGACGAGCAACTCCGCCATGTCGTCGGCCCGGGCCTCGCGAAGCGTGAGACCGGCGACCGGTCCGTCGGCGTCTGTCGGGTCGTTCCCGACGCGCAGGGGACGCAGCGCGCGGCCCACCCGGCTCAGCTCGACCAGCAGCGCGCGGGCGGCGCCGTCGAGCGCTGCGGATCCGGCCACCCGACCGTCGTGGACGCTGTCCGCGATGCGCAGGGCGACAGTCGCGCCGATCGGCATCATCCGCAGCGTCGTGACGACCTGCTTCGCCATCTGCGCCGACCGGGTGCCGGCGGAGGTGTTGCCGTAACTGACGAAGGCCACCGGCTTCCATGCCCACTCGTGGTAGAGGAAGTCGAAGGCGTTCTTCAGCACCGCTGGCATGCCGAAGTTGTACTCGGGCGTCACCACCACGAAGGCGTCGGCGGCAGCGACGGTGCGGCTCCACCGGCGGGTGTGCTCGTGCTGGTAACTGCCGCTGGCGGGATGCTCGGGTTCGTCGAGCAACGGCAGCGCGATGTCGGCCAGGTCGGCGACGTCGACAGTGACCGCGTCGGACGCGGCGTCCGGCCGGACGGTCCGGACGAACCAGTCGGTGATCGCGGGCCCGAGCCGGCCGGGACGGCTGCTGGCGGTGATGACGAGGACCCGGAGGTCGTTCGTAGCGCTCGATGACATGTCAACGACCCTAGGCGGAGTTTCGGTGACGTGTCAACAACATGTAGGGTGGCTGACATGGACACCGCCTGGCTGGGTGCGGACGAGGAGCAGGCGTGGCGGGCCTTCCGGCGGCTGCTGATCGCCCTGCCCGCCCGGATCGCCCGGGACCTGGCCCGCGACTCGGGACTGTCCGCCGCGGACTACGAGGTGCTGAGCACGCTGTCGGAGAAGCCCGACCGCCGATGGGCGCTCCGGGAGTTGGCCGCCAAGATGGAGTGGTCGCGCAGCCGCCTGTCCCACCACGCCGCGCGGATGCAGGCACGGGGACTCATCGACAAGGAGCCGGATCCGCAGGACGCCCGTGGTTGTCTGCTGCACCTGACCGACGACGGTTTCGCCGTCCTCGAACAGGCGGCCCCGCACCACGTCGTCTCGGTGCGATCCCGCTTCCTGGAGCACGTGAGTGCCGATGAACTCTCGATGCTGCGCGAGATCTCGACCCGGATCGCCGACCTACCCGACTGAGCGCGCCGCAGGCAGCTCTTCGCGACGGGGCGGGCATACCACCGTGAGGTGGATCGGCGGCGTGGTGATCACCCGGCCGCCCGAAGGTGGCGGTTGGTGGCCGCGCCGCACCACCATTGCCGGTGGGTGCCGACGTCGGCGCCCACCGGAGAGGTACAGGGGAGTGGCAGAGGTGAGTTCATCCGAGAAGTCCACGTCGACGGTCCGCCAACTGCGGCTGGTGGTGCAGGCTGACGACTACGACGCGGCGGTGCGGTTCTATCGCGACGTGCTCGGGCTGCCCGAGCAGGCCGCGTTCTCCGGCGCGGACGACGCCCAGGTGGTGATCCTGGACGCCGGGCGGGCCACGCTGGAGATCGCCAACCCGGCGCAGAAGCGCATGATCGACGACGTCGAGGTGGGACGGCAGGTCGCCCCGCGCATCCGGGTGGCGTTCGAGGTGGACGACACCGCGGCGACCACCGACCGGCTGGTGGCCGGCGGCGCCGAACAGGTGGCACCGCCCACCATCACGCCGTGGCACTCGGTGAACGCCCGCCTCGACGCCCCGGCCGATCTGCACATCACCGTGTTCCAGGAACTGCGTACCCTCGACGAGCGGGCCGCACTCGACGGGTTCGGCACCGATGCGGCGGGACCGCCACCGTCGGGTGACGACGCGGGCCGGTGATCGCGGGCGTCGGAATGGCCGACACCGAGTGTGCCGCGTCAGCCGGCGGACGGCTTCGGGGTGCCGCAGAGCTTGGTGCCGGGCGGGGTGATCTCCTCGTCGCTGTGGATGACGTACGGTGGCGGCCCCAGCTTGCCGGACGGATCGATCGGCTTGACGTTGATCAGACTGAGGAACTTGTTGATCACGTTCACCACCGGGGCCAGGATGGTGTAGCCGACACCGTACGAGGCCCGGACGCCGATCCCCACACCGCGGCAGACCGCCAGCGGTGCGCCGAGCGCCGATCCGATTGTCGTCCCGTAGGCGGTGGACACCTCGAAGAACAGGCCGGCCTTGAGCACGAACGCGCTGAAGCCGACGTCGAACCGGACCTGATGCTCGATGAGCAGACCCATCACCCCGACCGGAACACCACGCAAGGAGTTGATCAGACTCTCCTTGCGCTTGAAGTTCTTGCTGACCTGCGGGCCGAACGTGCCGTTGGCGTAGCCGTAGCCGAGCGAGCCGGCGAGGGAGAACTCCCCCTTGCCCTTGATCGTTCCCACCTTCGCGCCGAACGCGGTGGTGACCTTCACCGTCTGGCTGATGGTCAGCGCCAGCGGTACGCCGAGCACGGTGCCCAACGGAATGCTGAAGTCCACCGGGATGGGGAGCACCGTCTTGATGTTCTGCCCGTCCCGGAGACCTGCCTCGAACGAGTAGCGGATGCCGAAGCCGCCGCTGATCGAGAGTTCCGCCCGGGTCACCGACCCGCCGTTGATCTTCAGGTGGAAGTCCGCCTCCGGCTTGGCGAAGGTCAGCGCGGCCCGCCCGGACAACTTCGTACCGTTGCGGTGGTAGTGGAAGCTGACCTCCGCGCCACCGTTGAGGCTGACCCCGGTGGAGAAGTTGGCGACGACCGACTTGACCTCGCCGCCGCCTCGGACCGGTGGCGGCTGGTTCGGCCTGGGCGGCGGCGGGGCGAGCCGCAGCGGCCCGGCGCGGCCGGCGCGGCCGGACGGGCTGGCGCCCAGGGCTGCGGCCTCCTCCTCGGACATCGCCCAGATCGGCTCGCCGGCCTGGTAGACGACCGGGTTCTCGATGGCGATGCCGCGCTGTTCGAGGGTGCCGTCGCGGATCACGTCGGTGACGGTGACCGGACCTATCGTGACGAGCAGGTCGCCCCCGTCGCGCTGGAGGTCGAGCACCCGGCCGACGCCACGGCCGGTGACGAACATGACCTTCCCGGGCCCCAGGTCGTCGGCACCGGGCGCGTCACCGTCGAGCCGCCAGGTCAACCCGTCGGCGGTGACCGACCGGACCGAGCGGCCGCCACCGCCGACGAGGACCACGTCGGGTTGGTACGTCAGGTCGGGATGGGGCACCGGCGCCATGCCGTAGCGCAGCGCGGATTCGCTGTACGGATCCTCGTCGACTCCAGGGTCGCCCGGCGAACCGCCGGAGCAGCCCGTCGCGGTCAGGGCGAGGACCACGGTGAGGACAGCCGAGACAACCTTGCGCACCGGGACTCCTCGTCGGATCGGGACGGTGCCACCCGCCGGCACCCCGGCACCGGACCTGCGGCGTCCGGGCCGGTCAGACCAGCTCGGACCAGGTACGGGCCACACGATCGACCCTAGACAGCGTCCGCCGCGAGGGAATCAGGGCTTTCCCCACCGCTCGACGGCGACGAGCGCGCTGCCGGCCCGGACGCACGGACCTGACCCACGTCCGCACCGGATGGCGCGTACACTTCCGGAATCTGGCCGCGCTCGGATCGCGGCCCGGCGTTCGAGGCGGTGGAGATGGATCGGGTGCTCGGCACCGTCCGCCGCTCGCGCCTGCGACGACGATAGTCGTCCGGCTCACCCGCGCGTTCCTTCCGTCGTGCCCGCACCTGCCGTGCGGCCGGCACGCCTCGTGACGATCCCGTTCATCCCATCCCAGGGAGTACCCGTGACCGTGCCCTCGCTGGCCTCGTCGTTGTCCGACTCCGTCACCGCCGCCGTGGCCCGCCTGGGGATGGCGGACCTCGCGCCGCAGATCCGCCGCTCCGAGCACGCCGACTTTCAGGCCGACGGCGTGCTGGCGGCGGCGCGGACGCTGCGCCGCAACCCCCGGGAGGTCGCGGCGGAGGTGGTCGCGGGCCTGCCCGACGACGGTCTGGTGGCCAGCGCGGGTGTGGCCGGACCGGGCTTCGTCAACATCGACCTGACCGACCATGCGCTGCTGGTTCAGCTCGCCGGCCGGTTGAGCGATGAAAGGCTCGGCGTCGGCACCCCCGAGGTGGGTGTCACCACCGTGATCGACTACTCCCAGCCGAACATCGCCAAGGAGATGCACGTCGGGCACCTCCGTTCCACAATCATCGGCGACGCGCTGGTGCGGATCCTGGAACACCTCGGCGGCACCGTCGTGCGGCGCAATCACATCGGCGACTGGGGAACCCAGTTCGGCATGCTCATCCAGTACCAGGTCGAGCACCCTGATCCGTCGGCGTCCGGCGACGCCGCCACCATGCAGCGGCTGGCCACGCTCTACCGGCGGGCCCGGGCGGAGTTCGACACCGACTCCGCGTTCGCCGACCGGGCCCGGCTGCGGGTGGTCGCGTTGCAGGCCGGCGACCCGAGCACGGTGGCCGCTTGGCGGGACATGGTCGCCGAGTCGACCCGCTACTTCACCGACGTCTACGACCGACTGGGCGTGCGGCTGACCGATGCGGACGCGGTGGGGGAGAGCGCCTACAACTCCGCGCTGCCCGGGGTCGCCGACGAACTTGAACGCCGCGAGGTCGCCGTGATCAGCGATGGCGCGCTCTGCGTCTTCTTCGACGACCTCCGCGGCCCCGACGGCGAGCCGACGCCGCTGATCGTACGCAAGCGGGACGGTGGTTTCGGCTACGCCGCGACCGACCTGGCCGCGCTGCGGCAGCGCGTCTCCGAGTTGCACGCCGACCGACTGCTGTACGTGGTCGACGCCCGGCAGGCCCTGCACTTCCGGATGGTCTTCGACACCGCGCGGCGGGCCGGATGGCTGCCGGCGACCGTGCCCGCCGTGCACGTCGCGTTCGGTACCGTCCTCGGCTCGGACGGGCGACCGTTCAAGACCCGCTCCGGCGACACCGTCCGCCTTGTCGACCTGCTCACCGAGGCGGTCGATCAGGCCCGGGAGGTGGTCGCGGCGAAGAATCCCGGGCTGACCGGGGCGGCCCTGGACGAGCGGGCACGGCAGGTAGGCATCGGCGCGGTGAAGTACGCCGACCTGGCCACCAACCGGGCCCGCGACTACACCTACGAGCCGCGACGGATGCTGGCGCTGGCCGGCAACACCGGCGTGTACCTCCAGTACGCGCACGCCCGCGTTCGTTCCATTCTGGACCGTGCCGACGGTGCCGACGTGGTCGTCGACCCGAGCGCTGCGCTGGAGCCGGCCGAGCGGGCGCTGATCCTCGACCTCGACGCGTTCGCCGACACCCTCGCCGAGGTGGTCGCCGGTCACGAGCCGCACCGCCTCTGCGGCTATCTGTACCGGCTGGCGCAGACCTTCACCGCGTTCTACGAGCACTGCCCGGTGCTGCGCGCCACCGGACCACAGCGCGCCAACCGCCTCGCCCTGTGCCACCTCACCGGCGACACCCTCCGTACCGGCCTGCACCTGCTCGGCATCTCCGCCCCCGACCACCTGTAACCGCCGCTGTGCTCGCCGGCTCGCCCGCCCCGTTGATCAAGAAGTTTTCGTCTTGGCGCGAGCGTGCCGGTGACGAAAACTTCTTGATCAACGCTGGGGGATGGCCCGGGGGTCAGGCCGGTTCGGGGGCAGCAGTCTGGAGGTCGCGTTGGGTAAGGTGCCGGCGTCGGACCCACACGTCGGCGGCGGGGGTGCTCATGAGAGTCCTACGACGAGTGTCGCTGCCGATGATCGTCCTGACGGCTCTGACGAGCTGCTCCTCCTCGCCTCGCTCCGCCGAGCCGTCCGGGTCGCCGGTGCCGCCGAGCCAATCGCTGTCCACGACCGCCCAGCCGGCCGTGACGTTCGACCAGGCGCTGCACGACGAACTGGTCGGGATGTTCGAACGTGACCAGGCGGAGCTGAATGGCCGTCCTCAGGCCGATACCGCCGAGCAGCGCATCGCCCGGTTGAAGGAGATCATCCGAGAGTACGGTTGGCCGACCTTCGACCTTGTCGGCAAGGACGGCGAGAACGCGGCATGGGTGATCGCCCAGCACGCCGACCTCGATCCCGCCTTTCAACAGGAGGCGCTCGAACTGCTGCGCGCGGCTGTCGCGGGCGGTCAGGCGTCGCCCGGCAATCTCGCGTACCTCGAGGATCGGGTAGCCGTCGCGAAGGGTGAGCCGCAGGCGTACGGGACGCAGATGCGGTGCGGTACGGACGGGCCGGTCCCCGCCACCCCGATCCGGGACGAGGCCGGTGTCGACAAGCGACGAGCGGAGGCAGGTCTGCCACGGCTGGCCGCCTACCTGCGCGAGATGGCGACGATCTGCGCCGAGGCAGCCGACCAGCCGCCGGACTGATGACGGGACGCGGTCAAGGGCTGCCCGTCGGCGCGTGCCAGAGCCGGTAGCCGTCTTGACGGTCGTCGATCCAAGGCGGAGACTGCGTAACACCCCCGAAACAGTAACCAGGGCCGCCTCGGCGCGGGTGATGTTAGCGCTAACGTCGGCCGGGCCGGACGGACGGAGAGCCGCATGTCCAGAGTCCTGACCAGGGTGAGCGCCCTGCTCGCCGCGCTGTGCCTGCTGTTGCTGCCGGCGGCGCAGGCACCGCGTGCCGAGGCCGCCGCGCTCGACCCGTTCACCGGATATCTGATGGCGCACTTCACCGGCGAGTCGGCCACCGGCGAGCAGGTCTACTTCGCCCACAGCCGGGACGGGTTGACCTGGCGCGACCTGAACAACGGCTCACCCGTGCTGCTGTCCACGATCGGCACCCGCGGAGTACGCGATCCCTCAATCGTCCGGTCGCCCTCCGGGGACCGGTACTGGATCGTCGCCACCGATCTGCGGATCGCCAGCGGCACCTCGTGGAGTGACGCGGCGAACCGGGGCAGCAGGTCGCTTGTGGTGTGGGAGTCCCGCGACCTGGTGAACTGGTCCGCGCCGTGGCTGATCAACGTCGCGGGTGCCATCCCCGGCGCCGGCAACGCCTGGGCGCCGGAAGCCATCTACAACCAGGCGACCGGTGACTACGTCGTCTACTGGGCGACGAACTCCCTGCGCGACGGCGTGACCAAGCACCGCATCTGGTACGTGCGCACCAGCGACTTCCGCAGCTTCACCGCGCCCCAGCTCTACATCGAACGCCCCGGCGGTGGCCAGGGGATCATCGACACCCAGATCGTCGAGGTGCCCGGTGCGGTCGGTGGATACCGCTACTACCGGGCGTCGGCCGACGGGCACATCACCATCGAGGCCAGCAACTCGATCCTCGGCTCGTGGACGATGCTGGGCAACCTGTCGCACCTCGGCATCTCCAACGGCACCGGCGGCGGCAACGTGGTCGAGGGGCCGATGTGGATGCAGTTCAACGGACGCAACGAGTGGGCGCTCTGGCTCGACCAGTACGCCACCGGGCGCGGCTACCTGCCGGTCACCTCCACCAACCTGGGCAGCGTCAACAACTTCCGGACCCGGTCGGACTACAACCTGGGCGGCACCCGCAAACGGCACGGCTCGATCCTGAACCTGACCGCCGCCGAGGAAAGTGCCGTGCTGGGGCGCTGGGGTGCCACCACCCCGGTCAACCGGATTCAGGCGTACACCCATCAGGACCGGTACGTGCGGCACGCCAACTACGACGTACGCATCGACGCGAACGTCAACCCGGCTTCCGACGCCCAGTTCCGGGTGGTGCCCGGGCTGGCCGACGCCAGCGGGGTGTCGTTCGAATCGGTCAACTACCCCGGCCACTACCTGCGGCACTACGGCTTCGACTTCGTGCTGGCGGCCAACGACGCAAGCTCGGTCTTCGCCGCGGACGCCACCTTCCGACAGGTCGCCGGCCTCGGCAACTCCGCCTGGTCGTCGTTCCGGTCGTACAACTATCCCGACCGGTACGTCCGGCACTACAACTACCAGCTGCGGCTCGATCCGGTAACCGACACCCAGGCGCGTAACGACGCCACCTTCCGACTGACCTCGTAGCCGGGACGGCACCGCACCGGGTCGCGCCGCGCGATGTGCAGGCGCGACCCGCGTTCGGCTGAATCGGACAAACCGCTCGCCCCGGGGTGTCGGGGCTGCTGATCGGCCGTCTTCACCCGTCCGCAGCGACGGCGTGGCGGGTTGGCGGCCGGATCGTGGGGCACCCTCGCCGTTTGCGACGCAACGTCCCGGGCATTCCGGGCTGCCGCCGCCAGCCGGCGCGATCACGGGACGGGCCCGGCACGGCGGCGGACCCGGCAGCGGATGGCGCGGCGGCGAGCTTCGGCAGCGCGCCGAGCTTCCCGGCGCGTGGTGCCGTGCGGAGACCGTCTGGAACAGGTGAGGAGTTGACAGGTGGCGAACAGGGACCCCGAACCACGGCGCGGTGACCAGGGGGCTGCCCCGTTCGCCGGCCGCAACGTGGAGCTGGAGCGGCAGAACCCGGACCTGCTGGTGCCGCCCACCACGGACAGCCGGCTCGTACCGAACCTGAAGTTCTCCTTCTCGCAGGCGCACACCCGGGTGGAGAAGGGTGGCTGGACCCGCGAGGTCACCATGCGCGATCTGCCGGTGGCCACCCAGTTGGCCGGGGTGCAGTTCGGCCTGGAGCCCGGCGCGTACCGGGAGATCCACTGGCACCAGGAGTCGGAGTGGGCGTACATGCTTAGCGGTAGCGCCCGGATCAGCGCCGTGGACCACGAGGGGCGCAACTTCATCGAGGACGTCCAGGCCGGTGACCTGTGGTTCTTCCCGCAGGGCATTCCGCACCACATCCAGGCGTTGCAGGACGGCGCGCAGTTCCTGCTGGTCTTCAACGACGGCACCTTCTCGGAGAACAACACCTTCCTGCTCAGCGACTTCTTCGCGCATGTGCCGAAGTCCGTGCTCGCGAAGAACTTCGGGTGGTCGATGGAGCAGCTGGACGACCTGGCCCAGCGGGAGAAGTACATCTTCGCCGGGAACGTCCCGCCGTCGCTGTCGACCGACCGCGTGGTCAGCCCGACCGGAGACGTGCCGCGCAGCTTCAAGCACCGGATGCTCGCCCAGACCCCGCAGCATTTCCGCGGCGGGACCGTACGCATCACCGACTCGACAAACTTCGCCGCCTCGACCACCACCGCCGCCGCCCTCGTCGAGGTCGAACCGGGCGGAATGCGGGAGCTGCACTGGCACCCGACCACCGACGAGTGGCAGTACTACATCTCCGGCCAGGGACGGATGGGCGTCTTCGCCGCCTCGGCCGCCGCCCGTACCTTCGACTTCCAGGCCGGCGACGTCGGCTACGTGCCGTTCGCGTACGGGCACTACATCGAGAACACCGGCGACGAGCCACTGGTGTTCCTGGAGATGTTCCGCCACCCCCGGTTCGAGGACATCTCGGTGATGCAGTGGATGGCCAACACCCCGCACGAGGTCATCTCCGACACCATTGACGTGTCCCGGTCCCTGATCGACGCCCTGCCGCAGAGCAAGCAGGTGGTGATTTAGCCGCGCCGCGCCGGCCGCCTCGTACCATTGCGCAGAGATCGTGGACCGCGCAGCGGGAGGGGCCATGGGCAAAGGGATATACGTGCAGGAACTGCCGGGTATCGGCAAGCGGTACGACGTCGACCTGGGCAGCAACACCCAGCGGATCTCGGTGGTGGTACGCCGGGACGGCAACCGTGACCTGTACGTCTTCGCCGCCGGCAAGGATGACCCGGTGGCCGTGATCGAGATGTCGGAGGAGCAGGCGCGCAAGGTGGGTGCCCTGCTGGCCGGCACGTACTTCTCCGAGTAGTCCCGCCTCGCCCCTTGCGCCTTCGCTCAGTCCGCCTCAGGAGTCCTCACCGTGCATGCTGACCTCGTGGGCTTCGGGGCCCTCGTACTGATCGCGGGCCTGCTGGCCCGCGCGGGTCGCCGGATCAACCTGCCCACCGTGCCGTTCTTCATGCTCGCGGGCATCCTGCTCGGACCCGGGACTCCCGGTCCGGTGCTGATCGCCCATCCCGAGGATCTGAGCCTGCTCGCCTCCCTCGGCCTGGTGCTGCTGCTGTTCCACCTGGGCGTCGAGTTCCCGGTCGACCAGGTGCTCGGCAGCGGCAAACGGCTGTTCGTCGCTGCCGGCGCGTACATCGGCCTCAACGTCGGTGCCGGCCTGGTCTTCGGCCTCGCGCTGGGCTGGGGCGGCTACGAGGCGTTCGTGATCGCCGGGGCACTCGGCATCTCCTCCTCGGCGATCGTGACGAAGCTGCTCATCGAGTTCCGCCGGCTGGCGAACGCGGAGACGCCTGTCATTCTCGGCATCATCGTGATCGAGGACCTGTTCCTCGCGCTGTATCTGGCGCTGCTCTCGCCGCTGCTGTCCGGTGCCGGGTCCGCCGGGGAACTGGCGCTGCGCATCGGCCTGAGCTTCGCCTACCTGGTGGTGCTCTTCGCCGTCGCCCGCTTCGGTGCCCGCCTGGTCGGCAAGGTGATCGACAGCAACGAGGACGAACTGCTGGCCATCCTGATGGTCGGGTTGGTCGTGCTGGTCGCCGGTGTGTCGGCCGAGATCGGCGTCTCCGACGCGATCGGCGCGCTGATGATCGGCCTGGTGGTGGCCCGTACCCCCATCCGGGAACGGGTCGAACGCCTGGTGCTGCCGCTGCGCGACGTCTTCGCAGCCGTGTTCTTCCTGGTGTTCGGGCTGAGCATCGACGTCGGCGACTTCGGCGCGGTGGCGCTGCCGGTGCTACTGGCCGTGCTGATGACCATCGTGACAAACGTTCTGGCCGGCCTGATCGCCGGCCGGCTGTTCGGGCTCAACCAGCGCGGCGCCGCCAACGTCGGCCTTACCGTGCTGGGTCGGGGTGAGTTCTCGCTGATCCTGGCCACGCTCGCCATCGCCGCCGGCCTCGACGGGCGACTCGGCCCGTTCATCGCGCTGTACGTGCTGATCCTGGCCGTGGCGAGCCCGCTGCTCGCGGCGAACTCGCGCTACCTGGCCCGGATCATCCCGGACCGGTTGCTGCACTCCAGTTGGCGATACGTACGCGAGGAGACCATCAGCACCGCCTGCACCCACCTCGACCGGATCCACATCACCGAGTCCGACGCCGAGGCGTGCCCGCAGTGTGTGGAGAGCGGCGACGACTGGGTGCAGTTGCGGATGTGTCTGACCTGCGGCGCGGTGGGCTGTTGCAGCGACTCGGTGAACAACCACGCGGAGGAGCACTACCGGCGGACCGGCCACCCGCTGATCCGGTCGCTGGAGGAGGGCGAGGACTGGCGTTACTGCTACATCGACGGCGCCCTGGTCCGCGAGCCGATGGGTGCCACCCGGGAGTGACGGGCGTCGTCCGCGGACGACGCCCGTACCCCTGTGCTGATCGGCCTCAGTCGAGGCGGTACACAAACGCGCCGGCTATCTCCTCCCGGGTGATGCCGAGACCATCGACCGGTCGGGTGGGCAGGCCGTCCCAGGGCGTGCCGGCCAGCCGATCCGGCAGGACGACCACCGACCGGATGCCGACCTGCCGGAGAAATGCGATGCTGCCCGGATCGGGAAAGGTCGTGGTCACCGCGCGGATCTGTTGGTGACTGGCCGGCAGGAAGGTGACGGAACCGTTTGCGACGCGGGGAAATCCGTCGGTGGACCAGAGCATGATGTCGGATTCGGCCACACCGTTGCTGGGCAGGACCAGGAAAGGTTCGGTCGCCGCCCGGACCGCTGGCGGGGCGGCTGGCACGGTGGGGTGCGGCGTCCGGTTGACGCCCTCGACCGTGACCAGCAGCAGAGGCAGCAGGAGCGCGACCGCGCCCACCGACTTCCGCCACCCGAGCCTGGGGCGATTTCGTCCGAACTCGCTTATCGCTCCTGCGGCGAGAATGGCGAGCAGCAGGCTCGTCCACACCATCAACCGCCCCGGGGTACGTAGCGCATCCCAGCCGGGCAGCAGCCGCGACAGGGTCAGGTATCCGGGATCGCCCTGACCGACGAGGTTGGTGCCCAGCCCGAGGGCGCCGGTGACCAGCACACCGAGCCCGAGCAGAACACGGTGCCGGACCCGGAACGTCGAGTAGCTCAGCCCGGCCACGGCCAGCACGATCAACGTGACACCGGGCAGCAGCGCCATCTCCGGTGGCCAGGACAACTGGGCACGGGCGGCCGCGAAGTGCTCGCCCCACAGCCACGAGTCCGCAGGCGCGACGAAGTATCCCCGCAGGGGTGGGGAGAACATCTCGGTCCAGGACAGATCCCGGCGGGCCTCCGGGTTCAGCTCCACCACCCGCAGGAAGGCGGTTCCCAACCAGACGCACACCCCACCGAAGACGACGCCACCCAGCAGGTTGGCCAGCACGACCCGCCGACCCACCACCCACCTACCGGTCCGCCACCGGGACCAACCGACCCCGATGACGACCACCAGCACGGTGCCGGCCAGGAAATAGGCAAGTGGCAGGCCGATCGCCAGGCCCAGGGTCATCTGCCAGGCGGCGACCAGCCAGCCGGCCACGATCCAACCGGGGCGGTGCAGCGTCGGTCGGTGACCGTCCCGCAGGGACCAGCCGTGGCCGCGAGCCAGCATCGCCAGGCAGAGCGCGACGCCGCCGATGGAGAGGATGTTCAGATGGCCGCTGTGCGCGAGCCGCCACGGCGCGAAGGCCCAGGCGACGCCGGCCACGGCCGCCGCCGTCCGGATGCCCCCCAACTGTCGCACCAGGGCGTACGCCCCGACGAAGGCGAGTGCGTGGGCCAGGACGTAGAGCAGGTTGTAGCGGAAGATGGCCGCCGCCACGCCGTGGCCGAGCAGACCGGCCGGTGCGTAGCCGAGGACAACGTCGGTGTAGGCGAACGTGTACAGATTCGGGAAGAACGTGTTGGAGTGCCAGAGGTCCAGTGGGTCGGTGAGCAGCGCATGCCCGGCCCAGGCGACCTGCCACGCCTGCAACGGGGGATCGCCGATGTCGCCCGGGATGGTCGTCCACGGCTGCTTGAGCGTCGGCCAGGTGAGGAGAACGGCAAACGCCAGGCCCGCGACTGCCGCCAACGTCCATTCATGCCGCAGCAGGCCCGACGCCATCCGAACGCTCCCCGCCAGCCGCCCTTGTCCCGGTCGGGACTGGAGCGGCGATTCGGCCTGGTCCGGATCGGCTTGCTCGCCGTCAGCGGACGGAGCTCCGAGTAGCCTTCGACGTATTGCCTGCACGTATCCTCCTGCCGATGGCCGGCGCCGACGTCATAGCGTCGCATCGATCAGAGGATAAAAGCCACAATCAATGGCTACCGAAACTTCCAGGCAGGCAGCTTAGGCCCCAGATCCCGATTGATGAGAAACGGGTAAAAAGCTAATCAAACACTGAAGACGCAAAAACCGCGAGTCGCCAAGCGACAATGACGGCTCGGTTCAGCGCCCGGACGGCCGGGGGGTGCCGATCCTGGTGACGCCGGAGCCATGTTCGACGAGCGGCGCGACAAGCGCGGCCAGCACTCCGCCGAGCAGGGGGAAGACGATGAACACCCAGAGTTGACGGAGCGCGAGGCCGCCTTCGAAGATCGCCGGCCCGAACGCCCGGGCCGGATTCACCGCCGCGCCGGTAAGTGCGACGCCGACCAGGTTCGCCACGCCGAGGGCGAGGCCGATCGCCAGGCCGGCGAAGCCCGACAGGTCCGTGCTGCGCTTGCTCACCACGAGCACGACCAGGACGAACAGGAAGGTCAGCACGGTCTCCAGCAGCATCGCCCCACCGGCGTTGATGTTGGTGCCGTAGCCGTTGGCGCCCAGCACACCGGTCTGGTCGTTCACCCCTCCCCAGCGCACCAGCACCCAGAGCAGGAAGGAGGCCACGGCGGCACCGGCGAACTGAGCGATCCAGTACGCTACCGCCCCGAGCGCTGTGATCTTGCCGGAGAGCAGTACGCCGAGGGTCACCGCCGGGTTCACGTGACTGCCGGAGAGCTGGCCGATCGTGTAGACCAACGCGAGCAGGACGAACCCGAACGCCAGCGAGACCACCACCACGCCACCCTCGATCCGAGCCGCGATGGCGCTGCCCACGCCGAAGAAGACCAGGACGAAGGTCCCGATGAACTCAGCCAGGTACCGTCTGACGTCGACCATGGCCCCAGTCTCACCAAAACCAGCGCTGCTGGTGGTCGTTTCAGCAGGTCAGCGCCGGTTGAGGCGGCGGTAGACCGGGGCGAGCCGCTGGTGCAGTTGTCGGTAGACGTCGAAGATCTCGTCGTAGCTGGCCCGGTGGGCCGGCGTCGGCACGAAGACCCGGTCGGTACGCATCAGGCCCGGGATGTCGGCGAAGGTGAGCTGCCCGGTGCCGACAGCGCCGATCCAGCCCGCACCTCGAGCGTTCACCGCGAGCGGTTGGGCGTCACGGCGGATCTCGACGCCGAGCACGTCGGCGAAGATCTGGCACCACGAGTCCGACAGTGCCCCGCCGCCGGTGATGGCCATCGAGGCGACCGGCGCGCCGAGGAAACGGTTCACCGCGCCGAGCAGCCAGCGGGTGTTGAGTGCGACCCCCTCGAAAACCGCCCGCAGCAGATCCGAGCGGTTGGTGTCGAGGGAGATGTTGAAGAACCCGGCGCGCAGGTTCGCGTCGTCCACCGGGGCGCGTTCGCCGTAGAGCCAGGGGGTGTACAGCACCCCGTTGGCGCCCGGCGGCACCGTCGGGATGATCGTGTCGAAGGCGTCGAAGATCGTCCCCTCGTCGCGGCTGAGGTGGCCGGCGCTGAGCAGCGGATCGTCGTACTCCACGATCTTGTCCCGCAGCCAGGTGAGGTTGGCGCCGGCGGTGGCCTGGAGGGCGGTCATCAGGTAGCGGTCGCCGATCGCGCAGGGCACCGCGGCGATGCCGGCGGCGACGTCGGTCTTCTTGCGGGGTACGTGGGCAGCGATCCAGGACGACGTTCCCAGGTACAGGTGCGGCTCGTAGTCGCCGGTGGTGCCGGCACCGATCGCCGCCGCGGTGTTGTCGATCGCCCCGGCGACCACCCGCACCGTCGCGGGCAGGCCCAGGTGCGCGGCGGCGGCCGGCGTCAGCGTACCGATCACCTCGGTGCAGGCGACGATCGGCGGCAGCTTGTCCGCCTCGACGCCGCAGTCGGCGACCAGGGCGGGGGAGTAGCGGATGTCCCCGGGACGCCTGTTGTCGGTCACCCACGAGGTCAGGATCGAGTCGACGGTGGCCACCGTGCGTCCGGTGAGCCTCAGGTTGATCCAGTCCAGCACGTTGAGGAACGTCGCGGTCCGCGCGTACACCCGCGGCATGGTGTCGCGGACGAACAGCATGTGGGCGGCGGGGTCCTTGCCGGTCGGGGAGGGCATGCCGCCGGTCAGCCGCAGCCAGCGGGCGATCCGGCGCACCGACATCCCCTGGTACGCGGGAAAGCCGCCGAACTGTCGTCGCAGGTGCGGCGCGCCACGCATGTCGAGCCAGCTGATGCACGGGGTCAACGGCTCACCGGCGGTGTCCACCGCGATGGTTCCCTCGCCCTGGGTGGAGGCGCACACCGTCGCCACCGCCCGCATCTGCTCGGGATGGTCCCGGCCCAGGTCGGCGGCGACCTGCCCGAGCGCCGTCCACCAGGCGAGCGGGTCCTGTTCGGCGCCGCCACCGGGCAGCACCCGCAGCGGGACCTGTCGCTCGGCCCAGCCGGTGACCGTGCCGTCGGCGGCCACCAGCGCGGCCTTCAGTCCCGAGGTGCCCAGGTCGATGGCGAAGACCTGCGGCGGGCTGGCGGCCACCGGCTCAGACCCCTTCGACGAGCGCGAAGACCCGGTCGAACCGGGCGAGCGCGTCGTCGATGACCTCGTCGGTGTCGGCCATCGAGGTGTACATCCGCGAGCCGGCCAGGGTGACGATGCCATGCGCGGTGTAGGCCGCGCCCATCTGCTCCATCAGCCGCTTGCGGGCCTTGTTCTCCTTGAGCAGCTTCACCGGGTTGCGCATGTCCAACAGCATCACGCCGCTGCACTCCAGGTGCACGATCGATCCCTGGTTGTACGCGACGTACGGCAGCCCGTAGGAGTCGATGAGCCGTTGCAGTCCCCGGGTCAGCCGGTCGCCGGCCCGGCCGGCGATCACCGGGGCGTTGGTGCGGGCCATCTCCTCGATGGCGAAGTAGCCGGCCGCGCAGGACAGCGGGTTGGCCGACAGGGTGCCGCCGACCTGGATGTGCGCGCCGCTCCTGCCGTCCAGCCCGGACCCGAAGACCGCCATCACGTCGGCCCGGCCACCGACGCCGCCGGCCATCGGATAGCCACCGGAGACCGCCTTGCCCAGCACGGTCAGGTCGGGGGTGACGCCGAAATAGCCGGCGGCGCCGCCCAGCCCGAGGCGGAAACCGGTGACCACCTCGTCGAAGATCAGCAGTGCGCCGAACTCGTCGCACAACTCGCGGACGTGCGCGTTGAAGTCGCGCGGTGCCGGCCGGGTACCGGACTCCGGGCCGACCGGCTCGACCACCACCGCCGCCGTGCCGCCGCGCAGCCGGTTCTCGATCAGCTTGCGCTTGAGCTGCCCGAGGTCGTGCGGGAAGGCTTCCCGGGTGCGGGCCGTCGCCCCGAAGGGGATGCCCTTGGCGTTCATCCGGTAGGTGCCGGGCACGCGCAGCCCGTAGACCATTGTGTCGGACCAGCCGTGATAGGCGCCACCGATCTTGATCACCATCTTCCGGCCGGTGAAGGCGCGGGCGCCTCGGACGGCGGCCATCACCGCCTCGGTGCCCGAGCCCAGCGACCGGTACATCTCCACGTGCGGCATGAACCGGTGGATGGTCTCGGCGAGCTTGAGTTCGTACTCGTGGAACAGGCCGGTCACCGGGCCGGAGTCCCGGACCACCTCGGCGACCCGCTCGTTCACCGGGCCGTAGTTGCTGCCCAGGATCGTCGGCCCGCCGGCCTGGAGGAAGTCGATGTACGTGTTGCCGTCCCGGTCCACCAGGTACGCGCCGTCGGCCTTGTCCACGGCGAGCGGGAACGGGTAGTTGAACGCCAGGTTGTGCTGCACCCCGCCCGGGATGCGCCGCTTGGCCCGCTCGGTGATCTCTTTGCTGGCGCGGCACTTGGTGTCGAAGTAGTTGAGCACGTCGAGCAGCGCGTCGTGGCGCAGCCCGCGCACCGGCTGGGCGGTAAGCGCCTTCAGCCGACGCATCACGTCGTCGACGTCGGGATACGCGCTGATCGCGTAACCGAGCCGGGCCGATTCGACACCCGGGGCTTCGCCCGTCTCGTCGTCGGCGGTCCCGGTGGCGCTCGCCGCGCGGCCGGCCGCGCTCGCCGTCGTCCCTGGCGTGGTGCTCGCGGTCCGGCTGGCGACGACCTCGGCGGCTGCCGCGTCGGCGCTCGGCAGTTCCTCGTCGGCGGGTACCCGCAGCGGCTCGACCGCCTCGGTGAGCTGTGCGGCGATCCGCTTCTCGTCGGCCCGCAGCTTGGTGAAGGCGATCTCCCGGATCGCGGTCGGGATGGTGTGGACCTTTCCCGCCTCGCTGGTCAGCGCCAGCAGATAGGCGATGGACACCTTTTCCAGCAGCGCCATGTTGAACACCGCCCGATCAGGGTCGGTGCCGACGGCGACCACCCCGTGGTTGGCGATGATGAAGGCGTTGTCCCCGCTGGCCACCTTCTTCTGCACGTTGCGGGCCAGGAACCCGGTGCCCGACGGGGCGTAGTCGATGATCGCCACCTCCCGGCCCAGGAAGCGCACCTGCTCGTCGGTTAGCGCGGGGATCGGTCTACGCAGGAAGGCCAGTGCCGAGGCGTACGGCTGGTGGGTGTGCACTATCGCGTTGACGTCCGGCCGCTCCCGGTAGATGTTGGCGTGCATCCCGCACTCGATGGACGGCTTCAGCCCGTCACCGGAGGCGTCGGGTACGTGCTTACCGTCGAAGTCCACGATGCAGATGTCCTCGACCCGCATCCGGTCGTAGTCGTAGTTGCTCGGGGTGACCGCGTACAGCCGGTGGCCGGGCACCCGGACCGAGACGTTGCCCTCGGTGGCCTTGAGATACCCCCGGGCGAGCATGGTGCGGCACATGTCGACGACGTGCTGGCGGGACAGGCGGTGCTGCACGGCGTTCTCCTCCGTCGGTTCGTCGGCCGCCGGGCCGTCACTCGTCGGCCCGGTCACCGGTCGGTTCATCGTCGCGCGGGTGCGCCGATCGAAACACCGTCCCGTCGGCAGCGAGAACCGCCGCCGTTCTTATCCTGCCGTGACAAAATCGCCGGGTGATCGCGCCTGTCTCCGCGACTCCCTGGCGACATCTGCCCACCGACCTGGCCGCCGCGATGCGCCCGCACCTGCCGGCCACCGTGGCCGGCGTCGCGGTCGCCGTCACCGAGGCCACCCCCGCCTTCGCCGGCATCGCCGACGACAAGTTCGCCCGGGACGTACGCACCGCCGTGCAGGTGGCGCTCGACCGCTTCCTCGATCTCATCGGCACCGGGGAACCGGCGCTGCCGCCCCGGTTCCGGGAGGTCTTCGTCGGGTTGGGGGCCGCCGAGGCGCGCGAGGACCGGGGGCCGGAGGCGCTGCTGGCCGCGCTGCGGACAGCGGCCCGGCTGTTGCTGCGTACGGCGTCGCAGTCACTGGCCCGGCTACGCCCGGTCGACCCGGAGGAACTGATCGACCTCTCCGACGCGGTAAGCGCCTACGTCGCCGAACTGGCCGCCGCGAGCACCGACGGGTACGCGCTGCAACTGCGGGAGCAGGCCGGGGAGGGTGACCGTCGGCGACACCTCGCCGAGCTGCTGCTCCGCGGCGACGGCCTGCCCAGCGCCGTCGAGTCGGCGGCGGCCCGGATCGGCTGGGCCGACCTGGATGCGGTGGTGCCCGTACTGCTGCCGCTGGACCAGGCCCGCGACGCGCGGTTCCGGTACGGACCGGACGGACTGGTCATCGAGCGTGGCCGCGACGCCGTGCTGCTGCTGCGGTCCGGCGCCCGGGCGTCCCGCGCCACCCTGGCCGAGGCGTTGGCCGGGCGGCCGGCGGTGGTCGGTCCGGAACTGGGCTGGCCGCAGGTGCCGGCGGCCGTCCGGCTCGCCGAACTGGCCGCCGGGCTGGTCGGACCGTCGCCCGGCCCGGTCTTCGTCGACGACCACCTGGTCACGCTGACCCTGCGCGGCGAGCAGCGGGCGTTGGCGGTGCTCACCGCCCGCCGCCTCGCGCCGCTGGCGCACCTACGCCCGGCGCAGCGGGAGAGTCTGTTGGCGACGCTCTACGCCTGGCTGCGGCACTGGGGCTCGCGTGCCGAGGTCTCCGCCGAGCTGTTCGTACATCCGCAGACGGTGAGCTACCGTCTCAAGCGCCTACGCGACCTGTACGGCGACGACCTGGACGACGCCACCGCCCGTTTCGAGCTGCTGGTGGTGCTGACCGGCCGGCTCAACACCCGTCCCGGCGCCGGCTAGCCGGCATGCCCGCCAGGGTGCCGCGGCCCGGCCGCACGGCCCGAGGGTACTCGGCCGGTCGGCTGGCCGGCATCCGGAAGGTCTTTGGAACTTCCGGATACCCGTGGCCCCGACTCGACCATGGACGCACCCGGCGGGCCGGCCGGGCCGATGACCAGCGCGTTGTTACTGAGCAGCACCAACGTGCTCACTCAGGTGGGCGGGTGGTCGAGGGAAGGTTTCGAGAGTATTTCCGGAAGTTGTTGACGGGTTGGCGACATCGAGCCAATACTGTTGCCCATCGACGCATCTAGATGATCGTCGATTGTGGCTACCTACTCCGCCGGTCACGGTGCAGGACGACCGGCACACCACCACCCGGTACGACGTCGACAGTCGATGGTGGCTGCCCAGCCACCGGGGCCGTCGGTTCGTAGCGCACTGCTGGCCACCGGCCAGCCGTCATGAGGAGGAAGCATGAACAACGTCCCCGTCCCACCACGAAGTCGCAGGCGTGGACGCCTCAGGTCGCTCATCGGCGCCGCCTGCGCCGTGGCGCTGATCAGCACCGGCACCGTCGCGATCTCGGCGAGCCCCGCCCACGCCGAGGCCGACCGGCAGGTCTGCTCGAACACGGAAGGCACCCACAACGGGTTCTTCT
>NZ_JBFAML010000021.1:0-117027 GCF_040660295.1 Micromonospora sp. NPDC049891
ACCTGATAACTGTGTACAAGTCCGTTAAGGCAGGTGCCACAACTGCATGATCGACCGGGTGTAGGGGTGGGGGGAGGGGTGGGCGGGGGCCGCGCGGATTCGGCAGATCCGCGCGGCCCCGGGTTTCGTCTGTCAGCGACCGGCCAGCAGCCGGTTCACCGCGGTGTCGACGTCCAGGTGCTCGGCCTCCCGGCCGCGCGGAACGACGACGTAGGTCCGCCGCAGGAAGCGCACCAGCACGCTGCGCGGCACCTCGAACAGGGCGTTGCCGTCCGGCGACGACAGCGCCAGCGCGACGAAGTCGCCGCGCGGGGTGGCCCAGGGCCAGACCCGTACGTCCCCGATGCCCGCCGGCTCGTCCAGTCCGGTGACCAGCAGTTCGCGGGCGAACGACCAGCTCACCGCCTCGCCACCTGCCGATTCGGCATGGAACAGGACGTGGACCGCATACGGGTCAGCAGGGTCGTAGCGCAGACTGGCGCGCACCGGCAAAGCGGTGGCGTCAGGTGCGACGAGCCTTAGCGACGTCTCGACCTCTACGGTCGTCGGTCGGATGACACTCATGAACGTTCTCCCCCCGGCACCGCTGCGGAACGCGCGTGTCCCGCTTTTCCCATACTCAGCCGCTACTCCTGGCTACGCTCCGCCATGCGCTGACTTCACCCAGTGGTGGGAAGGGGGTCGGAAGGGCCTCGTGAATGTGAAAATTCATGTAGGATTTCCGATTCTGCCCAGTGGGTTCATCCTGCCCGGCATCGGGTTTGTTGAGTCGTCGACTTACTCCGGTAACGTCCAGTCGGCGGTTGCAGTGACGGGCCCACGCCACACTGGGGCCTGAAATGGTCGCGGACGCGATCCTCAGTGGATGCGGCGACCGTGCGAGACCCGTCGAACGTCGCGGTCCGCACAGCCGAACAGCGGGGGTACGGGGTGCCGAAGAAGCGGAGAAACCGGCACGGTCGGTCAGTGATCGATCGCAGTCGGATGAGTGATCGCGGTGCGGCGGCGGGCCGGGTGCCGGCCGGTGATCGTGGTGTCGCGGCCGACCGGGTCACTGCCGGCGACCTCGGTCCGGTGCCGGATCGGGTCGCGGCGGGCGACCGTGGTGCGGTGGCGGATCGGCGCGCGGCGGGCGACCGTGGTGCGGTGGGTGGTACCCGGGCCGGACGCAACGGACGAGGCTATCCAGGGGGAAACAGGGGTAGATCGACCAGGAAGGGGCATCGTGGGGAGATGACCGGGGGCACGGAACGCGAGGGGGGTGGTGTCGCCGTGTCCGAGCGACGCTATCCACCAACGTGGCGGCAACGGATATCCACCACCCTCGCACTGATCCGGAGCAATCCCACCGGCCGGATCGCACTCAAGATCATATTTGGGGTGCTCGGTGCCCTCGTGGTCACCATCGGCATCGCACTCATCCCGCTGCCCGGCCCCGGCTGGCTGCTGGTGATCGCCGGCCTCGGTATCTGGGCCGTGGAGTTCCACTGGGCCAAACGCCTGCTCGCGTTCACCCGCCGCCACGTCCACGGCTGGACCGCCTGGGTGAAGCGACAATCACTGCCCGTACGCCTGGTCATCGGCTCGGTCGGCCTCGTCTTCGTCGGCGCCGTCGCACTCCTGTCGATCAAGTACAGCCTCGGCATCGACGTGATCGCTCAGGTGTTGCGCTACCTCGCCACGAACTGACCCCGGGTTCGCGGTCCGCGCGCCCGATCGGGTAGAGTCATCCGCGCTGAGGGCGATTAGCTCAGCGGGAGAGCGCTTCGTTCACACCGAAGAGGTCACTGGTTCGATCCCAGTATCGCCCACCATCGATATGCGCAGGTCAGAAGCTCGTTGCCGGAACGGTCGGTAACGAGCTTCTTCGCTGTCACCCCTTAAATTGGGAGCAGTTTGGGAGCAGGCTGGCGATGACGCGGGCCGGGCCTCCCCGCCCGCGGTTCCGGCGGCCGACGACCGCGCGGTCGCTGTCGAGATCGTCAGAGCAGGATCGGGAATCCCGAATGCCCGGTCGGCTCGGTTCTGGGGCCGGTGGGCGTCGCGGAGATTTTTCTGCCGGCCATTGACCCGCAAGCACTGGCGACTTTGTCCCACATTGGAGGTCCGGGACGCCACTGCCGAGTGCTCGCAGCGCCTGCCACCCGATGGCAATGCCGGCAACTACCCGAGGTCTTCGAACGGGTCGACGGATTCTCTCGCTGGTGCGGCCAACGGCTCTTCGTCTTCCTCAACCCCGCCAAGGCCGACAAGGCCTGCTCGTGGATGGGGGCCGCACACGAACTCGGACACCTGCTCCTGCATCATGACGCCGAGCCCGGCAGCCAGGTCCTGGAACGCGAGGTCACCGCGCTCGCCGCCGAGTCCTCGTCCCAGCACGCTCCTGGCCGACGAACTGTCATCCTGGCTCGACTTCGAACTCGAACGCCGCCGGGCATCAGCCTCAAAGCCCTCGTCTACCGGCGCCGGGGCAACTCCACCACGACACCGTCGCCAGCAAGATCCAAAACAGGGGGACGCGACGTCGCGTAAGCGCCACCGTCGAGCAGTGCGGGATGGCCGCCGGGGCAGGTTGGCTCGCGATGGCTGCGGCGTGGTCCCTCGTCGAATGGCGACCGCTGGCCGCATGCTCCTAAAGGTTGTCGATGCCGAGTACGTCATGTCCGGCGCTGCCGGGTCTGCCGTCATGGGTGGCGGGACCGCGCCTGGGGGCCGGAGTGCCCACCGAGGTGACGGCCGCCCCAGGAAAGGTCCCGCCTACGGAAGGAGGTTCCTGGTGCCGTAGGTGTCCCACCACGCGGGCTGGTGTGTGCTCAGGGTTCCGGTGGTGCGGGTGAGTAGGAGCCAGTTGCCGTTCAGGACCAGCGCGGCGTCCTCGGCGCGGCCGGCGAGCACACGGGCAACGGCCGCGACCATGTCAGGTATCGCCCGATCTGAGGGGTCCTGCTTCGACAGGGAGAAGACGACGTTGACGTACGTGTCGGGCTTCCACTCCCATCTGGAGCCGTCGTCGTCTTCGGCGTCGAAGTAGCCGTTGCTGCCGCCGTAGGCGCTAACCGTGTACCCGAAGTGGTGCGTGAGGTCCGCACCGAGCAACCGGGGGTAGCCCGACAGAGTCGACTCCTCGACACCCTGCGGAGCGGCAAGGGCGGCCACCTGCTCCAACGGGATATCGCCCGCGAGCGTTAATCGGTACTCGATAGCCACGCGACTGCTACCTACCAGTCTCACCGGCCGAATTCAACGATCTCACCGCCGCGAGTCACTTGAGCCGGTGGATCGGCCAGTCGTCGAAATGCTTCGGAAGGGCGCCCAGGTCACCGCGCCATCCCGCAGGTTCAACACCACACGTTGCGTCTGCCAGCTGCTACTTCTCCGACACCTTGGGCAGGCCGTCCTGCCCTGACGCTGAACGTCACTCGCTGGGAAGGATGCTGTCGAACGCATCCTCATACCACAGGTCCACGTTGTGCTTACGCACGGTTCCTTCCGCGCGCGTCAACAGCAGCCAGTTGCCGTCCTGCACCAGTGCGGCATCTTCGGTGCGGCTTGCCAGCACTCGGGCCACGCTGGCGAGCATGTTTGGGACCCCCTTGTCGCCCATGTCGTCGGCACGCATACGGAAACCGATGTTGACGTAGGTGTCTGGCTCCCACTCCCAGCGGGAGCCGTTGTCGTCCTCGGCGTCGTAATAGCCGTGGCTACCCGCGGTGATGCTGACCGCGTAGCCGCACTGCTCGTACAGGTCGGCGCTGAGCAGTCGCGGGTGACCGGGAGGTGCCGGCTTCTCGGTGGCCTCAGGGGCAGCGAGCTCAGCCACCTCATCGAGCGGGATATCGCCGGCCAGCGTCAGTCGGAACTCTATAGCCACTTTCCCTGTCTCCTTCAGTCCCGCCGTACGATCTGCACGATCTCACGGTTCGGCGTCACCGCCACCAGTTCCTTCAGCCCTGGTATGGGCCAGTCATCGAATTGTTTGCGTAGGGCGACGAGGTCGCCACGCCAGTCCTGAAGGTTCAGTGCCACCCGCTGCGTCTGCTGCTCATCGATCTTTTGGGAGACCTCGCTCCAGATGCCGCGCACCGGCTTGGACGCGGTGGGAGAGTAGCAATCGAAGACGTGCCCTTCGATCAGATAGTCAGGGTTCTTGTCCGGGTCTCCGGCGTCGCGCGTCTGGGCTCGAGCGTCCGCGACCTCCTGCTTGGTGGGGTTCTGGTGGAGGCGGTAGCCCTTGTCGGCGACTGTGTCGGCGCACTCGTTCTCAAGCTGCACCGAGCGTTGCGCCACCACGGACTTCTGATTGCGAGAGACCTTCGTGCGCGGTCCGGTCGGTGATCCGCCCGGGACACCGGTAGGTGTCCTCCTCCACGGCGTCGTCGGCATGTCTTCGGCGGACTCACCTGTGGCAGGGGTTTTCCACGTCCGAGCGTCGATGTCAGGAGGGGCGGGGCTGGCCGGTACGGGACCTCCAGCCCCCGTCAGTTTCCCGAGGACCCCAGCTGCCGCGCCTCGGTGATCGCCGCTTCGACGGCCTGTCGGACGGCGCCGGTGCGCGCAGAGACCATTACCAGGACCTGCTTGACGCTGTCCAAGGCCTGTAACAGCGGCCCGGGCTGTCCGCCCTGCAGGACCATGGTGACGAGTTGCTGCGCCGCACCAACCTGTTCGATGGCACCCCTGGCCGCATCACGAGCGCTGTCAGTCGCGCCCAACACAGGTGCCAGACCGGAAGCCGTCTGCTGCGGTGTGGCTTCGTGCGGCACGGCCGCCGTTGACTTGGTCGCGTCGCCGATCGACCCAGCGAGGCTGCCCAGGCCGCCCTGGATTCCGGTGATCGCGTTGTGCACCCTTGCCATGCCCGCCGCCACTGCGGCGAAGCCCGCGCCCGCGGCCCGCAATGTCACCTCCTGGGCCTGCCTGTCTGCAGCGGCTACCAGCCCCTGCGCACGTTCGACGCCGGCCATCAGCGCCCGGAGTTCACCGGTGATCTTCTCGATGTGCGACACGTAGCCGACTCTCCCAACCGGAGAACGTAAAGGTGCTCGACCGTTGAAACTACCGAGGAGCCACTGGTGGCCACCAGACGCTTGCGGCAGCTGGCACTCGCGGGTCCGCGGAAGTTATGCGTCATAGCGGGTGGCCCAGTTCCGACCACTGTGTTCAGGTTGGCGTATCGGGCGACTGGCGACGGCTGCGCCGCCGGTCGAGTGGCCGGCGGCAGGGACGCGCGCTGCCGTCGCCTTACCTCAGGTCCGGCGGTGGGTCAGCTTGTCCCGGCACGCGCATCACCGACCCGCAGCCGCAGTGGTTGACGTGAGGGTATCGGTGCTGGTGTGGCCGCGATCCAGGAGGAGGACATAGGAGAAAAGGTCCGGCCGGAGTCCGCCGCTGATCCGCTCGTGCGCGGCGAGCAGTTCGCCGGTAGTCGGATCGATTCCTACCGTCGAGGTTGATCCATCGGCGTAAACCTGGAAGGACAGTCCGGGGCGCCCGGCGAGGTCGGTTGTCGTGTAGAGGTACGTGATGTCAGGGACCGCCGCCATGACGTGGAGGGCTGTCGCTCGCTGCCGCTGGTCGAGATACTGGCTGGTTGCCAGCCCGACGATTCCGTTGACCAGCAGCCTCGGGTGGGCGGGCTCGTCGGCCATGTCGGGTGGGATCGCCCCAGCAAGGCAGGGGTGCGTTGCTGTGAGGTGAGGCCGGGGTCTGTTGGCTCGGGGATGGCGGCGGGCTGCTGCCCAACGATGGGCGGCGAGGGCGGTACGGGCGCGGGGATGGCGGGAGCGGACTGGCAGCCGGCGAGGAGGACGCTGCCCAGAACAGCGGCCATGAGGCGGATGGTAGCGGTCAAGTGGACCATCGGTATGCGGTTGCTGCGGTTCCGTGGGCTGCCGCGCCCGTTGAGGCAGCCCACGGGACCGGTTGTTTGTGGTTGCTCAGCTGGCCGCCGTGGTGGGCGGAATCGGTTGGCTGGCGCGCCGTAGTGGCCACAGGTGCGGACCGCCGTGCAGGCGCAGGGGCGTTCCCGCGTGGTAGCCCCGCCGGGTCAGGTGGTCTCGGGCCGGGACGCTGGTGACGACGGCGTCGACCGGATAGCCGAGCTGGTCGACGCGCTGATGGTGGCGAGTGAGCAGCGCCCGGCCTATGCCGTGGCGGCGGGCGTCCGGGAGGACGTGCAGCCACGCGAGCCAGTGGTGCGGCGCACCGGAGCGGTACCGGTTGATCAGGGCGTGGAGCTGCTGAAACCGGGGTAGGGCGCGGCCGGTGAAGGTGCGCAGGTGGTAGTCGGACAGCGGTGCTGCCCCCGTGACCGGGTGGTGGTGCCACACGGCGACGGCGGTCATGTCGAGCGTGACGTCGACGTGTCCCGACTCGACGGCGTGGTCGACTTCCATGGCGAGGAGCCCGTGGAACACCTGCTGCCGTTCGGTCGGGTCGGGCACCAGCCATTGCGTGACGGGGATGGCGTCGGTGAGTAGTGCGGCGATGGTAGGGACATCGCTGGGCTGGGCGGGTCGGATGGGTGGTGTGATCACGGGGGTGGTGGTCATAGTGACCGTCGGCGTGGTCTGGGGTGCGGGAACGGCGTCCGGCCGCTGGTGGTGGGGGCGCCGCGCCACATCCGCCAGATGGTCGGCCCGTGGGCTGAGAGGGTGATCGTGTGTCCGGCGGTGTAGCCGAGGCGCAGGTAGAGCCGCCGATTACGCATGTTGCTGGCTTCCAGATACGCCGGCAGGCCGAGATCGTCGAGGCGACGGTGATGCTCGGCCAGCAGCGCGGCACCGATACCACGGTTCTGGCAGGTGGGATCGACGGCGAGGTAGGCGAGGTAGTGGTGCGGGTCGTCGGGTTGCAGGGCGCCGAACGTCTCCTCCAGCAGCACGAACTTCGGCGCGTACGCGCCCGCGATGCGCTCCAACGCCTCCAGCCGACTGCGGGTGTCGGTGGGGGTGGGTTCGAGGCGGGGATACCAGATGGCGACGGCCATCTGGTCGGCGGTGGTGTGCACCTGCCCGTGCTCCAAAGCGTGGTGGAGTGCGTCGGTGAAGTAGCGGTAGAAGACGGTGCGTCGCTCGTCGGGGTCGGGGATCAGCCAGTCGGCGACGGGGCCTTCGTGGAACGCCTCGGCGAGAACGCCGATCAGCGGTCCGGCGTCGGCGTGGGTGGCGGGCCGGACAAGCAGCTTTTTGTTGGTGACGGTCATGGCGGCTCCCTGATCAGGCGGGTTGACGGACGGCATCGGGGGCGCGCAGCGGTCCGGTGCCGCTGTCCGCCCCCAGACCCACCGCCCGGTACACGTCGGGGTGGGTGGCGCGCAGGACCAGCGCCCAGGCGATGCCGAGGAGTGCGACGGCGGCGTAAGCGGCGGGGAACGCCCACCGCAGCGGCGAGTCCGACTCCACGCCGAGCAGCGTGGCGAACTCCCGCAGCGTCACGGTGAGGATCCCGCCGAGCGCGAGGGTCGCGCCCCCGGGTGCGATCCGCGACCGCCACGGCCCTTCAGCGTGGGTAATGCGGGCGAAGAAGCCGATCACGGCGGCGGAGGTGACGGTCATCAGGATCAGTACCCCGAGGCCGCCGGTGACAGTGATCCAGAAGAACAGGTGCACGATCGGGTCCGCCCCCGCGAGCGCGTAGCCGACCAGCACGACGAAGGCGAGGCCACTTTGCGCGAGGGAGCCGACCTTGGGTGCGCCGGTGCGCCGGCTGGTGCGACCGAACACGACGGGCAGAACTCGTTCGCGGCCGAGGGCGAACAGGTATCGGGCCACAGTGTGGTGGAAGGAGAGCAGGGCGGCGAACAAGCTGGTGATGAACAAGACCCGGGCGACGGTGATGACGCTGTCGGCCAGGTACGGCGACACCAGGTTGAAGATCAGGTCGGTGCCGTCGGCGCGGGCTGCCTCGACGATGCGGTTTGGGCCGGTGGCTACCGACATCGCCCAGGCGGACAGCCCATACAGCATGCCGGTCACGGCCACGGCGATGTAGGTGGCACGGGCGATCGTGCGGCGCGGGTCCTTGGTCTCCTCGGAGAAGACCACAGTGCCTTCGAAGCCCACGAACCCGGTGATCGCGGTGACCAACGCCGCGCCGATCCCGGCGGCGAACACGTGGGAGGGGGCAAGGGTGTCGAAGCCAATCTGCCCGTCGGCCGGGTGGGTGACCATGATGGCGTCGAAGGTCAACGCGACGACGC
The DNA here is from genome assembly GCF_040660295.1 of Micromonospora sp. NPDC049891. NCBI lineage: Bacteria > Bacillati > Actinomycetota > Actinomycetes > Micromonosporales > Micromonosporaceae > Micromonospora > Micromonospora sp. NPDC049891. The sequence goes on from NZ_JBFAML010000021.1 coordinate 8,201, forward strand.
ATTCGGCGACAAGTACCACGGCGAGGACGCGGCCGTTGAGGTCGATCCGCGCGACGCCGAGCCCCGCGACAAGGGCCCACACGGCGAGGGCGCACATCCACCAGGTGAGGTGCCAGCCGTACCGGTCGTTGAGGAACTGGGCGGTGACCGCGCCGGCCCCGCCATACAGGCCGATCTGCATCGCGTTGTACGCCAGCAGGGCGACCATCGCCGCGCCCACACCGGCAGGGCGGCCCAAGCCACGGGTGACGTAGGTGTAGAAGGCGCCCGCGTTGACGATGCGCCGGGACATGGCCACATAGCCGACCGCGAACAACGCGAGCACGGCCGCGACCACCAGATACGCCACGGGGATACCGATGACGCCGGTGACCGCGTACCCGGTAGTCGCACCACCCGCGACAACAGTGAGGGGCGCGGCGGCGGCGATCACGAAGAACACCACCGACGGAATACCGAGCCGCCCACGAGCGAGGACGGCAGATACGGTGTCGGGTTTCGAGTGAGACATCAGTTCTCTCTCAGCCAAGGAGGATTGGATGGGTGGGGGTGGGCCGGGCTCAGGAGGTGCGGTGGCTCAGCACGGCACCACCGACGACGGCACCGAGATCAGCAAGAAGCTCGCGCAGCGGCAGGGGGGCCTGCTCGACCTGCCGGCGCAGCAGCGTGCGGGCGGACAGGGGTGCGCCGTCGAGCAGGATCGGATCGAGCTGGGTGTGTAGCGCCAGTCCGGCGAGGGCCACGTCGAAGTCGTTCAGCCGTTGGTAGTTGCGCAGCTGGTAGGAGAGGCGGGCCCACGACCAGGCGGCGGTGTTCATGTCCGCCGGCACGTAGACGGTGCGGTGCCTCCACAGCCGGCCCACCTGCCGCGGCTGAAGGAGCCCGAGCTGCCACATGCGGGTGGCCACCTGCTCGTGGGCGGTCGTACCAAGGAACGCCAACCACGTCCGTGTCGCGGTATGACGGGGTTCGGCCACCAGGCGGTCGAGGACGAGGTGTTGCAGCCAGTCCCTCGGCGGCGACGGGTCGGTCACTCGCACATGCCGGCCCACGAACGTGATTCGCCCCTCCCAACACAGCTCAGCGAGTAGCGCGGCGGCCAGGCCGTGCGCCGTCGCGGATTCGAACAGCCGTGACCGGCCGGTCTGGTCGTCATGCGCCAGATAGAAGAACTCGTCCGCGAGGCGCGTGGGTTGGGCGGCGGCGCTACCGACGGCCCGCACCGGCCGGGCTGGCGCTACCGGGGCCCGGTGCTCGGGCAGGTGCGGGGTGGAGTCGTCTGATGCACCTGGGGGTGTGGTGTTCACCGCGGCCGGCCTTCCTCAGTCGAATCGTCACAGGGAATGAGAAGCCCGAGCTGCCGAAGGAGCTTCCGCCCGCCGGGATGACGGGCGAGTTCCTCGACCGCCCAGGCGTGTTGCCCGCACCGGTCGTGCTGGCAGTGGAAGCACGTGCCGCCGTTGCGGTGCTGGAGCGCGGTGTTCCGCGCTGACTCGAAGCGATCGACGGGCCGATCGCTGTCGTCGGTGCTGGTCATGATCCGGATACCTGGCGGTGCAGCGCGGCGATCTTGACCCGCACCTCCATGCACGGCGGATGCCGGTCCACGTGCGGGTACTCGCACTCCGGCCGATGACCGAGCACCCAGACCCACTCGTCGCTGCGGTACAGGAGGTCGCGGACCCCTGTGACGGCGATGGCTACGGAAGTACCGGGGGTCAGGTCACGCCCATAGGACCAGTCGTTTGCTTCGAGTTGGAGCAAGGCACCCGGCGGGATGTCGGGGAGAGGCTGCGGGCTGCGGTTCACAGCTGTGGCCCTCGGCGGACCGGCTGCGGACCACAGTCGAGCGTCAATGCCGGTCGGCTGGGGCTCGGCCGGAGCATGTCATCGTGTCCGGCGACATCGGCGGGTATGGAAGTGCCGTCGCTGTTCCCGTCGGGGTGCGTGGCCCCACTTTCGCGGCCGAAGAGCATGGCGGGGTCAGCGCTGTCGATGCCGAAGGGCTTGAACGGATGCTCACCGTCAGCGGGGACGAACCACTTGACGCGCACTGCCATCACCTCTTCCTGTGTGAGATGCGCGGCCAGGCCTTCCCGGGCACCGACCGCACATCCCGATCAGCGGACGCAGGCGGCGTCCCGTACGGGAAGCACGCCGGACCCTGCACCTGGCTCACGGACGGGGACCGCTTCCCGCACGTACTCGGCGTTGAGCTGGTTGAAGAGGCCCCGGGCTCGTGGCGTTCCGCTTGATCCGACAGACGTGACCGGCCTTCAGGTGATGACCCGTTCGGCGACTGTCAGCCCCTTCTGTAACTCATTACACTTTGGACATGCCCAGAAATCAACCACTCAAGAAGAGGTATATGTTTTGAGAGTCACTTTTGCGTTGTGCCGTAAAAGGGCAGGTCACAGCGGGTGTGCCCCTCAGGGTTACACGCCGAATGCGTGTTTTAATTGGGCGCAGCACGCGCCCAAAGTGAGCGAGAGGGTGGGCTAGGTGTCTGAGGCAGTGGGCTCGGCGTTGCTACGCCGCCACATCGGGCGTCGCCTGGAGGCGCTACGGAAGCACGCAGGGCTGTCGCAAGAGCAGGCGGCCGAGCAACTCCAGAAGGGCCGTACGACCATCGCCCGGTGGGAAGAGGGCCACGAGAACGTCCGCTTCCGCGACATCGACGTCAAGGCGCTGCTCGAGATCTACGGGGCGGGAGAGCACGACACCAAAGTCCTGCTCGCCCTGACCGCTGAAACCCGCAACGGCCGGCGCAAGAGCTGGTGGCATGACTACACGGAGACGGCGCTGCCGGCCTGGTTCGGCCTGTACGTCACGTTGGAGGACAGCGCCGAGAGGATCCTTCAGTACCAGTCGGAGTTGGTCCCCGGCCTGCTCCAGACCCCCACCTACGCCGAACAGGTCGCGCGCGTGCCCCCGGGCTACCTCGAAGAGGACGAGATCCTCCGCCGCGTCCAGGTGCGAGTCGAGCGACAGTCGCTGCTCACCCGCCCCCGCGCGCCGCACCTCCAGGTGGTCCTTAACCAGGCGGTGCTCCACCGACCTGTCGGCGGCCCGAGGGCTATGGGCGAGCAGATGGCGCACCTGCTGGAGTTGATGGTCAAGGCGAACGTGACCGTGCGCATCGTGCCGTTCTCCGCGGGAGTGCACAGTGGCATGGCTGCTTGCGGGCCGTTCACCATCCTGGAATTCCCCACCAACGAGTTCGGAGATCCACTCGAACCCCCGCTCGCGTACGCCGAGACGCTGACTGGTGCGATGTACCTGAACAAGCCCGACGAGGTCGCCGCCTACCGGCTGGCGTGGGCTGACCTGGAGAAGCGCGCCCTCAACCAGGCGGCGTCGAAACGACTGATCGTGGAAGCACAGAAGGGATACACCAGTGGCTGACTCGGCTGGCGCGATCTGGCGCAAGAGCACCCGCAGCGGCAACGGCGGAGACTGCGTCGAGGTGGCGACGAACCTGCTCGGCCGCCAAGACGCGGTCCTTGTGCGCGACAGCAAGAACCCGCACGGTGGCCACCTCGCCGTCACGGCAAGGAGTTGGACAGCCTTCACGGACGCCGTGCGAGACGGCGCTCTCAGCGCTTAACCGAACGGCACAGGCCGCCTGGGAGCGCCGCGCTCCGGGCGCCAGCCCGTAGCGGGCGCAGCGCTGGTCGGCTATCGCCTGGCGCGGCCTCGGCTCGGCGGTTCAGATCCGGGGCGGTTCACGTCTCTGCGTCTGCGAACAGATGTCGGGTGTCGTTGTGGCTGGTGAGGGTCCATCGCCAACCAACAGAGGGTCGGGTCCACGAGAGCGGCTGTTGCACCCAGGTCGTGACGCTCGCGTGGTAGGCCGCGACAGCCGCGGTGGCCCGAACGTCGATAGGCGCGGCCAGGAAGTAGTGGAAGGCGGCGTCGATGGTTTCGCCGTGGCCGACGACGAGGACGCGCTCACCTAGATGCCGGGTCGTGATCTCGCCGATGGCGACGCTGGCCCGATGCAGGTAGTCCCGCCAAGTTTCGCCGCCGGCCGCGAGCGGACGGTCCGCATCGAGGGCAGGGATGTCCCCGTACTCAGCGACGACGTCGGTCCACGGCCGGCCGTCGGCGGTGCCGTAGTCCTGCTCGGCGAGGTCGGCGACGGTCTCGGCGTCCATGCTGAGGTACGCGCCGATGATCGCGGCGCTTTCCTGGGCTCGGCGCAGCGGTGTGGTGTAGATGGCGTGAATGGGGCGCTCGTGGTGCTCTTGACCGAGTCGTTGGGCTAGTCGTTCGATCTGGCGTCGGCCTCGGTCGGTCAGTCCGCGACACCCTTGCGGGCCTCCGACGATCTGTTCGCGGTTGCAGTGGGCCTCGCCGTGGCGGGCGATGGTCAGTTCAGCGGGGAGTGTCATGGTCGCTGGTCCCGTCTCAGCGTCTGTTGAGGGTGTCGTAGAACCGAAGGCACTGGGCGGCGTGGTGGACGGCGCTGAAGCGGCGGGCGTGGCATCGGGCAGCGCTGGCCAGGGTCGTACGGTGTTGAGCATCGTGGATGAAGCGATCGACCGCGTCGGCCAACGACTGGGGATTGGCGGGCTCCATGACCACTCCCGCGTCGCCGATCAGTTCGGCCATGTTGGCAACGTCCGTTGCGAGGACGGGCACACCGTGGGCGAGGTAGTCGGCGATGGCACCGCTGCCCTGGAAGGTCGGCTGGGAGCGGTAGGGGAAGATCGCGAAGTCCGTCGCTGTGACGAGCGCCAACCGAGCGGCGGCATCGAGGTACGTCGGTACGACACGCAGCTGTGTTGATCCGTGGGTGGTGCCCTTGACCTCGGCGGCGAGGTCCAGTCCTGCCTGTGCTGGGTCGTCCCATAACGGGCCCGCGAGGATTATGCGGCCGGGTTCCTTCGTCTGCTTACATGCGTTGATGAGGTTCTCGGTGTCTTTCCAGGGGGCGGCGTAGCCGTAGAGGCTGCCAAGCGGCCGGGGGCCCGAGGGTTCCAGGGCTGCTGCGAGATCCTTCGGGTATCTCGGCGAGGTGCCCGATGGGATGGTGGTTGGCAGCCAGGAGACAAGGCGTGGTGCGTCGGGCCCAGCGAGGGTCTCGAGGCGCTCGGCTCCGTAGGTGCCGAAGCATACGAAGGCGTCCATTCCGGCGACTCCCCTTTTCACCGTCTCGCGTAGGTCCGGCTCGGGGATGTGGTTGGTGAACAGGGTCCAGTCGAGGCTGTGTAGGTGGTAGACGGTCGGTGGTCGGCGGGCCGGCCACAGTTGGGGTAGCAGTTGTTCGACGTCGAGGTTTCCGAAGTGGACAGAGAGCAGGTCGTACGCGTTCACGTCGACGTCGGCGAGCATGCCCTCGGCCTCCTGGCGGACTTGCTCGGCCGTCCAGAATCGGTCCTGCTCCTTGTCGTAGGGCACGCCCGATGAGCCGAGGCGGTCGACCTGCACGCCGAGGAATCGCAGCGCGGCGGTGAAGACGTCGAGGTAGGGCGGGATGCTTCCGCCGGCGTGGTGTGGGCCGATCAGCAGGATTCGCACGGCTCACCTGCCGACGAGCGCTCGGTAGAGCCGGAGGCTTTCGGCCGCGTTGACTGCCCAGTCGAAGTGGTCGGGAAGGCGGCCGGCCGGGCGTTCGGCCCGGGTCAGGATGTCCGCGAGGTGATCGAGGTCGCGGTACGTGTAACCGCCACCGGCGGCGAGCAGCTCGGGCGCGGTGCCGAGGTGCTCTGGCAGCAGGACCGGGGTGCCACAGGCGAGCGCCTCGGCGATGGCGAGGCCGAAGCCTTCCCAGCGCGACGTGGACAGCAGCCAGTCCGCCGCGCGGTAGAGGCCCGGGAGGTCGGTGTCGTCCAGATCTTGAAGGACGGTGAGTTCGCTGCTGGCTGATGTGACCGGCGCGAACGTTGGTGAGTGGCCGAGCAGCACGGAAATGAAGGCGATGTCTCGAAGCTGGGTCGCGGCGGTCTCGAGCACGTCCCAGCCCTTCATCGGCGTGATCTTTCCGACCCATACGAGCCGGAGGCGTCCCGCCGGATCGGGCGACCATGGCGAGACTGTTTCTCCGGCCGCGAGGAGGTCGGGTATCGGTCTGCGGCCTGCGACGTGGCCGTCGGCCCCGAGGTCGATATGGAAGCCGCTGGCGGGCGTGGTGGGCCTCCCCGGGTGGAACCGTTCGCGGTCGACTCCGTTGGCCACCACGAGTGGTAAAGGAATGTCGTACTCCGTCGCGAGATCCTGGGCCGCGTACTGGCTGACGGCGATGACCTGGTCGGCGGCCTGGACGAGTTGGTGTTCGTCGCGGGCGAGGTCGCCCGCGTCGAGGCGGGCGGCGCTGAACTCGCCGCGTACGACAACGGGGGCTCGGTCGGCGCGAGGTTTGGCGAGATACCGCAGGGTCTCCGCCTCCCAGGTGGAACAGTCGACGACGTCGGGCCTGAACGCGTCGAGGGCGTCGGCGACGGCCTCGCGGTGCTGAACCAGGTCTTCGGTGCGGGGAAGCGAGACGACGGTGACATCCTTCCCCTGCAATGGGTGGGGTGACTCCTGCGTGATCATGGTTACCGATGCGCCCAGGTCGGCCAGTTGCCGGGCCAGGGAGCGGTAGAGCGTGCAGATGCCGCCGCGGCTCACTTCGTGGAGGTCCCGGTGGACCAGGGCTACGTGGATCATGCTGGCCTCGACGCGGCGAGCCGTTGTAGGCGGGTGCTGGCCGAGGTCCAAGCGGCGTCGATGATCGGCAGACACCGCCTCCGGGCCGGGTCGTCCTCGGGCAGTTCGTGGTGCAGGCGCAGCTCGCGGGTCAGGACCACAGCGAGGTTGAGCGCGAATGCGGCCTCGATGCCCGTCTCACTCACGATCGCCTCGATGCGCTCGCGGATCACTGGCGTACGTGCGCCGACCTGGGTGTGGAGCATCGCAAGGTCGAAGCCAGGAAGGAATAGCCCGGTGAACTCCCAGTCGACTAGCACCACCGTGGTCTCGGCCTCGTCATCGCTGTCAGAACGGCCAGCATCGAGGAGAATGTTGCTGGCCAGCGGGTCGCCATGGTTGAGCTGTGCCGGCGCGTCGCAGCGGGCCAGCAGACGGTCCAGAGCCTCTCTCTGGCCCTCAGTGAGGTACCCCTTGGCCTGGTACCGAGCCATGCGGTCGGAGTAGTCGAAGGTGGGCGAGAACCGGGCGGCGGGGTAGGTCCACTCATTCAACGCGGTGATGCTGTCCAGGACGGCATCGACCTCCCGGGTATCGAGCTCTCGCTGGGGGTAGCGTTCGACCGCGAGGGGCGATGCGTCGACCCATTCCAGGACCAGCAGCCGGTCACGGTCGGTATAGAGCAGTCGAGGAACGCGGACAGGCGGGGTGGTGTCACCGAAGACCTCGTACACGTCCAGCTCGTGCCGCCACTTGGCCGCCCAGAACGGATCTGGGTCAATCAGATACTTCACCGCTGCCGGATCGCCGCGGAACGAGCCTCGCGCCAGCAGGGTCTTGTCCGTGCGCCGTAGCACCGTGTCGATGGTCAGCCCGATCGTGGCCGCTGAGCCAGGCAGATCAGGCGGCGTGTGCGACATCGGCGGTCTCCTTGATCGAGTCGATGATCCGTTGGCGAAGGCCGGTCTCGGAGCGCTCCCCGTGCCAGACCGCGGCGATCTCTGCGACGCAGCGTTGAAAGTACTGGTCGCTGAGCGCATGACCGGCCGCCAGGCGCGCCAACGAGTGCCAATACATGACGGCGATGTACAGCCGGAAGTGCTGCGCCTTGGGCGTGCGGGCGGGCCATCGACACCACATCTGTTCGGTGAGGGTCCCGAAGTGGGCGAGGGCATGCCCATCGCCGACGGTCGCGCCGACCATGCTGGCCTCGCTCGTGATGCGGTGGTAGACGACGGTGGGCTCCGGGACGTGCACGAACCGGTAACGATGATCGCGGGCCAGACGCAGCCACATGTCCCAGTCCTCCAGCGCGGGAAGGTCAGCGTCGAACCGGGCCGACTCCGGTGGACGCCGAAGCACCGCGGTATGGACCGGCATGAAGTTGGCCACCGACAGCAGGTCCGGATCGAACGAGAACGTCGTAGGGGTGCTGAATGCCGGCGGGTTCGTGGGGTCGACGCGCGCCTCCTGGACGACGCACACCGTGTACGCGAGGTCGGCATCCCCCGTGCTCAGCACTGCGAGGGTTGTGCCGAGGTGGCTGGGCAGGAAGATGTCGTCGTCATCGAGGAAGGCGAGGTAATCACCTCGCGCGACCTGAATGCCGACGTTGCGCGCTGAAGGAAGACCACCGTTCTGGTCCAGATCGATGAGGCGGACGACGAGGCCCTGTTCGCGGGCTGCGTGCGCGACCGTGCTCACGTCGCATCCGCCGTCATTGACGACGACTACCTCGACCGAGCCGGGTACGGCGCGCTGGGCGACGACGCTGGCCAGGGCCTGCCGCAGAGGGCCGGGTCGGTTGTACGTGGGGACCACGACCGTGACGAGGGGTTTCATGCCAGTCTCCGATTGGCGGCGAACTCCAGGATCGGGGCCGGATCACCGCGGTGAGTCCAGCGAACAACTGTCGACCGCTCGGCCAGGGCGGTGACGAGGCGACGGGCGTCAGCGAGGTACTCATCCCGCCCGCGCTCGGCCCGCGGAAGGTACCGCTGGTTCAGCGTCGGATCGAACATCCAATCGGTACGCACGTGAGCGAGAAGCCCCGTTATGGGATCCGCGACGGGTTCGGGTTCGCCAGCGTCGCCCGGCGAGTAGCTCACCAACACGATCAACGTCGTCAGCGGGGAGCGGCGGGGGCCGAGGTCCACCGTGATCGGATTGTCGTGACCCAAACCGCGGTACGTGTAGAGCACGCGCCGATCGAGAGAATAGACCTCGGATCTCGCCGAGGCGCGATATGCCTCGACATCGAGCCCGTCACGATCCCACGGCTCCGGCAACGCACCTTCGAGGTCCAGAAACGTGCCAATCTTGAGCGGAATCAGCGTGGGAAGCGATGTCAACGTGAGGGTGCACGCGCCATCAGGCCTGTACATGATCAGGTGGTCGTTGGACACATACCGCATCCCGTGCCGGAGAGCGGCCTTCAGAGCGAGGGTGGTCTTGCCGCTTCCCTTGTCCCCAACAACAACGATCCTGAGGGCATCATCAACGACCGCGGAGGCGTGCAACATCGTGTACCGCCGCTGCTCGCAGTAGTCGACCAGGACTTCCCGTACGCACTTCCGGGCAGTGATCGAGAGGCTCTCGGCGGCCTCGGCCCGCAGATGGACCGTGTGCTCAGAGCGGTCTATCCGCCAGGAAACGCCCCACTGGTTGGTGTTCGCATCTGGTTCTGGCGAGCCAACCTGAGCGTCGACCGTCCAGCCGTTTCCCGGCAAGGCGGCACCGGTCGCGGTGTAGAACTCGCCAAGATAGTCGAGGACCGATTCTTCGTTCGAGGTCACCTGCACCTCGACCGGCCCGACCGCGAATCGACGCGCGTACCTCATGACGCCTCCTTGATCGAATCGCGCCGCCGCGCGGCCCGGACGGTGATCCGGACGCCTTCCGCGAGCGGGGTCGTGGGGTGCCAGCCGAGCAGGTCCATCGCCCGCGAGATGTCCAGCGCCATGCGCCGCACCTCACCTAGCGGCGGATCGGCATGCCGCGGCGTTCCGGCGCCGGCTGCCTGAGAGACCAACACAGCGATCTCGCCAACGGTCGTCTCGACGCCCGAGGCGATGTTGACCAGCCCGAGGCCGCCAGTGGTGCAGGCGGCGGTCACCGCCTCGGCAACGTCGGCCACGAACACGAAGTCTCGCGTCTGGTGGCCGTCGCCAAAGATTGCCAGATGCCCGCCCGTCATCGCGGCTTGCGCCATCAGGCCGACGACGCCGCACATCGGGCCAACTTGGCGCGGCCCGTAGACGTTGCCCAGCACGAGCGCCGTGTAGTCGACGCTCCGGTGATCTCGGTACCAGTCGAGGTACTTCAGTGCCGTCGCCTTGCTCAGCCCGTACGGACTGGTCGGCGCGATCGGCGCGGTCTCCGCAACAGGCACGGCGTCGCCGTCCACCGTGCCGTAGATCGCGCTGGTGGCCGCGTACACGACCAGCCCGGTCTCTGCCTCCGCGCACGAATCCAGGACGTTCACCGTTCCCCGGATGTTGATGTCCGCGTCGACGAGCGGCGACCGTGTCGAGGCCGGCAGGTTCGACTGCGCTGCGAGATGGACGACGATCTCGGGCCGCCACAGCCGTATAGCGTCGACGGCATCAGTCGACCGCACGTCACAGATCCGAATGTCCGGTTCGGCCAGGCCGGCACCGAGGCTGTCGCGCAGGTTCTCGAGCCGGCCCGTCGAAAGATCGTCGATGACTTTGACGGTCGCGCCGGCTGCCAGCAACCGGGCGACCACGTGGCTGCCGATAAAGCCGGCGCCACCGGTCACGACGATCGTGGACTCGTTCAGCCGACCACCTGCGCCAAGCCGCAGAACGGGATCAACCATGTGCCCGCCTCAACTCCTTCGATTTGCGTCACCTCGACCGCCCGGCAGGTCCGGCGTGGTCGGTCACGTTTGGAGTTTGGGCTTGTCGACGACATCAGGAAATTGACGCGACCCGTGGTCCGAGTCCACGGGCGTCGGACAACAAAGCGGTGGGACCAGGCCACGCGAACTTGCGTCGTAATCCACTACCCTCTGGTCATCACAGATCGACGACCAGTGGGGGCGGGGTGGCTCGGCGCAAGACGTTCGACGTCACCGGCGTCTCGCTCCTGTTCTGGCGGCGCGATGACGTGCGGCTCGCGCTGGCCCGCCGCGAGATCGGGACCCTCTTCAAGATCTACCTCGAAGTGCACCCGGACTGTACGCAGACCCAACTCGCGCTCCTGACCAGCCACGACCGGTCCGATGTATCGAACTTCATTCGAGGAACGCGTGGCCCGCGCGTCACTGACATCGACGTGCTCGCCCGCGTCGCCGATGGGCTCCTCATGCCCGACGAATCTCGCGTGATGCTTGGCCTCGCCCCAGTCGATGTGGCCATCTCCGCGTTCACCGCGCCGAAGCAGCGCGGGGCCCCGGCTGGCGACAAAGCCGCGGTGACAACCGGGTGGTTCCGGCCCACCCGATCAGAAGAGCCGCCACGCATCTCGATCTGCGGAAGTCGGTCACCAGAGGCGGACGACAAAGCGATCGACGGCTGCATCATCGCCGTGAGTCGATGGCTTATGAACCACCACTTCGACGTCGACCATGGACCACGGGGCGTCGGTATCGAGATCATGACCTACATCGCCAACCACTACCGCCCACCCAGCCTCGGAGCGGCCGTCGGCGTCTTCGGCCATCCGAACGTCGTCCGTAACGCCGACTACGTCCTCGTATTCGGTGGCGGCCAGGGCACGCTGGACGAGATCGACCTCGCCGTCTCCATGGACAAGAAGATCATCCCTTACGGCGCCACGGGCGGCGCGGCCCGCAGCGCGCTCAACCGAATGCGGACCAATCTACGATTGCGCGAGTGGATCACACAGGACCTATTCGACTCGCTGGATTCATGCGCCATCGCTGACGAGTTCATAGAACTCGTGGAGCGGATTATCACCACCGACCGTAGGAGTGACATCCGTGAGTGACCGACCGTACGTCCTACTCAAGTGCGCCATGTCCCTCGATGGCTACATCGACACGGCCGGCCCCACGCGACTCATCCTCTCCAACGAGCAGGACCTCGACCGGGTCGACGCGGTGCGGGCCACCTGCGACGCGATCCTCGTCGGAGCCAACACCATCCGCCGAGACAACCCCAGGCTCATGGTGCGGTCCGAAGCCCGCCGCGAAGCCCGGACCGCCGCCGGACTCTCGGCTACGCCGGTCAAGGTCACGGTGAGCCGCGGGGGTGACCTCGATCCCACTGCGGCGTTCTTCACCACCGGCAACATCGAGAAGATCGTGTACTGCGAGACGAGTGCGATCGACAAGCAGCGGGAGCACCTCGGGTCGGTGGCGACGGTCGTCGACGGCGGTGAACCGCTCTCATTCCCGCGCGTACTGGCCGACCTCGCCGGGCGTGGCATCGGTCGGCTCCTGGTCGAGGGTGGCAGCAGCGTGCATACCGCACTGCTGACGGCGGATCTCGCCGACGAGCTGCACCTTGTCGTGGCGCCCTTCTTCGTCGGCGAGGCCGACGCTCCCCGGTTCGTGAACCCGGGGCCATTCTCATGGACATCAACGAGCCGGGCCCGCCTTGCCGAGGTACAACAGGTCGGAGACGTCGTGTTCCAGCGTTACGCCCTCTCCGACCGCTTCACCTGGATTGACTGAACGCCATCCGTCGATTCCGACTCGCCGCCGTTGGTTCGGCTGACCGCGTACAGGACATCGATGGGGACATCAAGGTGGCCGTTCGCTGCGGAGCCACCGCGCACGTCGCGACGTTGCCCGGTTCCCGGGCTCTCACTGGTGAACGGCATCAGAGGAGTTCGCCTGCGGAGCGGTGATCGATGAACGCACACTGCGCACGGGTTTTCGACTGGCTCCTGTTCCGGCTACGACCACCGCCACCATCCCGTCCAAGGACGAGGGCTTCGTCGAAGCCCGGCGGCTCGACGCCTTCGCCACCCGACAGGCTGCTGCCAGTCAGCGCCAGCCCAAGTGAGGAAAGCCTGCATCCATCCAGGTCGCATTCGGCAACCTTTGAAGGACCAAGGGAGAACGTGATCACCGTGCCAGCCTCCCCGACTGCCCGTGTGCGTCGGCTACGAGTGAGAGCGTGTCCTGGTCCTGGCGAGGTTAAGTCACGCTTCTACCCGCTCGAGACGGCAGACGTCCTCACCGCGTTGATCGGCCAAACCCGCTTCTGACTATCGCACTGGGACGATCGACGCTTGTACAATGACTAGCGTCCCCAGTGGCGGTCGCGGGCATAGCCAGATGCCTGCCTCACCAGGCTGATCGATGCCGCTACGCATGCGACCGGAAGGGATGTCGGGACGTGACGATTCCCGTCCCGTGGTCGGACTACAGCGCCGACCAGGTGGAACAGCTCGTGGCCGCGATGCTGACGCGGATAATGCCTGAGGCGCAGCGTGTCGATGGTAGTGGCGGCGACGGTGGCGTGGACGTTAGGTTGCCGGTCGTTGGTGGGCTGCACATCTATGAGATCAAGCGGTTCACCGAACGGCTCAAGCCCGGCCAACGGCGACAAATTCAGAAGTCGCTCCTGAGCGCTGTTCGCAGCCAGGCAACAATGGTGGCGTGGACGCTGGTCGTGCCACTCGATCCGACGCCCACCGAACTGGAGTGGTTTGAGTCGCACCTGCAGGGCCTATCGCCTGTGCCCATCACATGGATGGGCCGCACTGCTATCGAGGCCCATCTCAGCGCGCACGGTGACCTGCTGCGCACGTTCGCTCCCGGTTCGGTCGAGGCCCGTGCGCTCGATTTGGCGGCCGAAGCGCTCGGCCGACGGACGGGTCAACGTCTGCTCGCAGCCCCGCAACATGTAGGCGTGGTCCCTGCGCCGGCGATGTCGTATCAAGAACGTGATGGGCTCCTCGACGACTTTCCGCTCGGGGAGACGGTTGTGTTGACCGGTCTCGGCGGCGTCGGCAAAACACAGCTCGCCGCTGACTTTGTTCACAACCGCAGAACGGGGACCGCCACGATCATTTGGGTGACGGCATCTTCACGGGACTTGGTCCTAGCAACCTACGTCGAGGCAGCTCGGGCAATGCTCGGCCCACAGGACGGCGTTGATCAGGCGGCCGACCGGCTCCTCGCTTGGCTCACTACCAATGAAGAGCCCTGGCTGGTCGTCCTCGATGACGTGCAGATCCCTGCCGACCTGATTGGGCTTTGGCCGCGAGGGCCTGCCGGGAGGGTCATCGTTACCACCAGGCGCCGCGACGCAGCCCTCGCCGGACATCGACGCCGTATCGTCGATGTTGATGTCTTCAGTGCTGAACAGGCCGCACGGTACCTGCAGTCGGCACTTCGAGATCGGGAACCACTTGGCGACGACATCGACGGCGTCGCTGCGGATCTGCAGGGGTTGCCGCTCGCGCTCGCCCAGGCGACGGCGTTCATGCTGGACCGGCAGCTACGGTGCAGCGAGTACCGACGCCGTTTCGCGGACCAACGCAAGCGCCTCAGTGAACTGCTGCCCGAACCAGAAGCCTTGCCCGACGATCATCGCGACACTGTTGCAACGACCTGGGCACTTTCGATGGACGCCGCGAACCAGCTCACACCGATCGGTGTGGCGCGGCCACTCATGGAGCTACTCAGCGTTTTAGATTCCAACAACATTCCTGCCGGTCTCGTCACAGAAGACGCAGCCCGGAGCTGGCTGTCCTACGCGGTATGGTCGGCCGCCGGCTCGGACGGCGACATCGACGCCGCCGAGATCGACACGATCCGTGACGGCCTGCGAACGCTATACAGACTTAGCTTGCTACGTCACGACGATGGCATCGTTCGGGTGCATGCGCTTGTCCAACGAGTCACTCGCGAGGCACTCGACGCTGAACGTCGGTCCTCGGTCATTTGGGCGGCCGCTGACACCCTGCTCGGATACTGGCTCAGAGGAGGTCACGCGGGAGCGCTCACCCTGACCATGCGCGCGGGCGTCGATGCCCTGTGCCGTCATGACCGGGACGAACTCATAGAATCCGGCGTACATAAGGTATTGATCCTGGCCGGCATCCGCCAAGGCGAGGCCGGTGATCCGTCGGGCGCTGCCGAGTATTTCGACCACTTGATCACCAGGTCGATACAGCACCTGGCACCCGACCATCCGGATGTCCTCGAGCTTCGAGGGCTTGCCGCCCGATGGCGAGCGAATGCCGGCGACCCCGGCAGAGCCGTTTCCACCCATGAAGAACTGGTCAGCGACTTCACGCGCAGCAACGGACCCGACGACCCGGGCACCATCGTGGCTCGCGCCAATCTCGCCGCGTGCCGAGCTCGGTCAGGCGCCCTGGCCGAGGGCATCCGTGAGATGGAACAGGTACTGGCGGACTGTGAGCGGCTGTTCGGATCACGCCATGTGCACACCCACGACGCGCGTTCGCTTCTCGCCGGAATGTACGGGGAGGCAGGAGCGAGCGAAGCCGCCCTCGCGATGTCCGCCCGGCTGGCCGGCGACCGGCTCGACGCGCTCGGCCCCGATCAGCGGGACGCCCTTGCTGCACAGGGAGCGCACGCTAGGTGGCTCATCGAGTGCGGCGACATAGGAACAGCCATCCCACTCCTGCAGCGCGTTCTCGAGGCTCGCACGAAGCAGCTAGGCCCCGACCATCCGGACACTCTCGCGACCCGTGGCAACCTGGCGAACGCGTTAGCAAAGTCCGGCGACGTGCAGCACGCAGCCGACGACTACGACACCCTGCTCGCCGACTGCGTCCGAATCATGGGCACCGACCACCCGGAGACATTGACCGTCCGCAACAACTATCTTCTTCACAATTCCATCGACATGGATTCGGGTAAAGCTGCGAAAGCCTGGATGGATCTTATCGACGACAGTGCACGCATTCTCGGCCAGCTCGCGCCGGACACCCTAAACAGCATGCACAACTTTGGTGAGTGGCTCGCCTATTCTGGCCACCACGACCAAGCGGCCGAATGTCTGCAAATCGCGCTTACCAGGCGAACCGAGGTCCTCGGCGCGAGACACCCGCACACGTTGGCCACTGCCGCATTCCTGGCCCGATTGAAAGACGCTCCCATGGCCCGCCGGACAACTGCGTCGCGGACGGATGGGGCGTTACCCCCTCAGCGATAAGCGCGGCTTCGGTAGGCGACCACTTATCAGGTGCACGCTCATCGGCCAGATCCGCACGCCGAGGGAGAGGCTGGGCTCCGTAACGCTGTCACGCATCGTCACTTCGTTGGATCGCCGCCGGGCCACCTGGTCAGTTGCGGCACGTGATCGAACTCGTCGGGTTGTGCACGTAAAGCCCCGTACCTGCCGTTGCAGTCGGGCCTGTATGCCGTCAGCCGCTCGGCGCACCCGTCGATGAGCTGGAGCGTTGGTGGCGGGCCTTTGCCTCGCGTATGTGTTCGTGGTGGTGTGGAGGTTGGACGGAGCCGCTGTCGATCGCTTGGTCATGGACGGTGAGCGGCGCGTGGGCACCCCTGCATGGTGGCGTTGTGGCAAACCCGTTGTGCCCTATGGTCAGGGTGGTGAGCCGCGGCGGTCTTGATGTTCTTGTTGTCGGTGCTGGCGTGTCCGGGCTCACCACTGCGGTCTGTCTTGTCGAGGCAGGGATGCGGGTCGAGGTGTGGGCGGCGGACCCGCCCGAGCGGACCACCTCGTACGCGGCTGGGGCGATGTGGGGTCCGTACCTCGTTGAGCCTGTCGACCGGGTGCGTGTGTGGAGCGCTCGGACCCTTGATGTCCTGCGGGGTCTCGCCGTCGACCCGTCGACGGGAGTGCGGCTCGTCGCCGGTGTCGAGGCGTCTCGCGAGTGGGTGGACCCGCCGGAGTGGGGCGACCAACTCGACGGGTTCAGGGTGTGTGAGGCGGGCGAGCTTCCGGACGGCTTCGTCTCCGGGTGGCGATACATCGCGCCGCTGGTCGACATGCCGGTCTATCTCGGCTACCTGCGGCAGCGATTCGAGAGGGCCGGCGGCGTGGTCGAGATTCGGCGGATCGACGCGTTCGACCAAGCCGCTGGTATCGCTCCTGTTGTCGTCAACTGCGCTGGCCTGGGCGCTCGGCGCCTCGTACCTGATCCCGAACTGGTTCCGATACGCGGGCAGCTCGTCGTGGTCGAGAACCCCGGCATCGTCGAGTTCTTCTCCGAAGACACGGGGCTCTCACCGGACCTGACGCACTTCTACCCCCATGGTGCGACGGTCGTCGTCGGCGGGACCGCGCACCCGGGCGAGTGGAGCAGAGAACCCGATCCGGACACCGCTGCGGCGATCATCACCCGCTGTGCCGAGATCGAGCCACGTCTTCGGGACGCCCGGGTCATCGCCCACCGGGTCGGTCTGCGCCCCACGCGGCCCTGCGTCCGTGTCGAGCAGGAACGCATCGGCGGCATCCGTGTGATCCACAGCTACGGCCATGGTGGGGCAGGACTCACTCTGTCCTGGGGCTGCGCTTCAGAGGCGGCGGCACGAGCGGCGCGCCCGCGACGAGGCCGACAGGCGCATGGCTGACCAACGGCGGCCTGCGGCTTCCTGCCGACCAGGATCAGCTCGCTACCGAATCTGGGCATGCCTCCAGCGGCGAGCCCAGTGGCACGGCTGTCCTGCGGAGATCAGCCGCGATCAGCAGGACCGCCAACCGGTAGATGATCTTTGCTGATGTGCGCGATGTGTGCTCCGCAGCCGGTGACCTTAGGGGAACGGCGGTGCGAGACCATGCCCGTCGGTGACGACCGGCCGGGCCGGGCCCGGCGACGTGCGGTCGGTGTGTGATCCGCTGGTGGCGGTGCCAGCGCTGATCACCCCAGGAGCTTCCTGCGGTACGCTGACAGCCGCCGCCAAGCGGCGTTGATCGTCCAGCCTCGTAGCTCAGGGGATAGAGCATCGGTTTCCTAACCCGCTGCTCTATCTATGTCTATATGCCGGTGACCTGCTCTTTTAGCAACCGTGCCTGTGGTGTGTCGGTCGCATGGCCCATGTGTTGTGCTCGCTGGTTGAAGATCGGCAGGTTCGGTACTGGCGCCACCGGAGCCCTTCGTGCATAGCACAAGCTGTGCCAACAAGTTCGAGTTCGTCCTGATCAGTGGTTCGAGTGTGCAAACGCGCGTCTGCGTAGAAAAAGGTCGAAGTCCGGCTCCTGTAGAAGCTCAGCGAGGTCGGCACGAGCTCTCAGTCGATGTCGCATGGTTGCGAGGGCTCTCGCTGGTGAAGATCTGTTCTCATCCGTCATCGCCGCCCCAATCACTCCATTGACGACATTAAGTATCCGTTTCTGCTCCCGTGGATCGTCGGTGATGCAGGCGATGGCATCCCTTAGGAGTTGGGTGGAGTCTCGAGGGTCCGAGACCTTCGCCGGCTCTTCAAATTGTTCGAACTTGAACCATCGAAGAGACTTCCCTCTAAGTCTTGTCCGTCCGTGCGATGCGGCCGCGCTATTCCAGGCCTGTCGGTTCCGCCAGTAGTCGAAGTTCGTGGCGGGCAGAACCGTTCCCCTTGAGCTAAATATGCGATCCTCTACTACGAAGGCTACCCCTGGAGGAAGTGCTCGGGCCAGCGCGATGAGACTTGCGGAAGCTGATACCTCCGCCTTTTCTAGCGCCTTCAGGGCGTCAGTCATGCTTATTTCGACTGCACAAAGCGGTTCTAGGAACCTGTCTGGCACCAGCAGGTGAGACGCGAAGGTTGAGGCTTCCCGCTCTCGGAGGCCGCCCTCGAAGAACGCTCCCGAACCAACTCTAGGGCTACATGCAACCTCCTCGATATGCCAAGGAAGTAGCACGTGGCCGAGTTCGTGAGCCATCGTGAACCGCTGTCGCAGGGTATTCCCGGTATGTCGAATGAAAACCCTTGGTCTGGGTAAGGAGGTTAGTCCGATTGTCAATCCGTCACATTCGTACGGCCATTCGGCGAACTCCAGTGCGGCATATTGCTTCGTGAGGGCAGCGATGTCGATGGGTGGAGTGAGGTCGTGGCGCTCGACGATGCGACTCGCGAGACGCTGTTCAGGCGTCCGGGTCACTCACTCTGCCCGTCTTGATCAGCCAGCGCAGCACATGGACTGCTTCATCTTTGGCCTCAGCGCGAGCGGCGGCCATTAACCCTGTTTGCTCGAGAACCAACTCAGTGACGGGCATGCGATTCTTGTGTGCCGCAAGGATGAAACGGAGGGACTCCGGCCGCTCGACCCAGAGCCGATATTCATCGGCTGTCATTCCTAGGAATTCGTGGAGGTCTCTCGTGTCGTCTTCGCAATCATGCCAAGCCGACACATAATCGTCGACTTCGGTCAGGAGTGCTCGGCCAGATAAGCACGCGTCCACGAAGGTCTGCTTGCTAGACATCGATCCTCCTTCCTTTGACCGGTCCTGATACCATAGCACCGGTCACCGCGTCAAGTACACCTACGTGCCGGCCCTGCTTGGTGTAAGCCTCAACATGCCCGTGGAGGGCGTCCCACTCGTACAGCCGATCGCCCCGCGCGTTCCGCCAGCGCTTGCGTCCTCCTGGGGCGCCACAAGGGGTTTGTCCGTCAAGGAAGCCTGGGCTAGGTCTAGTGACCGCCACTACGTCCCCTCTGTCCGATACTGTGCAAGCTGGGTGGTTCGGCTTGAACTGGAGAGACTACAAGTCACGCGAGTCGATTTCGACCCGGTAGATCTGCAAGACCGCGATGCGTCGGTGCGGCGAAGGGTGCAGGGTTCGCTAATCTCCGAAGGTCCCTGCCTCTCGCAGTTCTGCCTGATCAAGGGTGGTTGGCGGCTGCTCTACCGTGTGAGCGCTCACCTGCGGCTGGTCGTTTAAGGGCTAGCTAGGGCCAATCACCCCCCTGAATCGCCGGCCGGACGAGCGCTCCGTCGTCGATCAGCGGCCACTGCCGGCGTCGCGGAAATGAAGAGATGCGCGCCCTGCTGGTGGCTGCGATTGCCGTGGTCAGGCGCTCGCCGGTTCGCGATAGGCCAGCTGCGTGTAGGTGGCGATCAGCGCGGACACGCCGAGGTCGAGCGCGGCGAGCTGCGGCTCGACGCCGGTGGGTGTGAGGTACTTGTCATCGTGGCCGATCGCTCGTGCAAATCGCCGGATTGCGTACTTGAAGGCCTTGAGCTTGGGCTCGTTGATGATCCGTGTGTTCTGCGGTGGTGTCCCGGAATGTTCGACCGTGTGGGTCGGGTGTACGAGTACCGGGATGATGATCGCGTCGTTGCCGTACTCGCGCTGGCACCAGTTAACTGATCCGGAGAGCTGGTTGATGTCCTTCTTCCAGATGCGGGGAGCTTGCGCACCCGTCTTGGCCTCGATTACCAGGTAGGTGCGGTTGCCGGCGGCCCACAAAACGTCGCTGCCAATCCCGAAGTAGCGCTCGGGCTGCTGGGCGCTGAAACCGAGATGCGCGCCGAGGTCGGCGAGCGCTGCTTCGGCGGCGTCAGTGCGGGTCCGATCCCAGTCGATGTCGTCGATGAGGGCGTCGAGTCCGACGATCAGGTCGTGCCCGCTCGCGTACCGGTCGGTCAGGTAGGCCGAGGCCTGGTAAGCCTGCGGCGACGGCGGGCTAATCCGGTGGTACTCGATGCCAGCGCGTGGGCGTAACACGGCGTTGTTGAGCAGGGCCGCTTCAGTGAGTGCCTGCTGCGCCGCGACGGTGTCGACAGCGTTGAGGTAGGCGGCATGGGTCTCGCCGAGCCAGCCCGCCAGGGGTGCATCCCCTCCGTCGCGGGCAGCCCCGACAGCGGCCTTGGCCCGTGCTGCAGCCTCGCTGGCGCGATGGCCGACGGCACTGTTGTAGGCCGCACGCAGGTGCGTAGCGGTCGCGGACACCGATGCTGGGCTATAGCTCACATTGATCAATGCTTCGCGCGACGCTAGGCGGAAACCCCGGTCGTCGTCGATCACCTGAGTGATGACCGCGCGCAGTCCGGCCGCGTCGGTGCCTTCCAGGTTCCGGGCGACCCGGCGGGATAAGTCGAGCTGCGCGCGCGTGGCCTCCGACAGGCGGTCGGCAATCTCCGGACGGGCCAGCAACTGGGTCAGGCGTGGCCCAAGCAGCAGAATGGCGCAGCGGTCGTCACGGCTGCGCACGCCGCGACCCATGCCCTGCTCTAGACGCTGAAGCTGGCGGGTCACCATGGCCTCGGTGTCACGCAGCGCAAGAGCCTCGCGCCGTTCGAAGCCGCCGTAAGCTAGTGGAAGATTATCGATGATCAACAGGCGACATGCCTCATCGGGCAGATCGATCCCGTCGTACCGGTTGATAATGACCACGAGACCGACGTGCCCAGCCGTCAGCCGCTCGACCGCGGCGCTGATTTCGTCAGCCTTGCTGACGGTGAGGGCGGCCTCGGATGCCCACTTGGCTGCCTGCCGCTTGCTGGGGACCAGGACGACGACGTTGCGGTTTTGGGCGACCGAGGCGGCCAGGGCGCGTACTTCGTCGTGGGAGATGTCGGGGTTGAGTTCCTCCGGGGCCAGGATCAGGCGGTCACCGAGGTCGGCGGCGCTGTCGGGAAAGATCGAGGTGGCGATGCTGTCCTTGTCTGCGTCGAAGTGAGTGACCAGCACGCTGTCGTCCGCCAGAGTCGCCGTTAGGTAGATGCGCCGGCGCGCCTGCGCGAAGCTGGGGATCTTCTCGATTGGCGGGCACGGGGGCATGATCTCGATTTCGTCCGCCGTAACGACCGCATGGCACCACGGCAGGATGTCGCTGATCAGCGGCCATGACCACTCGAACGCTGGGCTGGAGCGCTCTGGATGCAGAATCTGCAGTACGGCCTCGTGCTTGTCCTGCCATGCCCAGAATGGCACGGCCAGCACTGCACTGGGGTCTTGGTCATGAATGTCCATCAACTGATGCGGGCTCTGGGCCTTGAGGTCGTCTTCGAACAGCTTCACCAGCGGTGTGTACGTGGCGTGCCCGCGTGGAATGCGCAGACGAGTGTTCTCGTCGGTCATGGCCAGCGCGGCATGCGCATCGTCAACGACGACCGACCCGACCATCACCGGCTGGTGGCGGCTACCAGGCACGGTTAGACCAAACCGAGTCTTGCCGTTGATCAAGACGTTCATAGTCGTAACGCAGATGGCCTCGCCGCGCAGGAACTTCGACGACTCCGGGTCGTCGACCGTAGCGATGCCGAGGTTGCGCGCTTCGGCGCGCACACGCTTGGCCAGGTCGGGAGTGGGGGACAGGTACAGCGCCGGGCCAGTCTTCTCGTTAAGGCAGCACTGCAACATGAGCAGCCCGACGATGGTCTTGCCGCCTCCGGTGTTGGTCTTGACCACGATGTCGCGCTCCGCGCGCCGTGTCGACCACGCGTCCAGCACGTCCTTCTGCACCGCGCGCAGGTAGCCGTATCCATCTGCCTTGTCCGGCAAGGCGTCGAACAGTCGCGCGGGATCGATAATGCGGCCGATCGTGCCGCCGGCCGACAACTTACTAAAATCGAATGCCATCTCTGTCCTCGTTTTTGGCCAAGCCGGCTGTGATCCTCCCATGCGGACGGTCAGCGTCACCATGGCTTTCAGGCCCGGCTAGCGGTCGCTCCCGAGCACGCTTCGCTTCTTGGGTAGGGTCCAACCGACGTCTGCCAGCAACGCGCACGGGGCACCGGCGCCGCCGCCCATGCAATCTTTCCCGCATCGAGACCAGCCCACGACCTGTCGGCTGGCCCGCGATGCCGCAGGGGTCGGCGCCGCACTCGCGACCAGCGTTGCACCGCTCATCACACCGCACAGCCTGATCGCGCACGACGGCCTGCACGCTTCTCCCGGCCGAAGTGTCGCGGGGCCAGCCGCCTGCAGACGCTTAGGTCGGACACAGCCAGATCCTGTTCAGCATGCCGTCGGCTTCCCGATCCTGGCCGGACCTGGGGGCCGTCGCCGATCCGCAGCAGGGTCGTAGCGTGATGTGCCATATCAGCAACGCTCGCTCGCTTGAGGAGATGCTCCATGTCAAAAGCTGGCCCCCCTCGGGAGGCTGAGGAGCCCGCCGTCATCGAGATCGGCGGGCTGCTGTGGAAACCCTGTCCTGGGGCCGAGGCGACCGCGGCGGAGTTCGAGGCTGCCAGGTCGCTGTTCATCGAGGTGCACCACGAGGCCAAATGGAACCGGTGGGTAGAGGCCGAGCGTGCCGCGGACCTGGAGGCGGCGACGGCGGTGATGGCGCAGTGGACTCGCGCAGAGCCCGGCTTCCGGCACAAGACCCCGCAGGAGGTAGAGGAGTGGCTCGTCTCCTGGGAGGCGGAGTACGAGGCAGGGCGGGCTGAGCGGGAGCGGCAGCGGCGGGCACGAGCGGCCGGGTACGACGAGCGCCGTCATCAGGCGCGCCTCGCGCTCGTGGAGCAGCAGTCGATCCTCAAGGCCCAGATCGCCGAGCGGACCGGGTTGCAGGAGAAGACACGCTTCCCCGGTATGGACGAGCGACGTCGAGCAGCGGAGATCGCGAAGCTGGACGCGGATGTTGCCGAAACCGAAGCGAACATCGTTGCCCTGATCTGCGAGGTGGGTGACCCTGAGACGGTCGTGGACGTCACCGGGTGGCTCCCGTCGCATCGGCGAGAGCTGGCGATGACTGACTTCATCTACTGGCGGTGTGACGAAGTGCAGCGGCTGCGGGGAGAGGTGGACCGGCTCACCGCCGAGGCGGGGGCGGCTGACCGGACACAGCGGCGGGAGCTTCGGGCGGAAGCGGACCGGGTCAGACGCAGGTTCGAGGCGCTGCGAGCCATGGCGTCCCTCGAGGCGAAAGATATGTGCTCCGACTGCTTCCGGCCCGCCGACTGGCACGGCTGGTCAACCTCCGGCGACCCGGCCTTCCTGGGGTCTGGCCCGTGCCCTGCGTGGCCGCGCTGGTCGGCGCGGCTGCGCCGTCTGCACGAGATGCTCTCGTCGTCGCAGAAGCGTCCTGAACCGGCGGCCGTGCCGAAGCCGCAGCCCTTGGCGGTCATCTCCTCAGGCAAGTCGATCGACGAGGTTATCGAAGAGCTCAGCCGCATCAGTGTCGAGCATCCGGGGGCCGAGGTTCGCCGCGGCAGCCGCAACCGGTGGGAGATCTGGCCCAGCGAGAACACCGCCCCGCACAGCGGGTTAGACCGGTAGGAGACGGCGGTGGAGGTGACACCGGAACTGGTGCTCGACCGGGTGAGAGCGGCGGGCGGCCGGCTCAAACTGGAGGGCTTGGACGAGGAGTCCTTGATCGCGTGGCGGCACGCGGCGAAGGTTGCCAAGCTGCGGCTGCTGCGAGCCGGTCCGCAACGACTACGCAGCTGGTCGTCACCGGGTGGCATGTCGCTGCTGCTGGTCGAGGTCGACCGCCAGGGCGTCGAGTCGCCGGCGCTGACGCCGCCGGATCAGCCAACCCGGCAGTGGGTTCCGCCTCCGCGTCCACGGCCCCGGACCCAGGAGTTCCTCGGCCGGATCGTCCCTGTCCCCTCGACGGTGCGCCGCCCACACCCGATCGTGCAGGACCTCACCGAGGCGCTGGACTTCCCCGAGCGGATGATCTACCAGCACCGGCCCTACCTGATGCCGAACAAGCGTCGGCCCGTGCAGCGGATGCGCCAGATCTGGCAGGCCGTCATCACCGAGGCCGAGTTCCGCGGGTACGAGACGCTGTTTCGGCACAACCGACGGGACCACTACGACAGCGGCCAGCTGATCCTGCGCATCGGCCGGGACGAGTTCCCGCTCCAGCTCTACGGGGAGCGCGGCAAGCCGCTACAGCTGACGATCAAGGAAGTGCACCCGGCGCGGCGCCGCGGCTACGACACCTGGACTGACACCGCCGACCAACCCCTGCACAGGCAACTCGGCGCGATTTTCACCCACATCGAGCGGTGGGCCGACCTCCTGATCGCGCGCCGCGAGGCCGAGGAGCGCCGCGAACAGGAGCGCCGACGGGAACGGCAGCGGCGGGAAGATGAGGCCCAACGCCAGTTCACCGAGGACCACCGCCGCAAGACCATCCAGGCTCGTATCGGCGAGCGGCAGTTCGCCGACGACGCCCGCGCCTACGCGGCAGCGCTAGCGGCGGTCGCTGACGACTTGGAGCCCGACCGTGCGCAGGAGGTGCGGGCCTGGGCGACGTGGATCCTGCAGCATGCCGACCACGTGGATCCCCGGCTCAGCCGGGAGGGCATGCCGAAGACGCCAAGGCCCGAGCGCGATGACCTGCGGCCGTACCTGCCTGCGGGCCACTGGCACTACTAGCCGTGGTA
Source organism: Micromonospora sp. NPDC049891 (assembly GCF_040660295.1). Taxonomy (NCBI): domain Bacteria; kingdom Bacillati; phylum Actinomycetota; class Actinomycetes; order Micromonosporales; family Micromonosporaceae; genus Micromonospora; species Micromonospora sp. NPDC049891. Next base: position 33,038 of record NZ_JBFAML010000021.1, read on the forward strand.
CCAGCGGCGGTTCGGATGCCACGGTTGATAGGGCGGCGCCGCAGAGGCAGTCCTCCCGACGTGCTGCTGTCTCGGTGTCGGCACGACCACCGATGACGGTGGATCGCTGGGAATTCCGGGCGGGTCGGCCAGCGGGTCAAGGTCATCGGCGTAGGTGTGTGCCCACGCCAGCCACGGGTCGTCGATCCGCATGCCGCCGTTGACGAGATCTGCGCAGTAGGAGCGTATGTCCTCGGCCAGCAGCCACGCAGCCACCTGCTGCCGCAGGATCTGGTCGCGGTGCGCCGTCACCACCCGGTCGCGTTCCTGCTGCAGCCGCACCTGCTCCGCCCGCGCTGCAGCTTCGCGGCGGTCACGTAGCCGCCGGCCACGTTGGCGCAGGTCCGTCAGGACGGCGGGCAACTCGTCCTCAAGCCGCTTGCGGGCGTAGTCCTTCCACTCGGCCACACCGGCGTCGGCGTCGGTGACCGTGAGCACCAGGCGCAGCATCCAGCGGGCTCCCTTCTCCTCCCGTACCCGCACCTCGAGCGGCTGTTCGTCGACGACCACGCTCAGCAGCGCGTCCGTATCGAACCTGATGGCCCATTCCCGCTTCTCTGCCTCCAGACACAGCGCCTGTAGGAGCAACAGCGTCCGGGAGCGGTTCTCATCGGACTCCGGGAGGCGGCTGGGCTGCTTGCGTAACCGCTCGATGACCGGATGAGGGTCCACCAAGAGCTCAGGGACCGGCACTAATGAGCGACTCGCCGGCTGGTACCGCTTGCTCGGGTGGCGGCCCCGGCGTAGCTCGATCACCAGGTCACCGGTGTTGCGGCCGCGGTGAACCAGATGCCAGCCCTTGGGCACGTGCTTGCCAGACCGCAAAGCATGGATCAGCCGACGCCAGGCCGCCCTCACCTCTTCCGACGGATCCAGAACCTGCACAGATCCTTTCGCCTCTTCGAGCAGGTTCAACAACCCCTGCACCGAGGCGGGCGGCATTGTGGAGCCGGGCAGGGCATCCATGGCACCATTCTTCCACACCTGCATGCAACGACGAGAAGGCTGGCCGAGCGCCAGCGAAGACCCTTGGTTCGCGAAGCAGAAAGATTGCAAGCGGCGTCGATTACTGGAAGGCCGAAGGGGCGGTCGCCGTCGTGGTGCGGATGATGCGGTGCCCAGCCAGCCGGTAGCCCCGGTCTTGTAGCCTTTTCTCCCACCTGGCATGAGTCCCAATGGTCGCGGTTTCGTGCAGCAGCCCGGCGCGCTCTTCCTGGATGGTCAGCCGAGCGAACTTGCCACGACCGGGGTAGTCAAGGGGGACGAACGATTCTTTGCGATGGAGCACGGGCGGGTTAGCTGATCGGCGGAAGTCAGTGAACTTGACATCCAACTTTCTAAGGTCCGCCCTTAGGGATGTCGCCAATGCGGGGTGTGGCGCCTTATCGAAGTCTGGATAGGACAGGTAGGAGACCTTGGTCGTTATCCGCGAAAACTTGATGATGGTACATTCTGTTACCGTCCCAGTGAGCGCTCGGGCGCATCCTTCATATACACGGAGAAGCGGATCTAGCAGTTGGATCGCAGTAGCGTGTACGTACAGGGCGTCGGCCGTCAGCTTTCCGACATGAGAGAGACTGCATGCATTATTCAAACCTTTTTGGTCGGCTATGCCGTGAAGCAGTTCGTCTGCCTTGGAGCAGGCAATTCGGTAGGATCCGAATAGCGCTCGTACGTCAAGCGCTATCCCCTTTGGCAGATCTGACGCCTTGGGTCGGCCTCTGAAAGTGGCAAGTGCGAGGTAGACCAGGAGATCCCGCTCTGCCTGACGACGGGCTCGTTCAAGGTCCCTGTCCCAGTCCTGGCTGCCGGTAACATCCCGCAACATCGCTGCGGCTTGTCTCAGCGAAGAGAAGGCGCTCAGGAGCTGACCTGCTGTTCCGGGCACCTCCTCTGGCTCGGGGAGTCGGCCACGACTGGTGATGAAGGCCGCCAGCGCGTCCATGTCCTCGCGGTGAGTGTCGTAGAGGGCTTGCCGGATCCGTGGCCGGCGGACGGCCGCGGGTCGTTGCCGAGCACGTGACGCTAGAAAGGTCTGGGCGTGTGCGTTCGCGCGGAAGACGTAGAAGATGCCGGGAGCGGCGGCTATGGAGTGGGTGCCCAGCTGAACGTCGATCCAGTTGCGTAGTTCTTCCTGCGAGTAGAACTTCTGGAAGGTGCCGCGTTTGGTGATGAGACCGTCGCCGTGACGGTGGCCGGTGATCGTTCGCGCCTCCCACTCGGGTCTGGCCGCCACGACGAGTACCTGCCGGGCTAGCGCCCAAGCTGATGCAAGCGTTTGCACCCGCTCGGTGGGATCTTCGATGACGTTGATGACGTACCCGAGGTTGACTACGTCAGCCGCGCGCCGTACGGCGTTGGGGCTGTGTCCCGGGTCCCAGCCATGGGCGGTGTAGCCCATGGCCTGGAGGCGGGCGACGTCTCCGCCCCGCCCGCAGCCGTAGTCGAACAAGGTCGACTTATCGCTCAGGATGCCGTCGGCCATTGCAAGCGAGATGGGCTTGGACAGGTGCTGACGGGCAATCGCTGTCTGGTGCCGGGGGATCGCCTGGGCGCTGTCCATGACTCACGATTCTGCCGGTTCAAGTCGAGACCCGAAGCGTACAGGCTGCAAGAGGCGTTCGCCGTCGCTTCGCCAACTCTGCCGACCCGCCCTTAGCGACTCGGTACGCTTACGTAGTTCCTTATGCAGAAGCCGAAGTCACATGGCCGACTTGACTAGATCGAATAATTAGCGGTCACTGTCCAGCGAAAGGGCTACCCACTGGAGCTGCGGTGATTTTGAAGGCGCGTATGACTGATGCAAACCACGTTTCCTTTCTAGTTACGCACTCCGATGGCCGAGAGGGTGAATTTGTGGCAGCCGCAATGCCGCCCTCAGACGTTCAGCGGTCGACCGGCACCTTTCGCAACCCAGATCAGCTGGTCCGATTGCCACCGAAGCTAATTTCCGCGTTGTTCGGTCTATCGGAACCGGAACCTGTGGGTGGGATAGTGATTGGGCTAATCGTTCATACGGCAAGTCGCCGTGCAGCTGCGGTTGGGAATTTTGCGGACACAGAAGCAGCCAGAGCATGGTGGCGCCAGCCGTACAACAGGTTAGCGCGGGACCCCGATGTGTTGTTCCTGCCGGTATCGCTCGACGCGGACACTTAGAGGTGGCAGACGGCGCAGCCCGCCTCGTCGCTTTCCTCGTCTAGGGCATCGGTGAGCACCTCGATGAGAGGGAGGTTAGGACGGGGTTTGGCCGCCGCGCGAGCGAGCGCGGCAGCATGCCGCTCTTCGATCACGTCGCGCCGTTCGAGAAGGTCGCGCAGCGACTCACCTTGAGACCACGTGTACTGGCGGCCGCGCATCGCTGTGGCCTGGTAATTGACCTTGTCCTCGTATTCCACAGCGCGCTCGAACAGGTCGGGGTGTCGGTCGGCGAGGCCAACCCACTCGTGCTTGCGCTGGAAGAAGCAAAAGTAGCAGCCGGAACGGGTGCGCCACTCATAGTAGGCCGGTAGCCCGATCCCGGACTCTTCCAGGATGCGGTTGACTCCGTCCCGGTCGATGCCGTCTTCCCGGAACGGGAATACAGCCTTGATGTTGGGCTTGGTGCTGACATAGCCGAGACGGTTCTCATCGGCGCGGATAGCGACGTACGAGATGGCGGGGCTGTCGCCCAGCCATTCCTCTAGCGGCTTGATCTTGAGGTTCTTGGTGCACCACCGCATGGATGCGCTCGGAAGGGTGCCCTGGTAGACCTGCATCCAGTGGTCGAAGTCGCGGGTGGCGTTCAGTCGGACGATCTGCTTGCCGAGGGCCGCTTCGAGCCGGTTGAGGTAGTCGTAGGTCTCGGGGAGTTCGGCGCCGGTGTCGCAGAAGAAGTACTCCATCTGCGGCACCTTGGTGCGCATGTAGATCGCGAGGGCGGAGGAGTCTTTACCGCCTGAGATGCCGAGGACGTGGCGGGTCTCGTCGGACGTACGTTGTCGGGGTGCAGTCATCGGGTCGGCTTCCTTCGCGTGGATGGTGCGTCGTCGCTGCCAGCGTCCTTCTCGACTATGACACTTTCGGCCAGCAGGGCGAGCAGTGCCCGCTCACCGTCCTCGCTGATCTTCTTCCGAGCGAGGGCGATCACCTCCGGCAGCAGGGCCTGCGCGTTGGCGCGTTCGTCCTCGGAGAGGTGGACGACGGTGTGGAGCTCGTGTCCGTCGGCCTGGGTAACGGTGATCGCCCGGGAAAGGAACGAAGCGTCGGTCGGTTCCGTAATCGTGGGCTGGTGCAGGTTGGCCAACCGTTCGATAGCGCGAGCGGCAGCGCGGACCTCGTTGGTGAAGGTACTGATGTCACCGTCACGCCAGTCGGAGAGTCCGCGGCCAACGATCCGCACCACGAACGGATCGAGCCATTCGTCGTCGCTGAGCGTGGTCTCTTGAGCGAGCGTGATGACACCACGGATTTTTGCCTCGACCAGGTTCACGTCGGCGAGGTGTCGGGTGTAGGCCGCAAGGCGCTGACGTAGCTTGCCGAGGTTCGTGGGCATGTGGAATGCCTCGGCGATGGCCTTGACAACTTGTGTGCGCAGACGTTCGTCCGCTCGGCTGATCTCAGTAAGCGCCTTGCTCAGCGACTCGGCGTAGCGGCGCGCTGCTTGCTCGTCGACCTCACCGTTCGCCGGGATGGGCTTGAGATCGAGGGCGGACGGCAGGTCGGTGAACAGGAGAGCGTCGGGCTCGCGCGCGGTCTTGAGCGCTTGACGTACAGCCCGTGCCTGCTTGGGGATTTGCTGGGTGTGATCGGCGTACGCGGACAGGCCCCGTGCCCGGTCGAGCAGCTCCCGCGTGAGCGCCAAGGGTGCCACGTTGCGGACGTTCATCGGCGGTGCTGCTGGCATCCGCGTACCGATTTGCTGGGCGATCTCCGTCACTGCGATCTTGCGCGGACCGGATTCAACGCCCATGGCTTTGACTGCGAACCGCTCCGGGCTCTTGATCATGCGTTCGGCGAGAGCCTCGGTGAGTCGGGTCTGGTAGGTGCCCTCCTCGAAGAGGGCGAGTTCCTGGCTGCCGATGATGAGCGCGGTCAGCACGATGACCGGGGTTACGCCCGGCCGTATTCCGAACGGAGGCGCTTCGAGGAGTTCGTAGACGGCATCGAGCCCCAGCGGCTGTTCGGTGGCGGCCCGCATACGCTGCTGCATGGCGGTCCAAGCCGGGTACAGCGAGTTCCCGGGCTCCGGCTCGTGAAAGCCGAAGGGGAGCAGCTCGGTATCCTCGTCGCTGCGCTGATTGGTGGGGCGGTGCAGCTGGAGGTACTCCAGGACGCCGCTGTACATGGCGCGTTCCGGCCCGTAGCCCTCAATACCGAGATACTGCTGGGTGGGCGAGGTGATCATGGCGATGATCAGCTCACGCCGTGCCTTGGCTGCTTGGCTGGTCAGCTTATGCCGGCCCAGCATCTCGTTGCGAATGTGCGGAGCGTAGGGGAATACGCTCTCGCACGCCTTGGAGACTAGCTCTGCGAGACTTCTACCTTCGATGGTCTCGGCGTTAGACGTGAAGACGGCAGCTCCCGCCTTGGCAGGCAGCAGGTACCAGGTGGGGGCCAGCTGGCTTGGCAGGAAGGCTTCTGCGACGCGGGTGGCCAGTTCGGCGCTGGCTTGCGCGATACGTTCGCTGACCTCGGTGCTGGCCACGGCGTCGAGTTCGACGTTGGCCGGTAGCTCGTGCAGAGCGTGGAGGTAGCGGGCGGTACTGAGTACTTTCTCGGCGTGGGCGGTTACGCCGGCGATGACAGGGCGGTCGGTTCGAACCGTGGGGATGGTGTATTCGTCCCCGAAGTGGAACAGCAGGAGTCCGTCTTCGGCGTCAGCGGCGGACGGCCCGATGAGCTCGGGCGAGCCTGCGTCGGTGGCCTTGGTGACGAAGTGGCGCAGCATGCCGGTGCGTTGGCTGTGCTTACCGGCCACGACGGCGGTCGGCAGGTAGGTCGAGATGACCTTGACCGCGGCGTGGTCGTCGCAGGCGTTTATGAGCTGCTCGATGTGGCTGGTCAGGTCGACGTCGCTGCCCCGCCAGACCCGGTACTCATCGCTGAACTGTCGGTACACCACAAAGCCGCGGTCGACGAGGCTGGTGACTTGGTCGGCGAGCAGTTGTCGGGCCGTGGCGTCATTAAGCGTGATGGGGTCACTCATGGCGAACAAGATGGTGTCCATGCTGGCGCGCAGGGCGCCAGAGGCGTCGACGAGGTTGAGCATGCCGATGGTCTTGAGGATGACCTGGTCTTGCTCAGGGAGGCCGTTGGCCTCGGTGATGCGGTTGTCGATTTCCATCCACCGGCTCGCGTTGGCCGAGGCCAAGATGGTGGTGCGGCCGGCGGTGAAGAAGTAGTCGAAGGCGTCGGCGATGCGGACGGTGGACGCGGAGGAGGGGCGACTTGAGGCGTAGCTGAGCAGGAAGCGTCGCACCGTGTGGGGTTCGTCGTTCGCGATGAACCCGGTCATGCTCCGATCGTGCTGCCCGATCTGCGCGGCGAGCAGCGGCGCGACCACTGTTGTCAGCGGGTGTAGGGGGTACACGTGGGTGAACGTGTCGTGGCCTGCGGCGAGGATGCCTTGGAGACCGCGTTCGGTCCAGGCCTGAGCGGACGCGGCGGCATGCTGGGCTATGAGCTTGCGCCCCTTGGGCGACACGCCGTCGTGGTCGAGGGTTCGGCGGATCAGCTCGACGGTGTCGCCGAGGTGGATCGTCATGAGGATGTCCTCGAACCGGCCCTGAACCTTCGCCCATTCCCGGCTCTGCAGCGTGCTCGCGCGGGAGGCGTAGTCGGCGAACGACAGGTGCTGCAGCGTAAGGAGGTAGAGCGGCACGCCGCGGGAGCCTGCACCGAGCTCAGCGAGTTCCTGCAACAGGAACACGTCGCTGCCGGCATCGCTGAACTCACCATGGGAGGCGAGGTGCTCTAGCGACTTGCCGAACTCGTCTATGACCAGCATGACCGGCGCCTGCTCGCAGAGGATCTTGACGGCGGACACGAGCTCCCGATTGCTGAAACCCGGAGCCTTGAGGGGCGCGAGTGCTTCCTGCACGGGTGCGGGCATGTTGCCCCCGTGCCAGGCTCGGGCGGCACCGTCGAGCAGCGCTCGCGTGATGCTGTCGAGCAGAGGTTCTCGTCGTGCCGTGGCGACGCAGGTGATGAATCCGTCGGGCGCGGTGTTGTCACGAGCTGTGGTCAACCGGCGGGCCAGGATCGGGCTCGCCTCGGCGAGGACCTCTTCGGCCTCCGTCCGGCGGTTCCCAGCACGACCGAGCACCGACACGACGACCAACGCCAGTGTCGACTTGCCTGAGCCGTAGGGCCCTGTCAGGGACCAGGCGCGGGTATTTGCTTGGTCCTCCAGGGCGGCGGTGACCCGTTCCAGCATGTCCTGTGCCCGGATGCCGATGTGCACCGGCCCGAGGTGCTCGCCGCGGACGTCGCGTTCGATGTTCGTCGACCGCAGTCGGCTGCTGACGATGTTGATCCCGGCCGGCGTCTGCGGACTGATGCCCGACGGTGCACCATTGGCGGTCATACCAGGGCTCCTGCGAGTCGATCGAGAGTCGGCTGGTCGAGCAGGTCGGTGCGGCCACGTCGCCGCATCTCGCGCAGCATCCCGGGTGGTTGCGCGGTGTACCAAGCTTCCCGGTACGGGAGGCTTGCGCGATCGCGAACATTGCCGTAGTAGCTTTCCAGCACGTCCCAGGCCAGTTCCTTGGGATTGCCCTCGAACCGCAGGCTGCGCTGTCCGATGCCCTCCACCAGGGCCATCTGCGGGTATTCGCCGGCGATCTCCTCCAAGGCATGCGCGATCTCCGGCTCCCTAAGCCGGAAGGCCCTACCTGGGCCACCCGGTTCATTGGTGAGACGGGCCAGAGCGATGGAACCACTCTGCAGAGGCTCGCTGCGCGCTGCGTAGTCCAGACATGCGTAGGCGACCAAGGCCGGCGGCAGAGAGGTGCGAGCGTTGCTGGTGAAGTGCCAGCGGCTCGCTGCGTTGCTGCGTCCAAACCCGGTGGGCTCCAGCAGCCCGAGTTCCCGGAAGGGGGAATCGAGCAGGTCCTCGAAACTTCCGCCAGAACCCGCGGTGGGTTCACGCCGGCGCGCGTACATCTTGGTGAGGCAATCCGCATCCTTAGCCACCGATGCCTCTACCGGAGGCTCCCAGCCAGCCAACCGTACGTGCCGCAGCGTGGTCTCGGTAAGCTCACTTGTGGTGAATCGGGACGTCGACTGGGCGTGGAAGGCCACCCACCAGGTGGGAGTGTGGCAGGGTTTCGCCAGGAGCCACCAGTGCAGCAGCCACAGACTCGCAGTGTCCTCAAGGTAGGGGTCGGCGCCGTTCTCGTCGAGCAGCCACTGCGCCTCCCAGGTCGGTGAGGCGACGTTCGCACGCGACGTCGGGTCCTTTGGATACTCGACGGTGAGTTTGAAGGCGTATGACCAAAACCGGATCGCATTGACCATGTTTTTACCCACGCCGAGCGTCACCGTCGCGTTGTCGCGCAGAAACACGTCGCTGCCGATGTTGGGGTCAGTCAAGGCGCTGTACGCCTTGTGCAACCAGCCGAACCGGGGGTGGAAGGTCTCATGGCGGGAGAACGACGGCTCGGCGATGTCCTTTAGCTTGGTTTCAAGCATCGTGTCTCCGCGGTCCTTCCTGCCCCTGGGCGGTTCCAGAGGCAGTCGTGGTGGTGTTTGGGTACAGGGCAGCGTGAACCCGGCGCTCAGCGTCGATCACGTGGCGAATAGCGATATCAATATCATCGGCGGTAGTGGCGTAGCCCAGAGAAAAACGGATGGTGCACTCGGCTTCATCCCGGCTCAGGCCCATGGCGAGCAGGACTCGGCTCGGCTCCATGGCACCGGCCGAGCAGGCACTGCCCTCGGACGCCGCGATGGCGGGCATGGCAGCGAGCATTGCGTCGGCCGGCAGGCCGTCGAAGGTCAGACTCGATACGCCAGGTAGCCGTCGGTCAGGATGACCGTTGCGGCGGGTGCCGGGTAGGGCCGTCATGACAGCGGTCTCGAAGCGGTCTCGCAGCAACCGGATACGCGATGCCTCTTGATCGAGGCAACGGGCGGCAGCCTCCGCAGCGGCGCCCAGGCCGACGATGCCCGGCACATTCAGGGTTCCCGGCCTCCGTCCACGCTCATGACCGCCGCCGTACGCCAGCGGCCGGATCGCCAACCGTGTACCCCGCCGTACGAACAGCGCCCCCACGCCTTGAGGAGCCCCGAACTTGTGGCCTGATAGAGACAGAGAGTCAAGATCCAATCTGTGAAGATCGATGGGGAGCCGACCCACGAGCTGTGTCGCGTCGGAGTGCACCAACGCACCGGCTTCGTGTGACAGCTTCACGACGAGTTCCAGGTCGTTCAGGACCCCGGTCTCATTGTTTGCCGCCATGATCGAGACCAGCGCGGGTCTCGCCGCCAGCGCTTCCTCTAGGTCGTCGAGACGCAGCGTGCCGTCGTGGCAGACGCCGATCGTGTGAACCGTGCCGGCGAGAGTCGCTGCGGCCTCACTCACCGCAGGGTGCTCTACGGCGCTAATCACTAGGCTGCGGCCAGGTGTCGTGGCGGACCGGATGGCTAGATTGTTGGCCTCCGTCGCACCAGAGGTGAAGATCAACTCGCTTCCGGTGCAGCCCAACAGTGCCGCTACCCGGGCGCGCGCCTGTTCAACAGCGGCGGCAGCTTCCCGGCCGGGGGCGTGGGCGCTCGATGCGTTGCCCACCGATTTGAGTGCCTCCGCGGTCGCGTGTAGCGCTTCGGGACGGATTGGGGCGGTAGCGTTGTAGTCAAGGTAAACGATGGGATCAGTGCCTGCGTGGCCCATCCTCCTCCCTTCGTTCTGCACCCACCCTATCGGCTGGTGGCAGTCCACAGAACCTCGACACGTCCCACCAGCCGTGATCATGGATGGCAAGATTACCGTAAGAGGGCTCCCATCCGCTCTACGCCGGCCACGTCGCTACGCCGTCGACTAGGAACCCCAACCATCACGTCGACGCGGTAGGGCGACCCCTCATGTTGACGTCGTAGGCGTCTGCTGTACTACTGCAGCTGCGTGACGCTGTGTACCCTCTCCGCCGTAGCTCTCGCCCACCGCGCTCGTATGCCGACTCAACGCCCTAGCCGTTGACCGGACATCTCCGGCGGCGACGAGCAAAACGATGGCTCGCAACCACTGCTTTGCTAGCCGGGTGCTCGGTAGCATCGGACCCCGGCGGACGACGCGGGGCTCGGTTACGCTCGGCACTCGCCATGCCGGCGCCCGAAAGGGCTACGGTGAAGGCCGAGTGACGTAGCGGCTCCTTGATGGCTGCGGACCACGTAACTAGAGCGTGGCGGGGTCCAAGTAGTTCATGAGGGTCAGCGTAGGTTCGTTCTGCCCGGTCAATGTGCCGACGAGAAGCTCTAGTCCATAGTTTGCGTGCTCGGTGGCCAGTTGAATGACATCGCGAGGTCGCGTCAAGATCTCCTCACCGCGGAGGCCGAGCGCAATCAATTCCAGATGGACGATCCGCCAGGGGTCGCTACTGAGGATCGTTCCGTCCATGAACTTGGTGCGCCTGTCAGGCAAGGGCCGTGTCTGATTGTGCCGCACGCCTAGGCAGAACGCGATCCACCATGCGTCGACTTGCCGTTGGAATGGCTGCCCTGTCCCGACATGCTCGCGGATGACCCGGTGCTCGTCCTCTGGCATGAACAGGTCGATGGCTGCGTACCGATTGTTGATCTCTACCATCAGACAGTGACCTCGACATCCCGGAACGCGAGTCCGTGTGCGTTATCGATTTGGCGGGCGCAGATGCGGCATGACTGTTCGTGGGTGCAGGAGCATGCTCGCACCTCGGCCTGTTCGCTGTCTTCGCCTAGCCAGTCGTACACGAGGTCAGTGGGGTAGTCCTTGCTGCATGAGATCGTGGTGAAAGCCCCAGCGTGTTGTTGCAGCAGGTCACCGACCTCCATGATTTCGGAACGGGTAAGCAGGAGAATGACCTGATATGGCGGTTCGTCACCGGTCGGCGGGTGGGTGATGGTGTTCACCATCCGCTGCTTCACTCCTCCGGACACCATGCCCAAGGGCGTGTCGATCAGACGTGGCGCCGTGATGGCTGCCACCTCCATCAGCGACCAGATGAACGCTAACGTGAGAGCGCGTTGTGAAGCGCCGTTGAGTTCGTAGTCGGTGTCAAGATTCGTGCCGTTCTGGCTTTCGACCACGATGTCGAACTTGTCGGTGATGGATACGCCCTTGAAGACTCCGAGATGGGCGTCCGGCTCCGCTCCAACAATTGACAAAAAGATCTCCTGTAGGCGCGTCGAGACCTTTTTCACGTACTCGCCTTCCAGGCGTCGCTGCACCCGTTCGGCAAGTTCGCGTAGTTCCTCGGCTACGTCGCGCTTGATGATGAGGTCTTGGTTCGCCCGGTTCTTCTGCGTGACTTTGGACAGCTCCTGCTCGCGCTCCTCGAGCTGCCGCTCGTACTGGGCGATGCGCTCGGCGATACGGCCTAGTTCGAGGACACGGGCGGCGATCTTCTTACCGACAGCGGCAAGCTCATCGGTCAGTGTTCGCACCCGCGCGTCATCGATGCGACTGCGCTTCGATTCTGCCTGCTTCAGCTCGACATCAGCGCGGTTAAAATCATCGCGGGCTGCGGTGTAGTCGGCCAGCGTCGCTTGACGCTTGGCCGCGAAGGCGTCGACGTCAGCGGCAGCGAGATCGAAGGCGGCCGCACTGTACCTCAGCTCAGTCAACCGTTGGGCCATGTCGGAGTGCTCGCGCTGCTCTTCAAGCAGCTGAACAACGTGTTCCCGCAACGGGGTACCCGGATGCAGGTCCGACCCGCAGATGCACTCCTCCTCGGCCAGCCGGTCTTGGAGCACCTTCAGAGAAGTGTTCGGGATGACGCGTCGGTCGGCGAGCTCTTCGAGCTTCGTTTGCCCGCTCGCCAAGCCGGCTGCGGTGAACGCTCGCGACAAGGGTTGCCCCTTGAACGCGGCTTTCATGTCGGCCAAGGCTGTGTGCTCCCGGGCCCGACAAGCCTGTATGCGACTCTTAAGCGTACTGATCTGAGCGTTCAACTCGTCGAGGTCGCCTACACCTCGCAGCTGCGCAAGCTCCCGTTCCCACTCGTGCTGCTGGGTCTCCATGGACTTCTGGCGGCCTTCGGTCGCCGTGCGAAGCTGCTCCTGCTCGGTTATCTGTTGCCGCAGCGCCTCGCACTGTTCCTCGAGTTCCTCGGCGTCCTTGCCGCTCTCCGCCGAGACTCGCCGCTTAAGCCCGCCATGGACATATTTCAGGTCACCTACGGCTGTCGTCAGTTGATCGATACCGAGAAGCTCCCGGATCGCCTGATGTACCTTCGCCTGCCGTTCGTGGGAGTACACCCGCCCCGAGATGAACTTCTGGATGTCGTCACCATTGGTAAAGAACAACTCCGACAACCGCAGTGGGACGAGTCGTTCGACCCATGCCTCCGCAGCCGGCACCGGCTTGTCGCCCTCCGGGGTCAGCTTGGCGAGCGTGAGGGAATCTTGGCCGCGTCGCGGAGGACCGTCTGCTTGAGGCGTCTCCAGCACCAGACGGCGCAACCGATACTCACTGGTCGTGCCCATGTCGTCGGTGTGGCTGAAGACGATCTCAACCTCCACCGCCACAGGCGAGCCCGCACGGCAGAAGGTTGAGGTGAGTCGAGGAGCCTCGATGTTGGCTACCTTCGTCAGCCCTGCCATGCCGTACAGGCCCCACAGCATCGCGTACAGCAAGCTGGTCTTACCGGAACCGTTCTCCCCACGGATGACGGTCAACGGCCGCTCGGGGTCGACCGAGAAGTGGATCGTCACATCACGCAACAGCTTGAAGCGGAGAATGTGCACCGACTTGATCATCATGAGCTTGCTCCCCCCCTCGCAGTGACGGCTGATCGACCGAGAGCGTGGACAATTTTGGCGACTTCGTCACGACGTTGGTTGGTGTGTGCTATCGACTGCTTGACAACGACCTCGTCGAGAGCCTTTACCAGGGCTGCCCGGAATCCGGGATACCGTTCGAGGATTCCCAGGACTTCCTGCTCGGCAACATCGTGAATTCGGGGGGTGACTGCCATCCTGACCTCTGCCTTAGACGCTGCGTTCGAGCCTGCTGATGATCGTTCGGGGACCGTCGGGGTCGTACTCGTTCTCCGCTGCGCCGGCGAACTCCCGAGCGCGGGCAAGCTCGCCGGTAAGGATGGCGCGGCCGTCGCTGGTGTCATCGGCGGGTGGCAGCACGATGAAGTCGTGCAATATGGCATGCGACTTACCGTCAGCCCGTCGTAGAATGCGGCCTCGCCGCTGGACCCACTCTCGGCGCACCGTGCTCGATGCCAACAGGTACGCGGTGTCGGTCTCCGGCAGGTCTATGCCCTCATCAAGCACCTTCATAGCCGTCAATGCCTGGTATTCACCGCGGCCGAACGCCTCTAGATACTGCTCAGATCCGCGGCGGCCGGTCTCCGCACTGGTGAATTCGTGGAACCGGATCCCGAGCCGCCGAAGCAGGGCGTTGGCTTCGTCGAGCTGCTTGGTGCCGCCCAGCACCTGTTGCTTGGCGGAAGTGTAGATCAGGGTACGAGCTACCTCGCGGACGCCGGTCTCCACGAGAAGCGCTTCTAGCGCAACGATCTTGGCGGAGGCTTGCTCCAGGACAGCGCGGCGCTTCCGCAGCAGGTGTTCGATCTGATCTTCTAGACCGTCCACCGAACCGTCGTCCTGCCGGTTGAATCCCTTTCGCCGCAACTGCCGGCTCAAGTCGACATAGGCCGTGAACTCGTCGGCGGTAAGTCTTACCTCGTGCAAGTAGTACCGGTACGGCGTTAGGCATCCGACCTCAATCGCGTCAGCCAGCGTGAACTCGTATATCGGCGGCCCGAAGTAGTTGAACAGCTCGGCGCTCCCGGCTTCGTCGTACTGCCGCGACGGCGTCGCCGATAGACCAAGCCGGACATCGAAGCGCTGTGGCGCCGCGCGCAGAAACGTGGGGGCGCCTAGATTGTGCACTTCGTCGCCGATGAGCATCGTCAAGACCTGTTGCGGCAGTGCTTCGATGCTCTCGCGAAGGCCTTCATCGCGGACGAACAGCTGCTGGGTGCACAGGACCACTGCCGTATAGTTGGCTGTCGTGGTCAGGCTGGCTTTCAACTCTTCCAGCCAGACGCGTCGCTTCGGTACGGTCAGTGCGCTCGGTACCGCAGGTTCTACACCGAAGCGCCGTACCACCTCGATCCATTGCCGCATCAGCGGCGTGGTCGGCACGAGGATGACTATCAACATCGGCCCGGTATGACGGTCCTGTTCGTTCACTGCGGCGATCAACGACGTTTGGGTCTTGCCTCCACCGGTAGCGATGGCCAGGATTCCCCGTGAACCTGCGCCGATGAAGGTCCGTACGGCGACACCTTGATGCCGGTAAAGCCCTGTTTCCCACTCGACGCCGTCGGGTATGAGCAGCACGCGAGGAGGGTGTGTCACCACGCCCGGCGGGAGGGCGGGCTCGAGCCCACGCATGTGGTCGGCCTGCCAGGCTCGCCAGAAGTCGTCGATAGTGGGCACGGAACGCTTGGCGCCACGTCGGCCGAGCATTCGCAGGCCGTCGGTGACGTCGATGGACAGCACATGCGGATTCTCGTTATTCCAGTCCCGCTTCCAGCCGCGGAGCAGCTTCGCCACCCTGGTCTCGGCTGCCGGACCGTCCGCCCACGGCCGGTCGACCGTCATTTGCTCACCGTTGACCAGCAAGCCGCGAGCGGTTGCATTGCCCGAACCATGTATGGCGAGCCAGTCGGTCCCGCCGCGTAGCAGCCACTTCTTCTTGTGGTATTGGCCACGAGCCATCAACGCGAAACGCACCGTGAGCCTGCCGGCGGCGATCAGATAGGCGAGGCAGTCGAGCGTGTGCTGCACGAGGGCCGACGCCGACACAACGGCGTCGGCGAGCAGCCGCTGCTCGATATCGTGTATCACCTGCTCGGGCTGCTTGGTGCCTCGCTCAAGAGCCTCGCGGTCGGCATCGTCGATTTCGGGGCTGATGAGAAGGCTGAGCTGACGGCCAGGGTGAGCCAGGAAGTCGGCGAGCCCGGGCGCGATCTGGGCGAAGCAGCGCGAGCTGAAGAATCCTGCCCCGATGCGCGCCTCGTCGGCTGCAGCCATCGCCGGTATCAGGACATCTCCGACGAGGTCATCGTCCGGAATCTGGTAGAGGGGGTCGACCTTGATCATCGCCGTGACAAGAGGCGAGTTCAACCGACGCCTCCATCCTGTCCTCGCTGATTGGCCCCAGGGCGTCTCCTATGACCTCCAAGCAAGGGGCACCCTCGACCGCTGGTCTCGACGTTGCTAAGTCTACGGACAAACCTCATCGAAGTCTCGCGAGCTTCAACTGTCGCGGCTGACGGCCGCGATAACCGGAACGAAGACGCCCCAGGTGCTTCGTCAGGACGTGCGAAGACCGTACGATCCTCTGTCGAATGATCAACAGGGCACGAGCGGGCCAGATGTTCAACCCTTAGGTCTATTTGCCGGTCGGTGGTGGCTCCTAGTTGAAGGCCGTTTGCGAGAGGGGTCATGCCCCCCACCGGGCAGGAAGCGCTATGACGGCTCTTCGAAGTTGAGCGGGGTTTGCGGCTGAAGCTGACCCGAATGTGAAGGGCTCGCAGCTCATCGGTGATCATCTGAGTGTCTAAGTCGGATGGTCACAAGTGAAGAGCTGCGAGCATGGTCAACGATACGACCCGGTTGCTGGGGCTGGACGGGCTGGTCGCCGAGCGGGTGGAACTGGACGCCGCGGGTGTCCCGGTGGTGGACCTGTCCACCGGGTGTGAGCAGGCACGGTGCTGTCCGCAGTGCGGGCAGCGGGCGGTGCGGGTGAAGCAGTGGACGGTGACCCGGCCGCGGGACCTGCCGGTCGCCGGGCGGCCGGCGCGGTTGCGCTGGCGGAAACGCTTCTGGTACTGCCCGACCCCGGCCTGTCCGCGCAGGTCGTTCACTGAGCAGGTCGCTCAGCTCCCGGCTCGTGCCCGGCTGACCGCCCGGTTGCGGCAGGCGGCAGGTGCAGCGGTCGCCGACGGCGGGCGCACGATCGTGCAGGCGGCCCGGGATCACGGCGTCTCGTGGCCGGTCGTCGCCGAGGCGTTCACCGCCCACGCGAACGCGGTGCTGCCGGCCGAACCTGGGCCGGTCGCGGTGCTGGGCATCGACGAGGTTCGCCGTGGCAAGCCGCACTGGACATGGGACGAACAGGCCGGATCCTGGACCACAACCGCAGACCGGTGGCACGTGGGATTCTGTGATCTGTCCGGCGGACAAGGGCTGCTCGCCCAGGTCGAAGGCCGTACCACGGCGGCGGTCACGGGCTGGCTGACCGGGCGCCCGCAGGCCTGGCGTGATCAGGTTCAGGCGGTGGCGATCGACATGTGCACCGTGTTCAAGTCCGCGATCCGGCAGGCGTTACCGCACGCGGTGCTGGTCGTCGACCACTTCCATGTCGTGCAACTGGCCAACCGGGCCGTCACCGAGGTCCGCCGCGGGGTGACGCTGACCCTACGCGGGCGCCGCGGTCGTGGCAGCGACCCGGAATGGCAGATGCGTAACCGGCTGACTCGCTCCGCCGCCCGCATGCCCGGCAAGCACGTCGACCGCCTCGTTGACACCCTCCAAGCCCTGCCCGCCAAGCTCGGCGCCCCGATCCTGGCCGCGTGGAACGCGAAAGAAGACCTGCTCGACCTGCTCGCGACCGCCCGCACCCAGCCGAACCGGGAACACGTCCACCGGCTCCTGCACCGCTTCTACGCCCGCTGCGCCGCCTCCGACCTGCCCGAACTGCACCGGCTCGCCACCACGATCGAGACCTGGTGGCCGCAGATCCACGCGTTCCTGACCACCGGAATCACCAACGCCGGATCGGAAGGCACCAACCGGGTCATCAAGACCATCGCTCGCGACGCCTACGGATTCCGGAATCCCGAGAACCAGCGGCTACGTACCCGCACCGCCGCCACCCGCCGCTACTGCGGACACCTCAACCCCGCTTAACTTCGAAGAGCCGCTATGACGCGCACCGGTGGGCCAACCGAGGCACGAACCATCAACCGCACCTGCAGGTCGCGAGCCAGGCGCGGGGCCGGGTACAAATAATTGCCATTACGGTGTGGCCGTGGCGACGGCCAGGAACTGGACACGCTCGGAACGAGCGTCGTCGCGTGCTTGGTACGCCCACTCGTCGCCGGGCACGAAGCGATTCTCATCGGCGGCCGCCCTGAACCGGCGGCAGTCGCTGCCGGCGTCCGCCGATGCGGTGACGAGCAGGGTGCCGCCGGAACCGATGCGCCGAAGCGTCCGCGTCTTGGCTGCCGCCGGTCAGGTGGCCGGAGGCGGAGGTTCGTGAGCTCCTGGTGGGCGGCGCGGGTTTCGAGGTATCGACAGCCGTGGTGCCGGTTGTGGTCTAGGTCGGCTTGCCTCCGTACGATGCCATCCGGGCGGGATTTCGGGCGGTTACGGCGGTGGAGGTACCCGTGTCGGGCTTGTTTGACGGATTTGAGGGCTACCGGATCCTTACGGGCGCCGATGTGGACAGCGCCCTGAGGTCCGCGTTGGTCGCGGTCGACGCCAATGTGCTGCTCAATCTGTATCGCTACAACGTGCAAACTACCGAGGACCTCCTCGCGGTCTTCGACCGGCTCGGGGACCGTCTCGTGGTGCCTCATCAGGCGATTCAGGAATTCCATCGCAACCGCCTGGCCGCCATCGGCAACCCCGACGGTGCTGCTCAGGACGTGCGTGCCGCACTGCTCAAGAACCAGCGATCGACCGTGGACGCCCTTACTCGGTGGGCTAAGCAGGTCGCCCTGGCCGACACTGACTTTGACCCGTTGCAGGACGACGTCACCGAGGTGTTCGACCGTCTCCTGAACGCGGTCGGCGAAGCCGAGCCGGACCGGGTGCAGGCGGACACGCCAGCGGCCGAGGATCGGGTACTGAAGCGGCTGACGGCGCTGCTGGACGGCAAGGTGCTGGCCCGGCCTCCGGATGAAGAGTGGACCCGGCTGATCGCGGACGGCAAGCGCAGGGTCGAAGAGCAACAGCCGCCCGGATACCTCGACGCCGACAAGGACGATGACCATCCGGAAGGTCCGGCGGGTGACTTCCTCGTCTACTGGCAGGCCTGCGAGGAGGCCAACCGTCGCCAGCTCGATCTCGTGATCGTCACCGGTGACGAGAAGGAGGACTGGTGGTGGCGGCACCGGTCGGTGGTGATCGGCCCGCGGCAGGAGATGACGAAGGAGTTCTTCGATCTCAGCGGAGGTCGGCAGCTGTTCCTGCTGCGGCCTCGCGACCTGCTGCTGCGGTCGACGGCATTGGACGTGACGGTCAATCCAGCCTCGCTGGAGGACGCCAGCCGGGAACGCGATGACCTGACCCCGGTCGGTGCCTGGACCGCCGAGGCAGTCACAGAACTGCTGCGCCGGCTTGACGCCGAGGGGCAGGTCCAAGCCGACGTCATCCGGGAAGCCGCCGCGCTCGGCGGCACGATCAGCAGGGAGATCTTGTACGGGCTCTGCGGCTACGACGACGAGCGGATGCTGCGCGGTTTCACCCGCCCTGCCGCCCGTATCACCGCTGATCTCCAGAGCGAAGGACTGCTGGCGGATCCGGTAACGCCCGTACTCAAGCCGCTGTATCCCGACGGCGTGCGCGCCTCCGGCTTCCGCATCCCGCCTGAGATCGTCGCCGTCCTACGAGGAGACATTGACGCCGAACCCGACGCGGACGCCGGACGAGGCGTGCCGGCGAGCGGTAAGTACCGGCCGCTAACGGACTGGCTCTCCGCGCAGACGTCGGAGTCGATCCCGGTCACCTTCGCCGAGCTGGAAGAGGTGATCGGGTCCCCGCTGGCACCCTCGGCCCGTAATCACCCGCCGTACTGGTACTCCATCCGCAACTCCCTTGGCCGGGCTATCGCCGCTGGTGGCTACAAGCCCAGCCGGGTGAACCTCACGGCGGAAACGGCGATGCTGATACGCCGGTAGCGGCAGGCTCGCCTGTGAATCTGCCCGATGACCTGCTCGGTCTGGGTCAGTAGCCCCTCTGTCGTCCAGGACAGTCGAGACCGAACTACGAAGGGACCTGCCCTCTGCGGGCGGACCGTCAGCACGTCGGCGGACGGGGTACGCTGGCCGGCCATTTCACCGACCGCTGCGCGCTGTAGTTAAGGCGTGACGTGAATGTGATCCTCATGTTTGACTGTCGGGTATGCGAGCGGGGCAGGCGCGGCTGGCGATCGATTGTGGAAGCGCCACGACGACCGCGGTCCTGGCCTGGCCGGACGGATCCTGGTCACCGCTGCTGTTCGACGGCGACCCGGCGCTGCCCAGCGCCGTGCTTGTCGCTGGCGACGGGTCGGTGGTGACGGGGCAGCGGGCGTGGCAGGCGGCCACCGCCGATCCGCAGCGGTTCATACCCCGGCCCCGGCTCCCCGTCGACGAGCAGGTGAGTGTCGCCGACGTGCAGGTCGCGCCCGCCGATTTGGTGGCGGCAACCCTGCGCCGCGTCGTCGACGAAGCCCACCGGATGGCCGGCGGGCCGGTGGAGGACGTGCGGCTGGTCGTGCCGGCGGGGTGGGGGCCGCGCCGGCGGACGTGGCTGCGGCAGGCCGCCCACCGCGCCGGCCTCGCGCAGCCACGCCTGGTGGAGGCGCCGGTAGCGGTGGCCTCGGACGCTCTCGCCTCGGGTGTGCAGCTGCCGGTGGGGTCGGTGGTCGTGGTGTGTGACCTGGGCGCCGGTGTCGAGGTGAGTGTGCTGCGGCGCGGCCCGGCAGGGTTCGAGGTCCTGTCGACCCTCGCCGACCCCGACGCCGGTGGTGACGCCATCGACGCCGCGTTGACCGCCACCCTGCTCCCCGACGGGGTGCCGGCGGGGGATGGGTGGGCGTTGACGGCGAGCCTGCGCACGGCGAAACACGCCCTGGCCGGGCATGCGGCGGTGGCGGTGCCGGTGCCCTCGGGCCCGGCGGTGGTGCTCAACCACACGGCGGTAGAGCAGGCCGCCCGCCCGGTCCTGGTGCAGGCGGCGGGCCTGGTGCGCGACGCGGTCGACGCCGCCGAGGTCGACCCGGCAACGATCGCCGCTCTGTGGTGCGTGGGAGGCACGGCGCAGATGCCGCTGGTCGCCGACGTCCTAGCCGCGGAAACCGGGTTGCAGCCGCTGCTGGTGCCGGATCCGGCGGTGGCGTCGGCCCGCGGCGCAGCCGACGCCGGCGGCCTCACTACGGAGCAGACGGCGTCGGTGGGGGAGCCGATGCCGACGGTGTGGCGGGCGGTGGCGATCGGGGTGCCGGGGTTCGCGTCGCTGGCGCTGGTGTCACACGCGCTGTTCACGCCGACGTGGCATTCCGGGCTCATTCGGGACTGGGCGTTCATGAACTGGGGTGAGGTGGCGATGGCCTCGGTGTTCGCCGTGATCGCCTGCCTGGCCGCCGGCACCGTGCTGGGCTCCACGCTGGCCGCCCGCACCGACAGTGGGGTGGCGATGTCGGCGGGGGCGCAGGTCGCCACCGGCATCCTCACCTCCGCCTGGCTCGGAGTCGCCGTCGTGGGCATGTATGCGGTCGTGGGTTCCCAGTACATCGACACCGAGTTGGGCGCGTTCCTGCGCTGGACCATGCTGCCGGTGGTGCCGATGCTGGTGGTCGCGATGGTGCTGGCGCTGATCGCGTTCCGTCAGTGGCGCACCCCCCGCGGCGGCTGGTCGGACTTCCTCGCCTTCCCCGTGACCTCGGTGGTGACCGCGACGGTGGGAATGATGCTGGTCCAGTGGTCGCTGCCCGCGACCTACGCACCCGGCATGGAGGTGTGGCTCGGGGTCGGACAACGGGTGGGTGGGGTGCTGATCGGGGTCGGGGTGATCACCGCGTTGGTGTCCGGACTGTGGCTGCGGCTGGTGATGGGTGTCCCGTTCGCGATCCTCACCGCCACCCTCGTCGGCCGGTACAACACCGGCACCGTCGCCGGTCTCTACATCGTCGCCGCCACCGTGTGGTGGCTCGGCCGCCTGTGGACCCGCATCCTCTACACCGCCCCCGCCCAACCCCGCCGCAGCCTTCCCCTACCCGGCCCACCACACCCGTGACACACCAACCAGCGGGGGGTGGGTGATGCGGTGGCCGCAGCGGGCCGCGGCAATGCTGCTGACCACCGTCCTGCTGGTCGGCCCGCCGATCCTGCTCGTGCGGCTGGTGGGCTGGCCGACGACCGACACCCCACGGGTGGCGCTGTGGCAGTGGGTCCACGACCCACTGACCGAACAGAACCTGACCCTGATGCTGATGGTCGCGGCCTGGGCGCTGTGGGCATTCATCGCCTACCTCGTCACCGCCACCACCGCCACCCGGCTGTGGGCCGGCGTGCGATGGCTACGCCACCTACCACTGCCCACCCCCTGGCAGGCCACCGCCACCGGCATCGCCGGCGCCGCCGCCCTCACCATCACCACCCCCACTACACCCGTGGACGACCACCAGGGGACGACGACCAGCACCACCACCAACACCGAGCACGACAACGCTAAACAGGCCGACACCGCCGATGGGATCACCGTGCGCGGCGGTTGGCTGCCCCACGACATCGCCGACCAAGTGACCGCCGCGGCGGGACTGATATGGCTACGCCGCCGACGCGCCTACCGCCCCAGCCGCCCACGCCGCTACGCCGAGAACGCGGAGGACCTGGCGGCGCTCCCGGCCACCGTCGTGGCTGTCCAGAGCGCTACCGTCAGCCGCCCCTCACCACCGTCACCCGCCCCGGCGGCGTCTGCGCTACCACTGTTCGGATTCCCACCCACCGGGGTCGGGCTGGTCGGGCCGGGAGCGCTGAACGCCGCGCGCGGACTGCTGATCACCGCGCTCCTCGCCACGGCGCGACAGACCACGGTGGTACTGGTGATTACCCGCCGCGCGGTGGACATGCTGCTCGGGCCAGCGGCCCCGCGCCTGCGACCCGGGACGGGGTTGCGAATCGCTGACAATCCTGCGCACGCCGCAGCTCTACTGGCCGCACCTGACACGGCGTCAGTCCTATCAGGCCCGGCCGATGACGGTCGGCCGCCGGTGCTGATTCTCGACGAGCCGCCCCCGGTTAGCCTCGCGAACATCCTCACCACCGGCGTGATGACCGTGGCGGTGCTGGGCGCCTGGCCGCAAGCGCCGACGTGGCATGTCGAGGCTGACGGCCACACCCACGCGTCCAAGGAGAACACCGGGCTACGGGTATGTGTGCTCGACCCCGTCGCCACCGCGGACCTGCTCACCGTCACCGGTCACCTCCACCCGCCGGCGCCCGACACACCCACACACCCACTGCCGCGCGCCCAGGCACCGCGCCAGACGACCCCACACCACGACACCACCCGCTCCGGCAAGCGGGTGCTGGTGCGGGTCCTGGGTGAACCGACGCTGCTTATTGACGGCACAGCAATGGCGGTGCGGCGCACCGCGGCCCAGCAGGCGCTGGTCTTCCTCGCCGTGCACCCCGACGGGGTCGACAGCCATCTCATGGCCGAAGCCCTCTGGCCCGGATTACCCGGCCACCGGCTCACCGGACGCCTCTACACCACCCTCAGCGAAATGCGCACCGCCGTACGAGCTACCACCGGTATCGACATGATCGACCGTACCGGCGACCGCTACCGCCTTCATTCCGAACACGTCGACGTCGACCTGTGGCACCTAATCGCTGCCGTCGACCACGCAGCCTCGACCCTTCTCGACCCCGCCACTGCTTGGCGAGCCGTGATCGACGCCTACACCGGCGACCTTGCCGCCGGGCAGCCCTGGCCTTGGCTCATTCCATACCGCGAGACTGCACGCCGGCACGTGCTCGACGCCTACGCCGCCCTCGCCGCCACCGAACCCGACTCTAAGGAGGCCTTGGCCTACCTGCAGGGTGGCATCCGGATCGATCCGTACAACGCCGACCTGCACCAACGCGCCGCTCGCATCCTTAACGACCTCGGCGAACACGCCGCCGCCACCAGCCTGACCGACCGGTACACACGGCGCCTCGCCACCGCATGCCTCACTCACGAGAACACGCACATGAACGGCCGTACGTGACCCAGTTCCACCTGTCGGCGTTTCAGCTCCGAGCGCAGGCGATGACTGGCCTAGAATCGCATCGGACCGATCGCCCCGCTCGCTAGTGCTGGCCACACTCGCCCGCACCTGGCCCTCTCGCAAGGGGAACAATAAGGGCAGCGCAGAGGCGGCCATCCTGATCTGCCGCTGCCGTGGATCGTGTGCGCCCTGCCGTCGGTTTCCCCATAACCAGTGGGGGACGCTGCGGCCCGGTACGGCCCCGAAGCGGAATCCCCGTGAAACTGGCGGCGGCGTGCCAGTGACGGTGAACGCCTTGTACTGATGGACCGGCGCGACGGCGAAGACCGTGTCATCGGCGAAAGCCACCGTCAAATAAGCGTCGTTGCGAAGCTCCGCAGCCGTGACCTTCGCCTGATCAGCTAGAGCAACGGCGCCAGAGCTGCCGACGCCGAGGGTCATAACGGCGCTCGGCACCGGGCGGACCTAGCAGATCTGAGCCTCGGTGCGGTTGTCTATCCACGACTCGATCATGACCGTGAAGGTGAAGTCGACTCGCAGCTGCGTGACGACACCGTCGCCTGTTGGTAGCAGGCACTTGCCGGGCTGTTCGATCAGCCCGGTTTGGGGCATGAGCTCGGACATGAATCCATGCTGCCCTTGGACCCTCAACATCGTCGCCGAGTATCCAGATCTGCCGCCGACCGGGCGTCGCGTTGCGTGACAAGCATCGGGGTAGGGCGAAGCGCTCGGTTGTGCCGATGAGCGGATAGCCATCGGTTCGTCGATGGTGGCCGATTGACGCGGCTGATAGATTAACTTCGTGCGCCAGTGAGTGTTAGGAGTGATACTTTTGGACATCAACTGGCCCGAGGTCGTGGCAGGCCTCCTTCTTGGTGTAACGCCAGTTCTCATACGCCAAATCTACTTCTACTACCAGTTCCACAGGTCGCCAGGAAAGCGTCGATACTTAGGTCGCTGGCATTCCTACTGGCGAAGTACGACCGGAATTGGCCAAATCGGTCACGATCAGCTCGAAGTTCGGTACTCTTTTGTCAGAAATTCGCTCCTAGTGAGGAACACCTCCGAGAGCCTTAGGGGTGATGGCCGAGTAATGGAGTATGTTGGTTCCATCTCAGAACGCCAAGGCGTGGTTCGTTACTGGAATCTACGAGATCAAGTAACACAAGTTCAAGAAACATGGGTCCTTGTCGATCCATATTATGATCCAATAGATGTGGCGGAAGGGGTCCAGGTGACGGTCGATCTGCGAGGGCTCCCTGTCGCCGTCGGGCAGCTGATTAGTCGAAGAGAGTTGGAGCTAGAAGAGCTGGAGCGACGGATACCCAGAACGATAATCGGTGCTGACCCGCTGGAGTCCTTTCTTCTCTCCCATGCCCATCATGGCAACGAGCCCTCTGCGTCCGAGATGGAGTCCGATATGTCGCGATCAGAGTCTGATCCGAATGGGGATTCTGTGGCTTCATAGAGCTCTTCCCATGCCGACGACATTCCTCACCACGGCCCCTTTCTGGGTCTGCTTACCAAAGGGGCCTGATCTCTTCCTGCCGCAGCGCCAGGAGCCGTCGGTTAGAAGGTCGGTCCCTGGGGGCCGTAGTCGCGGGTAGTCGCTGCAGACGGCTACAACGTACGCGGGCGGCACCTTGCCGGAGATAATCCACTTGATCGCCCGACGTTTGTACTCCTTTTGACGCAAACGCGCACTGCAGCATGATGCTAGGGTCTCCGATCGCGCCTCGAGAGTATTTCACTCTTGATCGCAATGCGTATTCATCTCGAAGCCGACAGAAATAGCCAAATCCTGGGAGATGTAGATTGATGGATGGCACGCACTCGTCACGGAGTCTGTGGTTCAACGGAAGCACCCGGGGTGGCAGTTTCTGCCTGCAGCAACACCGCTTGACGACCACCGAAGTGCTGTTCCCAGAGCACATCGAGTGTCGACGCGTCCTTCTCCGGTATGGTGTCTCCCATGTCGCGGATAACTGGGTCGCGGCTTAGAATCACTCGGCCAATGGTCAGCCTGCCGTCCCACATCTCGAAGACGCCAACGCCAGCATGCACCGCCCGATAGCCGTGAGTGGCAAAGTCCGGGAAGATCTCGGTGGCCTGTGCGCTGGACCCGCTGGTGTCGGCGGTGATGAGCATAACGGCATGACCACCGCGGACGCCCGCCTCAACGGTGTATGCGAGATTGCGACCCAGGCCGTCCGGCACGCTGATCGTGGCTGTGATTGAACCGATGCTTTGAGGTCGGTCGAATCTCCAACGCATGTGCCGCCAAACCAAGCGGTCGTTCAGGGTGGTGACGTGGTAGTGATGCCACGTGGCCCGCAACTGCGCGAGTGCGTCCTCAGGCGACACGAACCGGGCGTCCAAGGTGCGTCTCAGCATAGCGCCAAGGTCGTCTCGACCGTCTCGATCGGCAAGGCGCGAGATCCCGGTGCTCATCGCGGCACCGACAATCCCAGCACCCAATGCGCCCACAACTGCGGCAATAACACCATTTGACACGGACTGGTCCGCCGTGCCAGACCCTGCAGTTGCGACACCATACGCGACGCCTAGCCCGGTCGTTACCAGACCCAATGCCAAAACAAGCCACAGGACGATGTCGTTGCGCTTGGACATAGCCACATTGTCGGTCCTCCCAACAACAGAACGCATCCCGTCCGCCACCGTTGCCGGGTCTGGCGCACCCTGGCACGGAGATTTCCTGACCCTTCAGGATTGAGGCACCCCAAGCTCTGCGCGCCCTGGCATACCTGATGCGTCCTCGGACGGGCGCCCGATGACGGCCTTGGGTGGCATGGCCGAAGCGACGACCGAGACGGCACACCCGGTCTGAACTGCTGTTGTGAGGTCGTGTGAGGTGGTGTGAGGTGGTGTTAGCACCCGGACCGGCGTCAAGTGCCCGTCTTCCTCTTACGTTCGGTGTCGCGACCACATCGGTCGCCGCGAATGAGGTGATGCAGGGGAGGGCAGTGTGAGGTCACCGGTCTGGACGGCGGGCGTCGCCGTGGTCATGCTCACGGCGGTCCCGTTCGTGCTGCTGTACCTGGCGAGCTGGCCGGTGCTCACGGTGCCGTCCGAGGCTCAGCTGCGCGCCTGGCTGCAACAACCTCTGACCACCGGGTTCTTGACCGCGTTGTTGCAGGCCTGCGCGTGGGGGCTGTGGGCTGTTTTCGCCAGCGCCGTCGCTCACCGCGTGTACCGGTTTCTGGTGACGCGGGTGCGGTGGCGCATCGCGCTGCGGATGCCGGGGCCGGTGCAGGGCCTGGCGGCGGCATTGCTCGGCGCCACTGCCGTCACCTCCGCCGCCCTGCCCGCCACCGCCCATGCCACGTCCACGACCGACACCTCACCCGACCTGGCACTGGGGGAGGACACCGGCGCACAGAGGCCGGCCGCTGACCTGCCTACGGCGGACCGCGTCGGCGCGGATGGGGCATTACCGCCGAACGGCCATGCGTCCGGTGACAGCGGCGGCGGCCCGGGTCTTGCTCGCTACGGCACGGATGCCTCTACCAGCCTCTCGCGCACGAGCGACGGACTGCCGTCGGTGGCGCGGTCGACGGACAGGGCGCCGGGCAAACTGATTCATACCTGCGTGGTGCGTGACGGGGACACCCTGTCTGCGATCGCCGAGAAATGGCTCGGTGATCCGAACCGGTGGCCTGAGATCTGGGCGCTTAACCGCGGTACCCGCTTCGACGCGGTGGGAGGCAGGTTCACCGACCCGGACCTGATCTACCCCGGTTGGGTTCTGGACCTGCCAGCGGACGCGGTCCCACCCCGCGCGGCCGACCCGGACCCCACGGTTCCGTCTGAGCCCGACACACCACGCACGCCGGAACCGCCCGTGCCGGCCGAGTCGACCGGCGTGCCGGCGACCGGCGAGGGCAGCGACACGACGTCGAGCCCGACCGGCGACCCCGCGGGGGCGGTGACGTCCGCACCGGCCGCCGCAGGCGACACGCCGAACGGCCAGGCCACCCACGCGTCACCGCCGGCGGAAAGCCCGTCGGCTGAGTCAGGCCGTCCCCAAGGGATCACGTGGGGGACGGGGAGTTGGCTGAATGTCGGTCTCGCCGCCGCGATCGTGGCCGCCGTCAGCCTGGTCTGGGCCCGACGCCGGCGGCGCTACCAGCCGCGCCCACCCGGCCCGCACAGCCGGTCCGGTGACCCTGACCTTCGACCGATGCCCGCGGTTGTCACCCGCGTGCGGCGGGCCCTGCGCCGGGCAACGTCCGACAACAGCGGCATCGTCGACGCGGACCTCGTCGAGGAGGCGGCTCCGGACGGCGAGCTGCCGCCCATCAACGAGAGCCTGGTCGCAGAAGCGCTTCTCGAAAGTTCCGAGCCGGCGCACGATGCCGGGCCGCTGGTTCCGGTGTTGCCGGGGCAGCACCGGCTGCTGGGTGAGGTGTGGCCTCCCGCCGGTCTCGGGTTGACCGGGCCAGGCGCGGACGCGGCCGGGCGCGGATTCCTGACCGCCGCCCTGGCAGCCGGTAGCGGAAATAACGCCCACGCCAGCGGCCGGGTGATCATCCCCGCCGGGACCGTGGCCACCCTGCTGGGCGCGGGCGTCAGGCTGCCCGAGACTCCTCGCCTCACCGTCACCGGCAATCTGGACGAGGCCCTGGATCTCCTTGAGCAGGGGACTCTGCGCCGTAGTCGGCTGGTGTACCAGTACGAGGTCGACACTCTCGCCGACCTGCGCGGCGTCGCCCCGCAGGAGGAGCCGCAGCCGCCCATTCTGCTCATCGCCCACGCGGGCGCCCGCCACGAACGCGCGAGGGTCGCCGCCGTCTTGGCCCAGGGCTACCGTCTGGACATCCACGGCATCGTGCTCGGCTCCTGGCCCGACGGCGGCACCGTCGTCGTCGACACCGATGGGACCACCAGCCGGCCGGGCGGGGAAACCCGCCACGGCACCCATCCCGCCGACGTGGGCCGTCTGGCCGTGCTCAGCGCGGCGGAGACGATCGACCTGGTAGCCACCCTCGCCGAGGCCCACACCGGCGACCAGCCCTCGTCGACCCCCGCACACCGCCGAACACCGCCGAACACCGATGATCCGCAGCCAGACGCGACAAAGAGCCCCGTCACAGACACCGAGCAGGACGCCCACTCCGACAACCCGACGTCCACAGGCGAAGAGCCGCCGCCGGCTCCAGGAGATGTCCCGGACCTCGCCCCCGACACCCTCCCGCTGGTCACGCCTCGCCGCCCGACGGACGGACCGGACGGCGACCTGTCGCCGCCGCAGGGCGGCGTCGCGGTGCGGGTGCTAGGCGGCGCGCGCATCGTGGACATGGACACCACGGTGCCGCTGCGCGCGAAGTCCCTCGAACTGCTCGTCTACCTCGTGGTCCACGACGGCGACGCCACCCTGGACGCGATCCTCGACGACCTGCTTCCTGACGCCCCACGGTCGAAGGCACCGCACCGCCTGCACACCTACGTGTCCGCGCTGCGGAAGACCCTCGCCCGCACCGGCGAACCGGGCAGCTATCTCACCCATCCCGGCCGCCGCTACGCCCTGAACCGTGAGGCGCTTGATGTCGACCTGTGGCGGATGCGCGACGCGCTCCGCGACGCCGACCGAGCCACCGACGCCACGACCCGACTGGTCGCGCTCCGCGCCGCGGTCGCCGCCTACCGCGGCGCTCTCGCCGACGGTTTCGACTACGAGTGGATCGAGGCCCACCGCGAGGGCATTCGCCGCCAGGCCCTTGACGCCCACCTCGCCCTCGCCGACGCGACCCCCGATCCGGCAGAGGTCGTGGCGGTCTGCGACGCCGCGATTCGCCACGACCCCTACGCCGAGCCCGCATACCAGCGGGCCATGCGCGCCCACGCCGCACTGGGACACCACGACCAGGTCCACGCCCTGCGCCAGGCCCTCGCCCGACAGTTGGCCGAGCTCGACGCCGAGCCGAGCAGGGACACGATCGACCTCGCCGACCGGCTCACCGCCAACCCACGACGCCCCCTCGCCGCGCGACCCGACCACCGTGGAGGGCACCGATGACCCCGCCCACCCCGCCGACCGCCGTCGTCACCCACGGCGGGCCGTCCGACCGGACCGCGCCCAGCAGCGGCGCCGAGCGCATGGCGGCGGACGGCCGGAGCGGCGCGCGGCCGGCGACGACACACCCGGCCGGCAGCCGTACCGGGCCGGAAACCGGCCGCCGCGCGGCGGGTGACGATGGTGGTCTGTTGAGCCGTGACGCCCTCGACGCCGACCTGGCCAGGGCCGTGCGACACACCGCGCGCATGCGGCAGGCCTTCTACCTGCTGGTGTTGCTGGTCGCCCTCGCCGGGCAGGTCACCGGCGCCGTCCAGGCCCTCGACGTTCCGGTGCTCGTCGTGGTCCCGGCTGTCGCGGCGCTGGAACTCGGCGGGGTGGTGGTGATGGCCAACGCCGACGTGCGACGCCGCCTCGGCGAGCGGGCCATCGCCTCCCGCCTACTGTCCGCCGCCATCGCCGCCGGGGCCGTGACCTTCAACTGGGTCGCCCACCACGACCACCTCGTCGGCGGCTTCTACGCCGGCATGTCCGCCCTCGGCTACCTGGTGTGGCTGATGCACGCCGGCAACCAGCGCCGCGACCGGCTCCGCGCCACCGGGGACCTGCCACCCACCCCGCCCGCGTACGAGGTGTTCGCCCACTGGATCCGCCACCCCGTCATCACCGGCCTGGCGCGGGCAATCGCCAAGGCCGACGGACTGGACCTGTACGAATCCCTGAAAGCGGCCCGCGCGGTGACCGCCCGCCACCGCCGCGACACCGCGATCGGGAAGGTGCTGCACCGCAAAATCCGCGCCGCCGTGGACCCGTCCACCGCTGACATCGCGGTGCGGGTGTACGACCTCGACGAGATCGCCGCCCGCCTCGCCGCGTCCGCCGACTACCACGGGCTGACCACCCTGCTCGCTGCGGATCTCGCCCCGGAACGCGTCGTGGCGGCTCCGCGGGCCGGCAACCGACGTCGCTGGTTCAGGCGCCCCCGTTCCGCCGAGGTGTCGCGGACGCCTGAACCCAGCCCGCCGCCGGCCTGTCCACATGCGCCGGCCGCGCCTGACGCTGGCCGGCAGGAGCCGGAGCCGACCCACGATCCCGAGGCCAATCGGCGCGGCGACGACCGGCAGCGGCGCGCCGGCAGCCACGCCGCGGCTCCGGTACGCGCCGGATCGTCCTCGGCCACACCGCACCTGGTGGGCAGGACCGGCGACATCACCGACGTGGACGAAGCCGACGGCGGACAGGGCACTGCCGGTGACGATGGGGACGGCGGGTGTGCGGAGGCGCCCAGGACGACGGCGGAGGCGGTGGCCTACTGGCTGCGCCGGGAACCGAACCTCGACCCTGAACTGCTTGCGGAGAGAATCGGCAGGTCGCTGCGTTCGGTCTACCGCTACCTGCCACCGGACTACCCCCGCCGGCCGGGAATCGCGCGGCAACGGACACTACGGCAGCCGGCGGCCGGACACCACGCGGGCCAGAGCGAGTGACGACACCCGCCGACGTGGGCGAGACGGCCGGCAACCGTAGGGCCCTTGTTCCTCAATCAACCCTGTCCGGAGAGAGCGCGTGGTGCGCCATGCCGACGGCGGACTCGCAGCACGGGGTTGCCGGCCGGGACAGGCGCGCGTGGACGGTGAACCGTGCCGGGCAACGGTTACAGGTGGGCGAGCAGGGGTTGGACGTGCGTGGGGTAGGCGTACCCGCTGTCCCAGGGGAACCGGCCCCACTGGTCGGGCCACACCAGCTGCCGCAGGCGGATCCGGTCGCGGCCGTAGCGGACGATCGCCAGCCCGGGATGCAGGTCATCGGCGGGTGCCCCGTCGATGATGACCGCGTCGTAGCCGACGAGGAGGTCGCCGAGGCGCTGGCCGTGGGTGAACCGTTCGGCCGTGTCATAGACCCGGCGGGCAAGGTCGTTGAGCAGGATGTGGGCGACCTCGGGCGGCAGCCCGGCGACGATCAGCTCCGGGCGGTCGTGGGCGGTGAGCCCGACGGTGTAGGCGAACGGGGCGGTGGTGTCGGGGTCGTCGTCGGTGGGCAGGACGTGCGTGACGGCCCAGCCGACGCGGTCGATGATGTGGTCCTGGCGTCGCAGGACGTCGTCGAAGTCAGTCACGGTCGTGTCTCCTGGTCATTCAGGGATGGGGGCCGGGTCGGGTGGCTCGACGTCGACGAAGCCCCAGAGGTGTTCCATAAGCTGGAGTTGCCAGGTGCGGTAGCGGTCGGCGAAGCCGCGGCAGATCGCGGGCGGGACCGGGCTGCCGGCGTACGGCAGGGTCGAGTGGCAGATGATGTAGCCCGCGTCGCCGCGCGCCGCGGTCACCATCTGCCGCAGCCGGCCGGGCTCGAGGTGCATCGGGTTGCCGGGTCTTCTCTGCACCATGCAAGCAGGCAGCCCTACTGACCCGGCTCAACCTTGTGAGACGCACGCTCGTGGTCCGGCAAGCGGACTGTTCAAAACGCCGATTCAGCCGTTGATGCGGGCCTGCGTCGTCACCAGTGCCAGTCTGTGGTCACGGCGCTGATCGCGGCAACCGTGCGGGCGTGTTGGTCGTCGTCGTTTAGGGCGCGCAGCAGTGGGGCCAGCGTCGCCACCTCCGCCAGCAGGGCGGCCCGGCCGCCGCCCGCGCGGCGGCGCAGGTGGGCCGAGAGGGCCCGCACGATGACGGTCCGGTCGGCCGGTTCGGCCTGGCCGAGGTCGACGTCGCGACGCGCCAGCAACAGCGCCGCCGGGATTCGCTCCGACTCCCGCAGGGCGGCGACGGTTGCCGCCAACCGTGTCGCAATTGCCGAGTCGTCCCGGCCGCCGTGCGCTGCGGCGGCCAGCATGCGCAGCCGGTCGACCTCGTCGGCGGCCTCGCCGAATTCGTCCAGCGTGCGGCCGGCCCGGTCCACCTGCTCGTCCGGCATGAAGTGGGAGAGCAGGCACCGGGCGCCGGCACGGCTTAGCGGGTTGGCGAACCGCTCCGCCGTCACGCTCGCGAAACCGGTCCACTCCGGGCTCTCTTCGAGCTCGTTCTGGCCGCCGAACAGCGCCCAGAACCTGGCCAGCGGTGACCGCAGGCGCATCGTGGCCTCGCGAAGGGCGGCGCGCGACTCAGCGTCCTCGAGCCGGGGGAGCAGCGCCATGATGG
Source organism: Micromonospora sp. NPDC049891 (assembly GCF_040660295.1). Taxonomy (NCBI): domain Bacteria; kingdom Bacillati; phylum Actinomycetota; class Actinomycetes; order Micromonosporales; family Micromonosporaceae; genus Micromonospora; species Micromonospora sp. NPDC049891. Next base: position 65,430 of record NZ_JBFAML010000021.1, read on the forward strand.
CGTCGGCCTGCTCGAGGTCGGGCAGTGTGCCGACCCGGTCGAGCAGCAGGCGGCGGCCGCTCGGCGGCAGATGCTCGGCCAGCGTGAGAAGGACGTCCACCCGGTCGCCCCGCAGCGTGCCGATGATCTTCTCCATGCGCTCGTTCTGCCGCTCGTACTCCGCGGCGTAGATCCACAGGTTGCGCCGCGCCGTGTCGAAGAGCTCCTGGTCGCCGGAAAGCCGTCGCAGTCCGTCGAGGAAGTAGCGGAAGATGTCGCAGGCCAGTTCGGGCTCCGGCGGCAGCGCTGGGCCGTCCAACTGGGCCGCGACGTCGATGATGCGGAAGAGGCCGTCGTCGTCGAGCAGAGGGATCAGGGCGGCGAGCGCCTCGTCGTCCACCTCGGACCCGCCGGTCAGCTCGTCCAGCGTGTCGTCCACGAGCGCCCGGTAGACGTCGGCGGGGAGGATCTCGGCGGCGCCCACGAGGACTGCGGGCCGGCTCGCCGCTGGCGAGTCCGCGATGAACCGGGCCAGGAGCTTTGCCAAGTTGCCGCTGTAGAACGGCCGGAGGATCACCTCGGTCAGGAACGGTTCGGCGTCGGGGCCGGTCAGCGCTGCCCGGACCTCCGCCGCCGTCGGGGGGAGGCCGAGCAGTCGCACATACTCGGCGTGGTCGGCGCGGTCGAGCGCGGCCAGCTCCGCCTCGTCGAGCACGAACCCGGGACCGTGCTCGGGGAACCGACTGTGCACGAACTCGATGACCTCGCGCGCCGAGCGCGCCAGTTCCTCCCGCACGAACGGCATGAGGTCGGCGACCAGGTCAAGCCGGTCGAGCTCGCCGCCGACGAACGCGAGCGCCCCGACCAGCGCGGAGGCAAGCAGATCCCGCCGATCGGCGGGGTCGAGGTGCGGCATCAGCCGCGCCGGCAGCCACGCCCGCGGGCCGACGTTGCGGAAGTCCAGCGCCAGTCGGCTTGCCGCCCGCAGCCGTTCCGGGTCGAGCCGGTCCGCCAGCGCCGCAATGAGCTCGGCGAGCCGGGCCTCCCGCTCGCCCCGGAACCGCTCGTTCAGGCGGGGGATCACCGTGCCGTCCCATGCGACCTCGTTGCCGTCGGGCAACTCGCGCAGCCGGTGGTAGCCGGCCAGTGCTGCGTCGGCGATGTCTCCGGCCAAGTTGGCGTCGACGGTTTTCGCAAGCGTGGCGAAGGTGTCCTCGCGAGGCAGCCACGGCAGGTCCCGTACCGCCTCGAAGGCTCGTCGTGCGAGGGGACCGGTCAGCCGCGGCGCTAGCTCCTGCACCACTGCGGCTTGTGGATACTCGTAACTCCAGTGGTAGCCCATCAGCGCCGCGTCGCCGATCCTCAGTCGGCGCGGCAGGTTCGACGCGGCGACCCAGGCAGCCGGGAGCCAGTCGTCGCTGACCCGGTGGGCCGCGGCGCCCAGCGCCATGGCTCGCCAGCTGTAGGAGCCGCGCTCGTTGTCGGCCGGAAGATCGAGGATTTCGGCGGTGAGCTCGGGTGGCAGCGGATCGTTGCCGTCGCCAGCGATCGCCCACAGCGCGTCGAGCCGGTTGTTGTGGTCCATCCGGCGCAGCGGCGCGACGACGTTGAGGTCCGGGCGGAGCTTGACGATCTCGGCCAGCGAGGTCCCGTCGGTGATCTCCGCGCAGGCGGCGGCCGCCCACGCGGCAGGGGCACCGAGCACGGAGTACGCCCAGGCCAGCTCGCGGGCGTCGTCGATCGTGCCGAGGTCCGCGATGGCCGCCCGCGCCTGTTCCCGCGAAAGATAGGGTCCGAGCATCGCCATCGCCAGCCGCCGGACGGCCGTGTCGGGAATGCCGCGGAGATTGTCGAAAGCTTGCCGGCGTTGGGCGGCGGTCAGCACCTGCAGGAGCCCTTGCAGCGCGGCCAGCCGGGGGATGTTGGAGGCCAGCGGTGGCAGGCCCCGCTGGTTGACTGTGTGCCAGAAGGCCGATCGCTGTTCCTCGGCCGGCAGTGTCAGGGCCAGATCCAGGACGCGTTGGAGGTCCGCGTCCGCGTAGAGGTCGGACGGGATGCTCTCCCACAGCACGGGCAGGGTGCCGGTGCGGAACGCGTGGCTGATCGCTTGACAGAGCAGTTGCGCCTTGACGGTGTGCACGGCGGCTGCGATGTTCGGCTGGTTCACGCTCTGGGCGAGGGTCTGCAGGAGGACGAACTGACCGACGACGTCTCCGGGCCGGAACATTACCTCAATGATCGCGCCGATGTCCTCGGGCGACAGCTCCTGGGCGGTGAGTAGCGCGGCGAGTACCGCCGGTCCTCCCGCACGGCGGGTGAACTCTTCGAACACCTGCTTGTCGTTAGAGGTGGCCTCGGCGACGGCCGTCGGGAAGAAGGAGGGCGGCGATGGCATGAGCGAGGCCAGCGTGGGCGTCTCCCAGGCGGCCGGCGACGGTGTCGACTCCGGTGCCGAGGCCAGCGCCGCTTCGAGCCGCCGACGGAAGCCGGCGGGATCCGGGTGGCTGGGGATCAGTTCGGCGAAGGCGGTCAGGGCCTGGCGCGTACGAGCCAGCCGCGGTCCTCGGTCGAGCAGCCGCCGCGTCACATACTTACGCATTTCGATCGCTAGATTGCCGAGCTCGGGCACGGCTGCGTCGTCGTCCCGTTCGGCAGCGAGCTCGGTCAGGGCCTCCAGCAGTGCGTCGCCGATCCGCTCGACGAGGCGTGGGGTGCGGGCCTCCGGGACCTCGATGAGGATCTCGACCGCGTCGGCGGCCACCACGTCCTCGTGCCGTAGCTCCGGCCCTGCTACGCCTGCCGGTATCTGCCACTCGACCACCCGGGCCGTCTCCTGGATCGCGATCGCCACTGCCTCGCGGCCAGCCGACGACATCAGGCGCAGCCCGGAGAGCAACGTGCGAGCCGGCAGCTCATTGGCGGGCAGGCCGGCCAGCTGGATCAGCCTCGACTCGACCGGCCGGCGGCCGCGCACGTCCAGGTCGGCGGTGGCGAGAAGACCGTGGCAGCAGACGGCACGCTCGGCCGCGCGGCTCAGCCGGTCGATCGTCGACAAGCTCCGCTCCGGCGTCCAGTACCCGGTGCGGACCGCCGCGGCCACGACCGCCGCGGGAAAGTCTTCGACTGTGGTGAGCGTGCTGCGGATGACGGCCAGCCGTACGCAGTCGACGATCGCTCCCGGGCGATCGGTTAGGTTCTCCTCGAGCGCTTCCCAGGCTAGCGCGAGGTCGCGGGCGTAGGCCTCCCACTGTCGCGTCTCGGGCGAGACCCTGCGCTGTAGCCAGTGGTCGTCGGCGAACAGCCGCAGCAGCCGCTCGACGTTTCCGGCGCGGCTCAAATAGGTCGCGAGATCTCCGGCCAGCTCGCCGATCTCGGCGGCAACACCGTCGCGGGTCACGCGGCGTCCACTGCGGACAGCAGGGCGCGGCCGTCGGTGCGGTCGAGTACTGGTACGGGCGACGCAGCGTCGGTGATACAGAGCCAGCGGCGGCCCTCGGCGTCGGTGAATGCGACCGCGGCCCGGACAGCGGCCGGCCCGGGCGGTCCGGGCTCGCCTGTGGCGACTTCGGCGAGCGAGGTGGCCGACTCGTGTGGACCCAGCACGGCTTGCGGAGTCCCGTTCGAGAGCCGCGGAATCTTCCATGTGCCGCCGGCGTCGGCCCAGTACAGGACCGGCGTCACGGTACGAATCGGGGCCGCGCTGTCGTTGCGCAACGTGAGCTCGGCCCGGTGGCCGTCGCCGCGCGCGCGAACCTCGACGCTCACCAGCCGGGCTTGGTTCGCCTCGGCTGCCCGGCGCTCGGCGGCAGCCTCCGCCTCCGCGAGCCGGCGCTTGTGCATCTCGTAGAGCAATCCGCTGACCGCGAGCAACGTGGCGATGACCGAACCGATGCCGGCGATCCAGTCCGGCACTGACCCCCAGTTGACCGCGGCCAGCCTCATGACCGGTCTCCCGGGAGGTTTTCGTACTCCCAGAGGACGTCGCTGATGAGGTCGTTAACGCGGGGAAGTGACAGGCCCACGCTCTCGACGACGTCCTGACGGCGCAGGAAACCGCGGAAGGTGTCGTGGTAGATGCTGCGCCGGCCGTCGTCGGTGGGCCGCAGGAAGGCCGCCCACTCGTCGAGCACCCGCTGTATTTCGTACGAGTTGATCTCGGGACGGACCCGCTGCATGATCAGCGCAAGCAGGTCCACCGACACCGGCCGGGCCAGCTCGCACAGCAGGTAGAGCACCCAGGCCGGGGTGGCGGACGCCGGATCGGTCATGCCCATCAGCCGCCAGTGGTCCTGGTAGAAGTTCTCGAGGCCGGCTGGAAGCCGGCGGCCGAGGTCGTCGAGGTGCCGCAGGTCCCGGTACGAGCCGGAGACGAGCTCCGGCAGCACGTGCCGGAGATACATGAAGTTGCCCTCGCTCTTTTCGGTCAGGGTCTTGATGAAGGCATCGGGCGTAATGCCGCGATCTGCAATCCAGGCGCGCATGGCGCCGTCAGCGCTGCGCCGAGTCAGCAGGTCCCGGACGTCGTCGAGCGAGGCGTCGGCGTAGTCGGCCAGGTCCATGTCGACGAGCACGGTACTGACCCGCAGCGGCACATCCTGTTGGCGCCGGCTGCTGACCAGCACGTGAACGCCGGCGGGCAGGGTGCGCGGCAGCAGGAGCACGTTCGCGGTGGGCGGTAGGTCGCGCCGGTCGGCCTCGTCGAGCGCGTCGACGACCAGCACCAGCCGCTCCGGGGCCGGTAGCGCCGCCCGCGCCTCGATCAGCAGGTCGGCCACGCCCGGGTCGCCGTCGGCCGGTGGTCCGGCATCGGCGATCAGCCCCCGCGCGAGCATCTGGGCCGCGACGTGCTGGGTGAACTGCGCGGTCTTGTTGTACGTCTCGCTGAGCACGTTGAAGTGGGCCATGCATCCCGTGCGCCGCACGTACTCCGCCATGATCGCCGTCTTACCCTCGCCCGGGTCGGCGGTCAGGCGGAAGAAGCCGGACCGGTTCTCAGCGAGGAACAACTCGATCCGGTCGAACACGTACGTACGCCCGACGAAGCCGGCGGTGGCGTCGTCGATCAGGACCTGGGTCCGGCGAGCGAGACCTGGCGACTCGGGCACACGCACCTCCAGAGTTCGGCTTTGAGTGACTACGTTGCCCGTACGCTTTCGGACGCCATCTCGTATGTCGGAAGCGCGACAATGTGGGTCGTTCGTTCTGGCGACTCCGGCGTCGGCATCAGCCGGCGGCGCAGGAAACGTGCGATCGGCCGCTCCAGAATTCAGCGCAGCAACCACGGCGCGCCAGCATCCGTAGCAGGACCGACGCGAGGATCACCCGGTGCGGCGCCGGTCGCGGATCTGGTGGATGACGAGCCGGTCGATGGTCTCGTGGATCAGACAGAACGGGTATGTCAGCAGGCTCGGGGTGGTCAGCCACCGCTGACCTCGCCCAGTCAGCACCGTGTCGATGCCGTCGCGGCGCGAGGACTGGTCGGCCGCCGGGTGCTGCTCGGCCGGGGTCTAGGCCTGGGCGAGGGCGGTGACGGCGGCGTCGGCGATCACGGTGATGGCCTCGACAGGGTTGGTGACGGTCAGGGTGGTGGCGTGCGTGAAGGTGTGCCCCCAGATCTGGTCCGGGTCGGTCGGATCGCCGGGGGTGGGTGGGTCGGCGGGTTGTAGCCACAGCACGGCGCAGCCGGCGCGGTGCAGGGTGGTGACGAGTTGTTGTCCGGCGGGGATGTCGTCGAGGTAGCCGTCGGAGACGACGGCGAGCATCCGCAGGGTGCGGCCGTGGCGCAGGTCGAGCAGTTGGTCGGCGACCTTGACCGCTTCCGGGAAGGTGGCGGTGGCGAAGCTGGTGCGCATCTCCAGTACCTGCGTCGGGGAGGTGCGTGGGGGGACCAGGACGGTGGTGCGGTCGCCGAAGCCGATGGTGGTGGTCGTCGCGTGGGCGCGGCGGGCGGCGTTGGCGAAGATCCACGCGGCGGAGGACATCGCCTGCGTGTAGCGGTCCATCGACCCGGACAGGTCGACCAGGACGGCCAGGTGCAGGCGGGGTTTCTCGGGTGGCAGTTGCGTGCGTTGCTGCCAGGGGGCGGCGGTGGGGAGTTGCCCGGCGGCGGTTTGCGCGTCGGCGGTGATGGCGTGGCGGGTGCGCAGCCGACCGGGTGGGATCGCCGACGGTCGCCGGCCGGGCTCGGGGTGGTGGGTGCGGGCCTGGCGCAGCCGGTTGGCGAGGTCGCGGGCGGCGCGGTGTTCCTGCTCGGTCGGGTCCCGGCGGTCCCATTCCGATGGTGGGCTGTGCCGCCGTGCCAGGACCGCCGCGGCGTACTCGGTCGGGGTGAGGCCGTAGGCGGCGGCGAGGTAGTCGACGAGGGCCGCGGCGAGGCGGCCGGGGAACAGGCCGGCGTCCGGCACGGGCGTGTGGTCCTGCTGGTCGGGATCGACGCCGAGGACCCGGCACCACCGCCGGGCCAGGCTGATCATGGTGTCGGCATCGGTGTCGTCGCAGCCGTGGGCCTGCCGCCAGATGTCGCGCAGTTGCCGCAGGCGTGTGCGTCCGAGGACGCCGGTGACGGCGGCCCGGACCGGGCGGACGTCCTTGCTGGTGACGATGCGGGCGTCGACGCGGGCCAGGAGCAGGGCGGCGAGCTGTCCGGCGTGCCACGCGTCGTCGACGGCCGCCGCGTCGGGGTCGAGGAGGGTCTTCACGACGTGGCGCAGCCAGCGACGGTCGCCCCGGCGGCGGGCACGTTGGCGGCCTTCGGCCCGGGATTCCTCCAGCAGGTCGGCGACGGCGGCGAGGATCGGCGGGGTGCCGGGCGGGGTGGCCCAGTGGCTGTGCGCGGCGTGCGCGGCGCCGTGCACGAGCAGCCCGTAGCCGGTGGGCACGATCCGCTTGTGCCGGGCCTTGGCCGGGTCGGTGACGTCGGGCCGGTCGGCGATGTAGGTGGCGTCGACCTCGATGCGGCGCAGGTCGGGGTAGAAGCACTCGGGTGCGTCTCCGGCGGCGCCGGGGGCGACGAGGACGGTGAGGTCGGTACGGCCGGTCAGCAGCGGAACGTGCCGGGTCCACGCCTGCGACCAGGCCTGCCATTCGCTGGCGCCGGCCGGCATCGGCGGCGTGCCGTGTTGGAGATGGGTGTGGGGGTGTGACACAGAATTGGCTCCTTCCAGGAATCTGAGGTGGGCGGCGGTCAGCGCTTGCCGAGGGCGAGCGCGGTGATGGGGGTGCCGGTGTGTCGGGACAGGGCGGCGGTGACGTCGTCGCGGGCGTCGTCGGGGGCGATGCCGGCCAGGTTGGCCAGGGCGGCGGCCATGCCCAGTTGGCCGCGGACGGTGACGAAGCCGAGCAGTTCGCGTAGCTGCGGCGCCCACACCGTCTTGCCGGCGGTCAGGTCGGCGTTGAGGTCGATCGCGGCGGCCACGACGGGTTTGGGGACGCCGAGTTGGCGGGCGAGGTCCCAGTCGGTGGTGACGTGCAGGTGGACGGTGAACCGGGAGGCCAGGGCCTCGGTGAGCACCGCGCCGTGTACGCCCGGGTTGTGGCCGGCGACGATGTAGAACCCGTCGGCGGCTTGCACGGTCTCGTTGCCGTGGGCGGGGATGGTGATGACCCCGCGGCCGTCCATGGCCGGGTACAGCACGGCCAGGACGCGGGGCGGGATGAGGGTGGCGTCGTCGACCAGCAGCACCCGCCCGTCGCGCATCGCGGTGACCAGGGGTCCGTGGACGAACTCGTAGCCGCCGCCGGGGATCGGGGTGTAGGAGCCGAGGAAGTCGTCGACGACGGTGTCGCCGGTGCCGGCGATGGTGAGCAGGTCGGGGAACGCGGCCTCGACCATGGCGGTCTTGCCGGTGCCGGGCGGCCCGTACAGCAGCACCGGCACCCGCTGGGTGCGTAGCCGTCGCAGTTCCTCGACGTCCCAGCCCTGGCCGAGCCGCCGCGGGTGGTACAGCGTCCCGTTCCGTCGCCGCACCGGCACGGGCCGGGACCGCCGGCCACCACCAGCACCGCCGCTGGCGCGGGTGCGGGGTGTGGTGGCGGGCAGGGTGCCGGCGGCGTCGATGCCGTCCTGGGTGATCTGGAAGCGGTGGTGCGGGTCGCGGTGGTGGGTGGCGTGCCCGGCTGCGGCCATCTTCCTCAGCGCCTCGAACACCGCCCCGGAGGATGGTGCGCCGATCGCTCGGGTGATCTCGCCGACCTTGAGAATCTGGTCGGGGTGGTCGGCCAGGTGCAGGGCGACCTTGCGGTAGAGGTAGCCGGACCGGCCGGAGGCGGGTGGGGTGCCGGCAGGGTCCGGGTCGGTGCGCGGTGAAGCGGCCGGGGGGACCGGCGGGTGTGGTGTGGTCATGGGGTTGCCTCGATTCGGGGTAGGGCCCGCGCACCCGTCTCCGGGTGCGCGGGCGGTGGGTACCGCACAGCGGAGACGGGTGGGGCCAAACCCCTGCCGGCCCGCGTCGGGCCGGGCAGGTGGCGACACCCTGGTGGTGCGGAGAAGGGGTACGGCGACGGGTCGGGTCGCCGCTGGTGCCTGCCGGTCGGTGTCGCGCGGGCGGCCCTACGTCGGGTCGGGCAGGTCGCCGACGATCCGGTCGCAGGCGTACGGGTCGACGGCCTCCCAGCACCAGCTGCGGCCCATCACCACGTATCGGCCGTCGCCGTCCGGGGTGATGCGGTCGATGGCCTGCGGGTCGTCGGACAGGGCGCGTTGGTCGGCGACGATGACGTCGCCGTCGAAGGACAGGTCGGCCAGCGCCGTGTCGACCTGCCGGTCCAGGTCGTCGTCCGGCACGCCGGTGTCGCGAAGGTGGTGGCGGTACTGGTCGCGGTGGTGCTGCTGGTCGGCGACGATGGCCTCGGCCACGTCGCGGGTGCAGGCAAACACCGCCCACCCGTTCCAGTGGTCGACCAGGGTGCCGACGAACCCGACCGTGATGCGGTCGTCGCCGTCGGGGCCGGTGGTGCGCGCCCACTCGCCGGAGAACACGCCGACGTCGCCGACGCGGATCCTGTTCGGGTGCAGGTGGGACACGTCGCGGCCGGTGGGGCTGGCTGCGAGGCGGCACAGGTCGGCGATCCGGTCGGCGGCGGCGGTGTCGAAGGCGTCGCGGTAGACGGCCATCGCCTCGTCGCGCCGCTGGATGCGCAGCCCGAACCAGCCGGAGACGTCGCCGGTGGCGTCGGCGAACAGCTCCCAGCCGCTGGTGTCGACAGAGGCTTCGGCCGTGGTGAGGTGGGGCAGGGCGTCGAGGATGGCGGGATCGCCGTCGGTGATGCCGGTCAGGATCCGGCGCACGGTCCGGCGCGTGTCACCGGGAGCGCGGGCGCCGATGGTGTCCTGGGCCCACCACTCGGCCGCGGTGTGGCCGGCCGTGGTGCCGGCGGCGCGCATCCGCCGCAGCGCGGTGGCCCACTCCTCGGCGTCGCCCACCACCTGTTCGGCTGCGGGCGGTGGGGTGGTTGCGGGTGCGATGCGGTCGCCGTCGTCGAGGCACATCGACAGCGTCGAGCCGCTGTCCCACAGGACATCGACGATGTGGTGCCGCTGGTCGTGGCGTCGGACGGTGCCGGTGTCGCCGGGCCGCAGCAGGGTGTGCGGGTCGCTGGTGTGGACCAAGGCGACCCGCTGGCCGGGTTGGTAGATCACGGTGTTCTCCGATCAGTGAGAAGGCCGTCGTGGACGGGTGGGCGGGGACGGCATCGGGGCGGGTGTGCTCACCGGGCCTCGCCCGTCGCGTCGCCCGGCGTGGGGGCGGGAGGGGGCAAGGGCTTGCGAACGAGGTGGTCGCCGAACATCGGGTCGGAGACGACGCAGGAGCCGCAGCGGGTGCAGCTGGTGGCGGTGTCGTAGCCGTAGCCCGCCATGGACGGCACCTCGACGTAGTCGATCTCGTCGACCGCGCCGCAGACGGTGCACACCGTCATCTCCGGGCCGCCCTCGTCGACGGCGGGTGCGGTGACGAACAACTCCTCGACCGGGTCGAGATGGTGCGCGCTGTGGCGCAGCCAGCGGCCGTGGACCGTCGCCTCGTACACCACCAGCCGCCGCTGGTCGAGGTGCAGCAGGTACAGCCACTCGAGAAACCCGTCCACGGGCTCGCGCAGCGAGCCCTGCCGGACCGGGCCGTTGCCCGCGGTCGGGTGGCCCAGTCCCGGTACGGGCGGCTGCTGGTCCCACGGGCGGGGCTTGGGGTTGACGGCGAGGGACCACCAGTCGCGGGCCAGCAGCGCGGCGGCCATGGCGTCGGTGTCGCGGCCGAACGTGTCGGTCCAGATCCGGCGCAGCAGCGGCACCAGAACCTGTGGATCCTCGCCGAACTGGATCAAGCGGGCGGTGTAGCCGCCGCGAAACGCGGCGACACCGATCAGCGTGGGTGTGCTCACGTGCCTTTCCTCCTCAAAGGGGGTGTGTGGATGGGGATGACGGCGGCGGCCGTCCCGGGCCGGGACGACCGCCGAGCTGGCGTGGATCACGGAGCAGCCGCCGGCATCCGCGACCGGCACTACCGGTCCAGAGGCGCGCCCGCGCCGGGGGAGGTGTCGCCGCGGCCTTCGAGGGGCGGGGTTCAGCGGGCGAGGACGGCCACCTTCTCGCCGTGCAGCAGGGGCGCCCCGTCGGGGCCCTTGATGTGGGCGTTGATCCAGATCCGGTACGGGTCGCCGTCACGGCCGATCAACCGCCGCCAGTGGCCACGCACGACGAACCGCACCCGGTAGTGCCACTTCGGTTCCCCGACACCGGGTTCGGCCAGAGGGCTGGTGCGTCGCAGCATGACCACGCGGGTGTCGTGGCGGATGCCGGCGCGGACGGCGCGGCGGCGCGCGGCGCGGTCCACCGGGGCGGCGGCGACGGTGGCGAGGGGTTGGGCCTGGATGCGCCAGAAGGCGTAGGCGACGGCGGCGCAGGCGCGCATCGGGGTGGTGGTCTCGTCGATGCAGAACCGGCCGTCGGGTGCCGGATCCCAGTCGCGGTCGTCCCTGTCGAGGACCGGCAGGTCGGGGCGGGGGTCGACGGGTTGGCCGATCGGGATCTGGGTGAAGTCGGTCAGCAGGTAGGGGCCGAACTGTCGGGCGAGGTCAGGTCGGTCGGTGAGGTGCGCCCGGCGGCGGGCGGCGGAGGGGTCGTGCGGGTCGTGGTGGTCGGCCCAGCCGGCGATGGCCCAGAACGAGCGGCCGCTGCCGGTGTTGGTGGTGCGGGCCCAGGTGATCGCGCCGATCGAGGACACCTCACCGTTGTGGCCGCGGTGGTAGATCGGTTCGGGCAGGAACAGCACCCCGCCGTCGTCGGGGGCGATGTCGGCCGGGAGCACCTCGCCGGTCAGGTCGAGAGCTGCCGCGGCGGCGGCGATGATCGCGGTCATCGCGGGAGCGATGACGTACGGCTCGCCGAATCGCCACGGGTTGGCGGTGATGGCGCGGGCCGCGTCGAGGACCTTCGCCATACCCTCCGGGCCCGGGCCCGCGCCGGGGGCGGGGCTGGTGAGCCGGCTGGCGAAAAACGCCTCCAGGTACTGCGTCGCGAGCGGGCCGCGGTGGTAGTCGACCATACGGGTGCGCAGGTCGACGGCGGTGCGGGCGTAACCGGCGAGGCTGTCGTGCGGTAGGAAGTTCACTGATTTGCCTCCAGGGTTCGTGCTCAGGCGGCCAGGGCCGCCACGGGTGGACGCCGGTGGATCCGGGGGCCCGGTCGCGGCGCGTCCGCTGTGGGCGCCGGTCCCGTCAGGGGTGCCTGCGGCGGGGTGGGGGTGAACCAGCCCGTGAAGCGGTGTGCCGGTGAGGACACGCGGGCGCGCCCGCGTGCGGCCCCGACCGGGTGTGGCAGGGGCGTGTCGCGGGTCGGGCGGGAGCGGCGGGCGTGGCGCTCGGCGCGCTGTGCGGCGCGCAGCGCCCAGCAGGGTCCGGGTTGCTGGCCGCGGCATTGCAGGTTGGTGCAGGTGCCGTCGGGTCCGGGTTGGTGGGCGGCGGCGACGTCGATCGCGAGGGCCCACAGGAGCCGGTCGGTGACGTCGTCCGGCGGTGCGGTGCGGTTGGAGCGTGGGTGGCCTGTCATGCGGCGGGCTCCTTCGGGTCGGCGTGCGCGGGCGTGCGCGGTCGGCCGTCCGACTCGCGCCCCGGGCCCCGGGGATGCTGGTGTCCTGACCGCGCACCGGACGACGACCAGCGGTGATCGACGCCCATCTCTCGATGAAGGTCAAGTCGTGGTGGGCGGGCAGGACGTGCCCGCCCACCACGACGGTGGTGGGGTCTCGGGCGACCGCCGCGTGGACGTGGACAACGGCTCGGGCATGCAGGGATCCGGGCACGGTGGGGACCTCGCGCCGGCCCGCTGGACGCGAGGTCCTCCGGCTAAGCCCGTGGGCGGTCAGTGGTGGCGCAGGTCCCGCAGGCGGGTACCCGCCGGCAACCTGGTGTGGCCGCTGGTGGCCGTGGCTCCGTAGACACCCGCCCCGGCCTGCTTGGCCTGGTACATGGCCACGTCGGCCTGGTGCAGCAGGGCGCGCGGGCCGACGCCGAGGGCGGCGGTGGTGTACCCGACGCTGGCCCGCACGGCCACCGTGTGCGCGCCGAGGTCGACGGGGTGGCGTCCGACCGTCCGCCACGCGGCGCGGGCGGCGGCGACCACGTCGTCAGGGCCACCGTCGACCAGCAGGGCGAACTCGTCGCCGGACAGCCGCGCGGCCAGCCGCACCGGCCCCGCCAGGGCGGCCAGCCGCTGGCCGACCTCGGTGAGCACGTCGTTGCCGGCCTGGTGGCCGAAGGTGTCGTTGACGGCTTTGAAGCCGTCGAGGTCGAGCAGGACGAGCCCGAACGGGGCATCGGCGTGTGTGGCGCGGGTGAGGGCGGCGAGCAGGGCCCGCCGGTTGGGCAGACCGGTGGTGTCGTCGTGGTCAGCGGCGTGGCGGGCGCGGGTCAGCGCCTGCTGCTGGCGCCACAGAAGGGCTCCGGCGAGGGCGAGACCGGCGAGGAGTCCGCCGACGGCGGTGACGATCGAGGTCAGGATGGGAGACACTTCGGGTAGCTCCTTGTCTGTGAAGGAGCACCGGGGGCGGGCGTGGATCCGGGAAAGTTCGACGCCCGCCTCCGGGCTATCGGCTGGCGGGGTCGTTCAGGCGGCTCGGTCGGCGAGGGCGAACGTGGCGGGTTTCTCGGCGGCCAGGATCGCCCGGCCGGTCGCGACGAGCTTCACGGCGGCGTTGTGGACCGCGCCCGCGCTGGCCTTCTTCGCGTCGGTGCCCTCGTTGGCCCGGTCGACCAGCTTGCACAGCTCGCTGACCTTGTACTGCTGGCCAGGGTTGGCCTCGAGGATGTCGAGGATCGCGCCGCGCAGGGTGCCCGACGCCCGCCGGGCAGAGGCCCGTGCCGCCCCCTCTGCCGCCTCCGTGGCCGGCTGTGCGGCGGGTGCTTCCGCAGCGGGTTCACCGGTGGTGCTGTCGGTGGTCGTGCCGGCAGGGGGACCGTCGGGTGTGGCTGGTCCGGGGTCCGCGTCGTTCGCTGCGGGCGGCGTTCCGGTGGCGGCGTCGACGTCGTCGGTCGCTAACGGCACCTCGGGTTCGGCGGTTGAGCGGTCGCTGCCGTCGCCGTCGTCGGGTTCGGTGTCCTTGGCTTCAGCGTCCTCGTCGGGTGCCGGCTCGGGATACTTAGGAGCGGGCGGTGCCGACTCCTGGGCGGCCTGCGGCTGCCCGTCGGCGGCCGGCCGCTGGTCGTGGTCGCTTCCGGCAGCATCTCCGGTTTCCTGCTTGTCGTCGCGCGGCCCGTGTTCCGCGGTGGTGCCGGGTGTGTCGGCTTCGCGAGTGGTGGGCTCCGGTGCGGGTTGGCCGTGATGCCCCTGTTCGGTCTGCGCGAGGCCGGTGTCGGTCAGCCGCCACAGGCTGGGTCCGGTGTCGTTTCGGGTGGGCTCGGCCAGTCCCGCGGTTTCCAGGGTGCGCAGTTTCGGGGTGGTGGTCGAGTAGCCGAGGCCGGCTTCGGTGGCGATGGCGGCGGCGGTGGCCTCGCCGAGGCGGTGCAGCGCGGCGAGGACCTTCGCGACGCTGGGTGCCAGTGGCGCTGGTGCGGCCGTATCGGTGGTCGTGTTGGGGGTGTTGGTCATGGGCGCGTGGTCCCCTTTCTCCTGCTGTCGGCAGGGGTTGGTGAGTGAGGCGTGGGCACTGATGCACGCTTCGAATCCGGCATTGATCAAGTCGTCTGCCCGGAGTGCGGGATCGCGGCGACGCGCACGGGTGTGCCGCCGGGCGATGGTTCGTCCGGCGGCGCCGGTGGGTGGGGTGTCAGTGGGCGGCGTGGTAGGCGTCGCGCACCGCGGCGGGGATGGCGCCGCCGGTCCGTGGTTGGGGCAGGTTGCGCTCCTGCCAGTTCGTGGTCCACCACCAGGTGCGGATCTCCCGGGTACGGCCACGGCCGGAGGCGGCGGGCCGTCCAGGCGTGCTGGGCTGTTTCGGCAGGCGGCGTCCGGCGGTGATGAACGGGCCGAAGGCCGCGGCCATCCGGTCGAAGTTGCCGGAGGACAGGTCGATCTCGTAGGTGACGCCGTTGAAGGCGAACTGGTAGGTGCCGACGTCGTCGGTGGAGCCGTCGAGGTCGTCGACGAGGATCGCGGTGGTCTTGGTGGCCACGAGGCCACCTCCTCTCGTGTAGGGGGTGCGGTTTACGGGGTGGGTTGGTGGGTGCCGAGGCCGAGCCGGTGGCCGATGACGGGCCCGCGGTGCACGGCGGTGACGGCGGCGGGCAGGTGCCGGCGTTGCCATCCGTGCAGGGCGGCGGGTAGGTCGGCGGCGTACTTGCGGTGCTGGGTGAGGGCGGCGACGAGTCCGGCGGCCTGTTCGATGCCGTTGTTGGCGCCTCGGGCGGTGTGGGGGCGGACCGGGGCGAGGGCGTCGCCGAGCAGGACGGCATGCCCGGCGCCGACGGGCCACACCATGCGCTCCGGTGGGGTGATGTCGAGGACCGGTACCGCCATCCGGGTGCTGGTGGCCCGCACGATCGCGGCGTGTTCGGCCGGGAGGAGCAGTTCGGCGTGGGTGTCGACGTGGGCGCGGGCGGCGGGGCTGACGTGCCGGGGCAGGGCGAAGATCCGGCGGGTGGGGTCGGCGCCGAACCGCCGCGCGTACTCGGCGCTGGTGCAGTCGAGGTAGAAGGTCCAGTCGCAGCCGCCGGGTACCGGGGCGAGGTTGAACTGGACGCCGGGGCAGGGATGCAGCCGCAGGAAGTCCCGCAGGCCGGGCTGGGGGGTGATCTCGGCGATGCCGCGGTGGGCGACGTAGCCGGCGTACCGCAGTTTCCGGTGTGGATCCAGCAGCCGGCGTCCGGTGGAGGAGCGGCCGTCGGCGAACACGACCAGGTCGGCGGCCGCGGTGTGGCCGTCGCGGAACCGCAGCACCGGCTGGCCGGCCCGCTCGGTCAGGGCGGTGACCTGCATGCCGGTGTGCAGGACGCCGGCGGGTAGGCGGCGGGTCAGCGCCTGGTGCAGCAGCGTCCAGGTGGTGTTGCGGCCCGGGTAGGTGCGTCGGATGGTCTCGGCCGGGTGGCGGTCGCGGATGCTCATCTCGACGATGGCCTCGGAGTCGTGGGCGACGAACTCGTGCTGGTCGATGCCGAGGCGGTCGAGCACGTCGAGGGCGGGATGTTCCAGGCCGATGAGGCCGCCGCCCAGGGGCGTGGACGCCGGCGCGGCCTCGAAGACGGTGACGTCGTCGAATCCGGCCTGAAGCAACAGCAGCGCGGTGATCGGGCCGGTGAGGCTGCCGCCGACGACGGCGATGGTGGGCTGGCGGCCGGAGGCCGGCCTGACAGGTGGTGTCATGAGGGGTTCCCTTCGGTAGGGCGGGCGGGAACCCGGGCACGGCCGTGCCCGGGTGTGCGCGAGTGCGCGGTGGCCGGGCACGGCCGGGTCGTGCGGTGATGAACCGTGTCAGCGGCGGTGGGCCGCCGGTTGCGGTTCGGCGAAGACGGTGCGGCGGTGCGATGGAGGCCGCCAGGTGACGTCGGCAGCGCGACGGCGTCGTGCGGGCAGCGGGTCGGGCGCGGGAGTTCGCCAATCCGGTCGTTTAACGGCCAGGCGTGGTGGACAGCGGCCGCGCGGAAGGGTCCGCCGCGCACGCCGCAGCGCCTCAGTGGAGACCGGGGTCAGGGGCGGTCGCGTCCGGTGAGGTCGGCGTGGTGTGGTGCCCGCCGTCGCCTTGTTGGCGGCGATGACCGTTCAGGTGGGCAGTCGGGTGAGACCTCGGCGACCACTGTGGTCCGGGTGGCGTGGCTGTCGGCGGTGACCCGGACCCGCAGGATCTACCTGCCGCTAGGGGGTTCCTGGTCAGCTCGTGGCTGTCGTGGCCGCCTTGGCGGTGCACCTCGTCGACGATCACCGGTCTCGCGGGCTGGTGGCT
Organism: Micromonospora sp. NPDC049891; assembly: GCF_040660295.1. Classification (NCBI taxonomy): domain Bacteria; kingdom Bacillati; phylum Actinomycetota; class Actinomycetes; order Micromonosporales; family Micromonosporaceae; genus Micromonospora; species Micromonospora sp. NPDC049891. The sequence goes on from NZ_JBFAML010000021.1 coordinate 81,773, forward strand.
GGGGCGGTCGCTGTGGTGAGGGTCCAGGGCCACTGGTAGGCGCCGACGGCGTAGCAGCCGTTGGCGTCCGGCGAGACCCGGTCGTGCTCGATCCAGCGGCTGCCCAGGCCGTGGTCGTGTTCCCACTCGACGGTGACCTCGTCGCCGTCGAACCGCAGGCGGGGATGTTCACCAGGCATGTCACCGGGGTGCAGGGCGTCGAGGCGGGCGGCCATGCGCCGCACCGCGTACCGAGGGAAACGGCACAGCACGCCGGTGCGGCTCAGGGTGGTGTAGCCGGTGGCGACCATGGCGCGGAAGGTGCCGCCGCCGACGACGTCGCAGGTCACCGTCGCCGGGGTCCAGGTGGCGAGCGGCGGGGTGATGTCGCCGCGGCTGCGGGAGATGCGGTAGCGGTCGTTGGTGTCGTCGCGGGCCGGGTCCGGGTGCAGTCCGAGCCAGGGCAGCTCCTGCTGGCGGGCGTAGCGGAGCAGGTCGAGCAGGTCACGGCGGCCGTCGCGGTGCGCGGTTCGCAGGGGCAGGAAGCCGTGGCCGTCGTCGGCGGGAACCGGGTTGCCGGTGGCGCCGGTGGCGGTGTGGGTCCAGGTCTCGGCGTGGGCGCGGTGGTGGGCGCCGTCGGCGTCGTACCAGTGGGGGACACCGTTGGAGGACAGCCAGTCGCCGTCGGTGTCGTGGGACCAGATGAGTGCGGCCTGCTCCGGCAGGCCGGCCCGGTACTGCTGGCGGGTCGGGCGGTGCGCGCGGGTGGCGGCGGCGTGCTCGGCGAGGGGCAGGACGTCGTCGATGCGGAACCACAGTCGGTGGGACATGGCGGGACACCTCCGCTGGATGGTGGGAAGAGGGAAAGGTCGGCCGTCGTGCTGGCCGGGTTTGTGCGTCGCCCCAACCCGGGGCACCCCAGGCCGCGCCGATAGGCGGCATGCGGCCACCACGGCCGCTCAAGTCCTGGCGCACGGGCTCTGCGGAGCTGGGTACGAGGGCCGTGCCGAGGGCGGCTACCTGCGGTGGCGGTCTGGACGGCTAGCCGGGCAGGGTGTACGTCACGGCACCGTAGGCCGGGGCCTGCGTCCGTTGCTCAGGGTCGTGCGACGCCCGGCCCCGGTCCCGGTGGTGCTACAGGGCGACGGCGATCAGCCGCTGGTCGGCCTCGACGGTGTCGAGGTACCGGTTGGCCTGCTCGAGGTAGGTCACCCAATGGGTAAGGGCGTCGCTCGCTGGCGCCAGCTTGTGCCCGTCCGGGGTGAGCAGGGCGTCGCCGCACACTGCCGTGCTGGCGCTGTAATGCTGGTAAGCCATCGGGCCCGCCTGGAACATCTCCAGCTCTCCCACGCTGAGGTAGCCGCCGCCGTGGCTGGCCGCGTTGTGCATCCGCATCGCGTTGACGCGCGGTTGGTGGTGGAAGTCCGCCACGGCCCGCTCACGCGGGTACCGGGCGGGATCCGCCAGGTGGCGGGCCAGCAGGGTCGACCACGGGGTCGCCGGCCGGGTGCCGTGCACGACCCGCTGCCACAGTTGGTGGCGGATGCCCGCGCCGACGCCGGCGGCGTGACGCATGGCGGCGAGGTCGAGCAGCTTGACCGGTCCGCCGGCGCAGTACACCGGACGTCCCTTGCGGGGCGCGACCAGGTGGCGGCGCTGCCACAGCCACATGCTCGGGCTGGCCCAGAAACGCGGCTGCAGGGCACCGGACACACCGAAGTGCCGGTCGAGCTGGGTGGCAGTGAGCGCCTGCGACGGCAGACCGTCGGGCAGGCAGACAATCATGGTGCTGATCGTCGCGGTCGGCGTGACCACCGGCCTGGCGGCCGTGGTACCGGCGGTGGGGGTGGGCGTCGGAACGCTCGTGCGCCCCTTGCGGGGCGACACCGTCGGCACGCGGGTGCCGTAGCGGCTCAGGGGAGTCGCGGCACCGTTGGGTGCGGTCATCGGCGGGTTCCTCCTTTGGGGCGGGGGCGTGCTGTGGGCACGGGGAAGCGGCCGGCCCACCGGGTACATGGGCGGCTCACAGGGGTGCGGCGGGATCGGTGCCGGTGGTGCAGTGCGACCTGGGAGTCGCCGCGCGGCGCGGGCGCCGACCGGCCTAAAGGCGGGTGGGCGGCGCGCACCGACGGGTGCGGCGGTGGTTCCCGAGGCGGGACCGGACCGGTGGAGCGATATGTGGGTGAAGGTGGTGCCGATGACGGTAGCGGCCGGATCTGTCAACGCCGCCCGCGCCGACGATCATCAGTAGTGCGGTTGACCTGCGCTGTGAGACATCTCGGCTCGCCCGGGGCCGTTATCGCCCGGACGCTGTCAGACTCACTTGCCTCTCACAGATGAACTTACGGGCCGACAGACGCGTGATGGCCGCTGAGGAAGGTTCGGGAGGTGATCGGGAATCCTCATCTTGCCGGGTGTGCGGCCACCTGCGGGCAACTGCTTGCCTTGCCGCTACCCTGTCTGGTTCTTATTACCTGCAGACGTTAGGCTCGCGACAGGGGAGGGATAGCGTGCATCTTCGCTGGAGGCTGGCTGGGCTGGTATCCGGCGTGGCCCTATTCGCGACTGGCTGCGGAAGTGATGACAGACCGCCGATCGCCGGTACCTGGGTCATGGCGGAGAACAGCTCGCGGACGATGACAGTACGGGACGATGGTTCGCTGTCGGCCAACGTGGGCATATCATGCACCGGCGCCACGAAGAGTCAGGGCGATCGGGCGTACCGGTTCGAGTTCGACTGCGGCATTACTAAGTACTCGTTGGACGGAACGCTGAGCGCCGACGGCACGAACCTCACCATGAAGGACCCGAGCACCGATCAGAATGCGGTCTGGAAAAGGAAGTAGGGCGAACAGAGGGCTGTGCCGCAGCCAGCCAAAGTGCCGGCCAGGATAGGTATCCCGTCTCAGCCTCCGTGCGAAGCCTCCCGTTCACCGACCTCGCCGAACTGGGGAGTTCAGCTGCGGTCCGGCCGTCGCCTGTGATCGTCTACAGCGCGGCCACCGGCCGCGAGCCACAGGTCACACCGGGATATGAGGACCCCGTCGAACTTGCCGAACAGATCGACTCCGTGGTCGTGAATGTTCTGACAGCATTCGGCAAGTCTGCCACTGCGGAGGCCCTGGCTGAACTTGAAGATGGGAAGCCATCGATTCCACACGACATCGACAAGGCGTTGCGGACCGATTTATCTGATCTCCGTGGTGAACTCGACCTGAGCAAAAACGTGCGGCACAAGCTTCGGGCACAGTTCTGGAAGAAGTATGACGAGGCGCCGTGAGGCAGGTTCACTCGGTATCGGAAACGGGGTCATCGAAGCGCTGTGGGTTGGTGACCGTGTCGGGTCCGTGGTCGCACGGCAACTCGTGCAGGTAGCGCCGGTAGCCGGGTTCGGAGACAAGGGTCCACACTCGGCCGGCGGGGTCGGGGCCGTGGACGGCGGTGGCGATCGGGCTGGCGGTTCGCAGTCCGGCGAGCACGCCGAGGAGGCTGGCCTCGCGGCGTCGGCTAGGCACCCAGAACAGCACGGGGTAGCGGGGGCCGAACGTGGTGAGGCGTTCGTAGCCGCGCAGCTTGGCCACGACCCGGGCCAGGTTCTCGGTGTCGTTGTCGTGCTCCAGGAAGAACCCGGTGGAGGTATCGCCGACGGTCCACACGCCGTGCCCGTCGGGCCGAATGCCGGCCTGGGCGTAGACGGTGGTGGCGTGCTGTTCGGACCACCAGCGCGACAACCGGGCACCGCCGGTGCGGCGGGCGGTGGCGATCAGGTCGGTGAAGAACTGGTTGACGCCGAGCAGGTGGTTGACCTGGCCGCTGGCGGCGATCCGCTTGGCGCGCTCCAGGGAACTGCGCGGCGGCCTACCGCCGCCGCTGCCGGTCGGATCGTGGTAGGCGGTGGGGTGGAGTTGCAGCCCGACAGGGCCGAGGGTGTAGAGCAGCGGACCGTAGCGGCCGGTGTGGCCGCTGCGGCCGAAGCGGTGCAGCACGTCGAGGCGGTGCAGGATCGTGAGCCGGCGTTGGGCGGTGCGGCGGTTGTCGAAGAAGGCGTTGGTGATCTGGTCGGTGGACAGCAGGTAGTGCTCGGCCAGCAGGGCCAGCAGGGCGTGGTCGCGGGGGACGATGCGACCGAAGACCGCGAGCGGGTCCGGTTTGCTGGAGGCGGAGGGAACACGGGAGTACACGACGTTTGCTCCTAGGCAGGATGAGGTTCCCCTCCCGATCGGGAGGGGTGTCTGGCGAGGGAGAGGCCGGTGCGGAGGGACTGTCAGGGGGCGTGTGCGGCACTGACAGCCCAGGTCAGCACCGTGGCGGGGTGCTCGCCTGTGATGGACGACGAGCCCGGCGGCGAGCCGGTGCGCGACCCTGACGACGCCACCACGCTGGCGGAGACAGTCAGGGGCGGCCGGACTTCGGGCGGGCACGCCGCTGGTCGGGTGTTCGGCTGAGTCGCTCGACGAGTTCGTCGACGGCGCTGGTGTCCTGGGCGGGCACCGCCGCGGCGGCGGCCTGCCGGATCGCGGTCGCCTCACCGACGACCGGCCTCGGCGGCCGGGTCCGCATGGTGAACGCCGGGGTTTGGCGGCCGTCGACGAGCAGGCGCGCGACGGCGGTGTACGCGTCGAGGTGGGCGAGGTCGTGCTCGCCCAGTTCGGGCAGGGTGTGCCGGGCGAGCTGCCGGGCGTCCTCCGGCGCGACCGTGAAGTACACCTTGTTGCGGGCGTTCGCCGACGCGGCGGCGAGCAGGTCACGGGGAAACTGGGCGAGGTCCTGGTGGGCGAGCACGAGGGACAGCCGGTACTTGCGGGCTTCGGCGAGCATCGTGTCCAGCGAGTTGGCCAGGGTGAGGAAGTTCTGCGCCTCGTCGATGATGAGGCTGGCGTCGCGGCGCCGGTCCGGTGCGATGCCAGCGCGGGCGGTGGCGGCCTGCCACACCTGCGCGAGGACGAGGGAGCCGAGCAGCCGGCTGGTGTCCTCCCCGAGCACCCCCTTCGGGATGCGGACGAGCAGCACCCCACCGTCGAGCACGCGCCCCATGTCGAAGCTCGACTTCGGGTACCGCATGGTGCGTTTGACGAAGTCCCGCAGCAGGAAGGCCCGCAGGCGGGCGAGGACCGGGCCGATGACCTGGGACCGGAGGCTGTCGTTGAGGCTGTCGTACCACTGCCAGAAGCCGCTGAGCCCGGCCGGGTCGTCGAGGTCCACGGTCATCGCGGACCGGAACTGCGGGCTGTTGAGCAGTGGGGGAATGTGCTGCAGGGTCACGTTGTGGTGGCGCAGCAGGGTCAGGCAGGCCACCCGCATGACGTCGTCCATCCTCGGCCCCCACGCTTTGGCGAAGATGTTCCCGAAGATCGACACCAGGTTGTCGACGACCAGGTCAGGATCGTCGCCCTCGAGCGGGTTCAACGTTGGCGGGTTCTCCTGGTCGGGGTCGAACAGGACGACGCGGTCGGCGACGGTGGCGGGGAGCCGGTCGAGGATGTCCAGGACGAGATCGCCGTGCGGGTCGATAACGACAGTGCCCCGGCCGGCCTTGATGTCGTCGAGGGCCATGTTGACCAGCAGGGTGGTCTTGCCCGAGCCGGTGGAGCCGATCACATGCAGGTGATACCTCGCGTCCGGCACCGACAGCCCGACGCCGTGGCCGCCGATCTCGGCGTCGCCGAGCACTTTCACCCCGCGCCCGCCGGTGGGGACGGCGACCGGCGCCGGCATGGAGGCGGCCCGCGCCCGGTCCAGGCCAGGCACGGCCAGGTCACGCGGCAGCCCCGCGAGGGCCGCGAGTTCCGGGGTGCTGGTTAGGAACCCCGGCCCGAGCCGCCGGCCGGCGAGGACGGCCACCGGCGTTCGCATACGGGTGCGGTGGGTGAGCCGGTTACGTCCGGTGTGGATGGCGAAGGCCGAGGCGAGGGTGTCGGCGATGCCCCGCAGCCGGCCGCGCGGGTCGGCGCCGGTCCGGCGGCTGGTGGTGGCGACCGCGTACCGGATCCCGGTCTGCCACAGCGGGTGTGCGGTCTTGTCGAGGATCGCCCGCACGTCCCGGTCGACGGTGGGATCCCGCCGGGCGACGGGCGTGGTGGTGCGGCTGGTGCCGCCGCTGCCGGGCAGGAACGCCTCCAGCAGCCACAGCAGCGGCGCGGCGGGGTTGACCGCCGGGACGGCGGTTGTGCCGGCCCGCAGCCGCCCGGCCGCCCGGCGGGCGCGTGCCGCCCGCCGTGGGGTGGCCGGGCGGGCGAGGACCTGCACGCAGGCGTACTCGCCGGGTTTCAGCTGGGCCCCGGCGGACATCAGCGGGCGCAGCGGGTCGGTGTCGTGGTCGGTGGACAGCGGCAGCCACTCGGGGTGCACGGGCAGCAGGTGCCCTCCAGCGGCGGGACGCGCGTGCCGGGGGATGGGCGGTGGCGGGTCGGGGTCGGTGGTGGTGGCCGAGCCGGGCCACGCGGCCCGTACCGCCGCCTCGACCGCGCCGGGTGGGACGGTGCCGGGCACCCAGATCGAGATGAGCAGCTGCCGGCCGGACCAGGTGTACTGCCACACCACGTGCGGGGCGCCGACGAGCAGGCGCCGCCGCCGTGACGGGGTCAGCACGCCGGCCAGGTTCGCCCACAGGGCGGCGGCGCTGTGCGGGTCCACCTCGGGCGGCGGCGCGATCGTCACGAGGCGGGCGCCGTGGGCGTGCTGGTGGTGCCGCCAGGTCTCGACCAGGTTGCGGGCTGCGATCCCGACGGCGAGCAGGCCGGCGGCGACAGCGGCCAGCCACGGCCGCTGTGCGGCCCACACGGCGACGTCGACCAGGGCATCGCCTGCTCCGGTAGGCGGCGTAATGATGTCGACGCCCGGCCCGACCGTGGGGCTGGGCGCCGAAGGCGACGACACGAGCGCGCGGATCAGCGCCTCGACTGATGGGTTCACAAGTGTTCCTCCTCGTCGTGCGGCCAGAATTGTTGAAGGTTGTCGATATTGCCGACTGGCTGTCGGAGTGCGACGATCTGGAGAGGGCGTGGGGCTGGCTGGTTCCGTTGCTGGACGCCCCTCGACGTCTGACGGCCGAGCAGTAACGTGAGGACTTCGAAGGCGCTGGTGGACCAGCACCTGCTCGCGGCCGTGGGCGCGGGCTGCGCGGACAGCACGGTGGTAACGGACCGGTCGGCGTTGTTCGAGTTCATCCGGCTCCTGGGCCGACCAGTGTGGACGCAGACCCTGCGCGACGGGCTGGCGCAGGTGGTCGACCGGTGGCTGCCCGCCTGGAACAGTCGGCTGACGCCGCCATATGCTGCGGCATTTCTGCGCGCCGCCGCTGTAAGCGAACGGCTTGGACGCTCGCGCCATGTCTCTCTGAACTCCAAGATTAGAGTTCTTGAGAGTCGGTTATGCCTCCTGTGTGAGGGTATAGGTGAGCGTCGAAGCGCCAGCGGCGGCGGGGAGTTCGGTCATCCGGCTGCAGACGGCAGCGCATGCCAGCCGTGCTGAAGACAGCGACTCCAAAATCCGCGACTGGCAGAGTGTCCACTTCGCCGCGTGAGGTAATGGATGTGCAGCGGAACGACCGGCAGCCCGCTAACTGAGCTTCGTCAGCGGCAGAAGCGCCTGACTCGACAGTTCCCAGCCGCCGTACCTGCGGGCAGCGGCGTCGCTGAGAATCTTGTCATCGTCGCGGTAGGTATATCTCGCAGTGGGGACGGGAAACCTTGCCGCGTCGGGCTGGTAGTTCCAGACGCTAGAAACCGCGACGGGACGCCTGACGCGATGGTTCAACTCGCTGGCCTCATGGATATTCCAGACGTAGTCTGCTTCTTGACCGCCGGATTGACCTTCACCGAGTCGGGCCCGGTCCGCTTTGATGAACACCACGTCCACGCGCAGCATCAACGCGTCGTACCTCAGTGGCTTCGGCACCCGGACAAAACTGACCGACTTCATCTCCTGGTTGGCGACGTACTCGGAGCCGGGATTGATCAACTGCCCCGTGTCGACGGGCTCGTAGCCGTCCACCCTGGTGGTCGGGGAGTTCCATTTTCTCGCGATGTCGTCGTCGCCTTCCGCACCCCCGGCCGGCGCCTTCGTAACGGCCGCCATCCGTCCCGCCACGCTATAGGTGGCGGCGAGGATGTACACGGGCTGCCCGGCAACCTTGAAGTCGACCTCAAACGGCACCGTAACCCCGGCGCTGTCGTCATCGTTGGTCGGAGTCCCGAATGCGGGGACGGCGATGATGGCGGCTTCCTGCTTCGACGGTAGGTAGAGCTGTGAGTACGCGAAGTTGGCCAGGGCCAGCAGCGCCGTCACGGCCGCCCCCAGCGCGATCTTGCGCGGGAGCGGAAAGGACGCGCCCCTGGCGAAGAACACGTAGCCGAAGAGGAGCACGGACAGGACGCACAGGGCCACCCAACCGGCGAGCAACCATGTGATGTCCCCGGTGGTCAGTTGGGTGACCAGGAGCATCACGTTCGTCAGGAGAGCCGCCAGCAGCGCGAGCAGGATGACCAGGAGAAGCCGGTCCTTCCGGCGCCGCGTGGCCCCGGCCTGCCGGCTGCCCCGTGCGAAGGCGAGAATTCCGGCGGAGACAGCGCCGGCAAGCGTCACGGCACCGGCGACGAGTAACGCGACACCCGTCACTTGTCCCGAGAAGGTTAGGGCGCCGACCAGGTTCAATCCGCCGAGCCAGAAGGCCAACGCGGTGACGACGGTCAGCACCGTAGCTGCGAAGAGATAGATCAGCTGTTCGTGCCGTCGCTCCACCAGCCTCACCCGTCACCTCCAGTGCGGTCCTTAGCTGAGCGCCCGGGGTTTCACCACGTCAGCATGCGCGCGGCGCGGTTACCCAATACCGGTGCTGACATGCGTCGTTGGCCAGCCGAAACCTTCCGAAGAACCCCGCCTCACGGCTTGACAAACCCCATAGGGGCCCGTCCGGGCGTGCCGGAACTCGACACGCTCCTGCACGCGCGCGCCATCATCGACAGGCCCCTGGCTGATCGAACATGCTGCGCTCGACCGCCCAGCGTGGGCGTCGTTAGCTCCAAGCGACGACTCCAGTTCCGTCAACCTCAGACCCCACACACCGCCGCCGGATTCACCGTCGAGGGCGAGCGCCTGGTGGACCGTCCCGGGATCCCTGGTCCGGAGTTCCCTCAGGAATTGCCGAAAGTTGATTCGAACTCCAAAGGTTCGGTGCACAGCGCGTGCTCGGTGTCGGAGGAGATCGACTCGAAGCTGGTCCGGTTCGTCCCTGAGATCAACAGGCCGTGGCCGCGGCGGGCGGACAGCAGTAGTCGCCGTTCGCCGCCGGTGAGCCCGAACGCGTTCCCGACGGCGTCGATGGCCTGCGGGGCCTGGCGCAGCAGCACCTGGGTGGCGGCGTTGGACACCACCGCCTGGCCGAGGTCGGTACCGAGTACGTCCGCGGCGTCCTGGGTGATGACGGTCAGCCCGGCGTTGCGTTTGCGGGCCGCCTTCGACATGCGGAACAGGAAGCCGGCACCTTCGCCGTCGCGCATCAACAGCCATGCCTCGTCGACCACCACGAGCCGCCGTCGCGACGGGCGGGTGGGGGCGTCAACGGTACGCCAGATCGAGTCGAGGGCGAGCAGGGTGCCGACGGTGCGGAGCTCGTCGGGCAGGTGCCGCAGGGACCAGACGACGAGGTGTCCGGCCGGCGGGTGGGTGGTGGGGCCGTTGAACAAATCGGAGAAGCTGCCCCACACCCACGGTGACAGCCGGGCGGCCAACGTCGCCGCCGCCGGGTCGTCGTCGCCGCGAAGGGTGTCGACCAGGTCGCGGAGCAGCGGCGCGGGCCGGTGGTGTGTGCCCGGGTCGGCGGTGATGCCCGCGGCCCGGTAGACGGCGAGGATGGCCCGGTCCAGCGCCGCGCGTTCGGCCGGTGGCGGCTGCTGCCCGAGCAGCACGGCGATGAGGGTGTGCAGGAACAGCCCGCGGCGGGTCAGCGTGTCCGGGCGCCGGTCGCCGGCGGGCAGGTCGAGGGGGTTGATCGTCACGCCGGGCACGCCGAGTCGGACGATGCTGCCGCCGACCGCGTCGGCCAGGCGCGGGTACTCGTCCTCGGGGTCCACGACCGCGACCCGCACGCCCTGGTAGAGGTTGCGCAGGATCTCCAGTTTCACGAAGTACGATTTCCCGGCCCCGGAGCGGGCCAGGACGATGGAGTTGTGGTTCTCCTGCGCCCACCGGTCCCACCACACGACGCCGCCGCTGGCGGGGTTGACGCCGTAGAGGACACCACCGGTGGCCGGCGGGTCGCCGGGCAGCGGGGCAGGCAGGTCCGGGCTGGACAGCGGGAACGCGGCGGCGAGGGCCTGGGTGTCCATGGTGCGGAGCATCCGCAGCCCGTCGGTGGCGAGGGGCAGGGTGGTGGTCCAGCCGGCCAGGTGCCGCCAGGTCGCCGGTTGGACGTCGAGGAGGGTGGACGCGGCGGCGGCCCTCACCTGGGTGCACGCCTCGACGAGTTCGGTTTCGGTGCGGGCGTGCACGGTCAGGTACAGGCCGACGCGGAACAGCTTCGCCGCACCGCGGGCGAGTCGTTCGGCGAGGTCCGCGGCGTCGTGGGCGGCGGCGTCGACGTAGGGGTCGGCCAGCCTGCCGCGGTCGGCGTCGGCGCGTCTGGACGACTCCAGGCGGGCCTGCTGCTTGCGTAGCCGGTCGGCGGCGACCGGCGCGGGCAGCGGTTCGATGTGCAGTGTGAGGTCGAGGCGGCCGGGCCAGGACAGCAGCGGTTCCAGCCATGCCGGACCGACCTCGGCCGGGTAGCCGGTCACCACCAGGGTCGCGGTGTACCCGTCGCCGACGCGCAGCCATCGGGGTGTGACCTCGACCGACGCGGGCGCGACCGTCGACGCCACCGACGCCGGCCGCGGCTGCCCGACGTCGCCGGACCGCATTCTTCTGATCATGTCCTCTGTCCTTTCTCGCGGTCGCGGGGTGGGGTGGTCGTGGTGATGACGGCGTCGGGGGCGGCCAGCCCCCCGGGGCGTGGCGGCCGGTACGGGTCGGCGGCGCAGGTGAGGGCGGCGGTGACCGCCGGGCCGTCCAGGACGCGGGGGGTGACGCCGAGGCCGGATAACGCGCGGACGGTGTCCTCGGCGCGCCGACGCGCGGCGTGCGGACCGCGTTCACCGGCGGGGGTGCGGGTGGCGATGAGGACCTGCCGGCGCAGCGGGTCCCGGCGCTCGGCGAGGTCGGCGAGGAAGTCGGCGTGGTCGGCGCACGCCGCGCCCAGCCTCGGATGCGGCTGGGCGGCCGCGGCGGCGGCGAGGGTCCGGCTGTGGGAGGCCAGGTCGACCGGCTGCGCGGACACGACGATCTGGACCGGGGTCGACAGGCTGTTGAGCCAGCGTCCCCAGCCGTCGATCAACGCCGCCTGCTCCGCCGGTGTGCGCAGCGCCAGGTTCACGGTGGTGGTGCCGACGATCGCCGCCCGCCCGCCGCCGAGGCTGATCTGCCCGTCGTCGTCGATGGCGTCGGCCGGCAACGTCAACGGTGCGGGCAACGCCTGCCGGCCGGTCTTGGGGGCCGCGACCCAGTCCGGCACACCGCCGTCGCCATCGGCGCTGGAGGTGGTGGTCAGCGACCTGGGGGCGCGGGTGTGGCGTACCGCGTGCAGCAGCCACACATCCAACGCCAGGCCGTCACGGCGGCCGAGCGCCACCCCGCAGGCCAGCCCACCGATCACCACCGCGACGCCGGCCAGGACCGGCATCGCCACGACGTCGTGCAGCGCCTGCCACAGGCCGTAGACGACGAGCGCGCCGACGGCGACGATCGCCAGTTGGTGGAACGTCAGCCCGTAGGCGACCTTGTCGGGGGCGTCGACGTCGGCGGGCATCCGTGCCCTGGTCGACGGCTCGTCGAGCTCTGTTCGGCTCATCTGATGCTCCTTCGGATGCTGTGGAGGCCGGGAACGGTGCGGGCGAGGTGCTGCACCACGACCACGCGCACGGCCGCGCCGAGGACATGAGTGCCACCTGGGGTCTGGCCCGCCCAGCGGGCCATCAGGGCGGGGATCTTGACGGTGGTCCAGAGCAGGACCACGACGACCAAAAGGTTCAGCGTGCCGCCGGGGTCGACGGGCAGGCCGAACACGGGCAGCAGGGCCGCCGGGTCGAGCAGCATCTGCTCGCCCGCGGTGAGCAGGAACGCCTGCGCGACAGGGATCGCCAGGCATCCGGTGTAGGCGCGCCACCACAGTCGGGCGACGCCGTCGGTGGCCGGTAACGCGTGGCAGGCCAGCGCCAGCGGCGCGATGGCCGTCATCACCAGCAGCGTCACGAACCGGCCGATCATCTGGAACGCGGTCGTCACGACCAGCACGGTGATGATCAGAACGAGCACCAGGAACAGCAGCGGCACCGTGTGGTCCTGCGCCGCCCGCACATGGCTGTGGATCGCGTCCAGTGCCCCGTCGCCGTCGTATCCGCCGTCGCCGACCGCCCCGGTGAGGCCGTTGGCGAGGTCGATCAGCTGGGCGCAGAGCAGGTGGGAGAAGTGCGCGGCGATGAACCCGACGACCAGCCGGGGCAGCAGGTCCTTGACCGTGTACCGGGACCGCTCGTCGCCGCTGGCGACCATGACCAGGACGCCGGCGGCGACGAACGCCAGGACGAAGACGGTGTCCACGATCCACACCGACCGGCCGGTGAGCGACTGCACCTGCGGCATGCCGGTGACCTTCGGGGTGGTCAGCAGGACGCCGGTGATCAGGTCGAAGATCGCGGTGAGGCAGGCCAGCAGCGCCTCGGTCAGCCAGCCCAGAGCCTGGTCGAGGAACCATGCCGGCACGGCTCAGCCCCCGACGATGCCCTGGACGACCTGCAGCAGGACCGGCGCGAGGACGGCCAGACCGTAGCCGACCAGCGCGTTACGCAGGGCGAGCTTGGCCTTCTCCACCTGCGACGGGTCACCACCGGCGGTGGCCCAGTACACGCCGGCAAGGACGAGGAAGAGGCTGGCGATCGCGGCGAGGATGCCCATGATCCAGGCCCGCAGGTTGGCGATCACCACCGGCAGCGAGTTCGCCGCCAGGTACGTCATCTCGCCAGGATCGGCGAGCGCGGCGCGGGGAAGCGCGAGGGTGAGGACGACGCCGGCCAGGGGCACGGCCACGCGAAGAGCAAGCCGGCCGGCGCGTCGGGTGCGAGACGTGGGGTGGGGAGTGGGGGACATGGCGATTCACCTCCCGCCACACCCCTCGGGCACGAGTGGTGTTCCGTCGGGGTGTGACGATTACTCGAAGCGGTCAGGTAAGGCCGCCGCCGGGCGCGGGGGCGGGCGAACCGCGTGGGCCCGGGAGGAGCGCGTCCTCCCTCGTGGGTGGGTTGCGGTCATCGATGTGGTGTCAGCGCATCAACTGGCGCGGCACCCGAGGCACGCGCGTTCGCGTCGCTTCCCCGTGTCGCCCGGCGGCGGACAGGACCGTCGGCCGGTACGGCTCGGTGACGGTCCCGCACCCCCAAACCGGGCCGTGTGATCCCTGACGAACACTTGCCTCGCTGACAACCGACCCCCACGGGCTCACAGGACAGGTCACGGCGCTTGTCGCGGACCGGGGTGTGGTCGGGACGAGAACCCGCACACAGCGGCGGGGACGGCTGCCGGTCAGACCGTGTGAGTGCCGCCCGGGCTCACCGCCCTTGACACGGCAAGGTCCGACGGAACCGACAGAAAGGGCGGTGGCCCGACGTCACAAGACGTCGGGCCACCGCTGTCTCGGCTGGAAGGCTCGTCAGGCAGCCGCGGTAGCGCGCTCCACAGTGGCGTCGACGCCGGCCGTCGCGGCGGCGCGACCGGCCCGCCGCTGGGCGCGGTGCCGCGCCCGTGTCCGCAGCCGCGCCACGGTCTGCGGCGACGCGACCCCGGACAACAGGCCCTCCGCCAGGGCGTCGGCGAGGCGGCGGTCGATGCGCGACAGCCGCATGCGCAGGGCGTCGACACTGACGCCGAGCGCGGCGGCGATCGGCTCGATCGACCGGCAGCCGAGCCGCACGTCGATGTAGGCCTGCTCGTCCTGCGCGTCGAGGATGCCGAGGACCACCGCACGGCGGACCAACAGGTCCGGATGCCCATACGGCACCCCCGGAGTGCGGGAGCCGGCCGCCATGTGCTCGATATCCGCCACCGGCCGGTACTCCCGCTGCCGCAGCCGCAGGTCCCGGCCGGCCCGCCACGCCGCCCGGCACAGGCTCGCGTACGGCGCCGGTCTGGCCAGGTCCGTCCGGTCGCGAAGCGCGGTCAGGAAACCGGTCAGGATCTCGGCGTCCACGTCGCCGGGATCGCTGTCGTAGCCCTCGCACAGTCGGGCCGCGTACTGCCGCAGCGCCGGCAACGCCATCCCCACCGCCCCCACCACCCAGTGCGGGCCGTCGAGCCGGGCGCGGCGGATCAGCTCCCGCCACACCTCGTCACGCGCCTCATAGGCGCGGGGATGCCGCAACAACCAGTCCCGTAACACGGACAGCGGCATCACCCGCCGCGGCAGGCCGGTGTCGGCGCCGAACCCGGCGCAGTCGAGGACCAACGGCGGATCGGGCTCGCACGTCAGCGCGGCGAAGGCGGTCGCCGCCGCGTCAAGGGCGGAGGTGGGCCAGTCCGAAGCGTCGGACACACTCATGACAGAACTCCTATGACAACGAAGAGACTCGATGGCACCGGTCGCCGGTTACGTCACCGGCGACCGGTGCCATCGATTCCGCCACAGGGACCTCACGAGCCTCTGACAACGCCGCTCAGGACCCCGGGTGTCGTCGTCATCCGCCCGGCAATGCCATCGACCTCTCTTGTCGGTGGCGGGTCTGACAAAGGCGGTCTGATCTGCCCTGTGACACCCCGGCAGAGGCCCGCGACGAGGAGAACCGGCGACGGTGGCGCGGGCTCGCACGGCAACCGGTGACACGGTGCCGACGTCCTCACCGCAGAAATGTCCCCGCACCGGTGACAAGCCCGGTCGGTTCACCGCGCCACTGTCACCGCTCACCGCCTGTTGGCCGCGCCACCCCGCCACGAACCTGTGACAGCCCGACGCCTGGCGGCGGCTCCTGCCGGTCGTCGGGCCGGAGCGGTGACAGCCCGGGCGGGTCTCACAGCGCTGGTCAGACGCTCTCATCCCACGTCGACACCCGGGCGTTGCCCGCCACCGGCGTCAGCGTCTGACAGCGCCTCCTGTCAGTGACCCGGCGTCACTGACAGGAGTGGGGACGGACCCGCCCTTGCCAGTGAGGGCCCACCGGCTGCCGTGGCTGACCACCGTCGCATCCGATCGAGAAAGCGACACGAACCAGGACGGGCCGGCACCCCGGACGGCGGTGTGAGCGGTTGTGGGCGCGGCGAGTGTTCGCCACGGCTCACAAGCCCCGGTTTGGGGATGTCAGCGCGTCACGGCGCGGCGCGGAGCCGACATCCAGATGAGCGAGCACCCGCCGCACCGCACCCAGCAGGCCGACCGCAACGAGCCGGCCGGCCCCGTACTCATCGACCTGGTCGCCGGAGACCCGCCGGTCCCGATCACGGTCTGGCGCACGGCCCGTACCGGCGCCGAAACCCACGCCAGCCTGCCCACCCGTCTCGCCTACCGCCTCGTGGCCGCCTACAGCCGGCCCGGGGAGGCGGTCATCGACCTCACCCCCGACCACGCCCTGACCACGGCCTGCGCCCGGGGCGGGCGGCGGCACCACCGTGCCTGGTTCACCGACAGCTCCAGCCTGATCGTCGGACCCGCCACCACCGCCCTCCCACCGACACCCGAGAACGACCCGGTCACCTCGTCCCGCAAGCCGGACACCAGTGACGGCCAGGACCCGCCCGAGCTGACCGACTGGTTCGGCGACGACCTCACCGACCCCGACCCATCCGACACCGACCACCCCGCGATCGCCCGGCCGCCCGACGACGCTCCGCTGGACACGGCCACCAGCCTCGTGGTCGCCTGCTGGCCGCTGCACGAGACGGACACCACCGCCCGGGTGCGGCTCGCCTGGCTGCTCGCCGCCTGCGCGCGGCTGCTACGGCCCGGCGGCTGCCTCGTCCTCGTCGTCGGCGTACCCGCCGGCACCCAGCCCACCCCGGAGGACTTCGGCCCGCTCGTGGCCGCCACCTCTCGCGCGGGGCTGGGCTACCTGCAACACATCGTCGCCGTCGCGGCTGACACCGACGGCGACCAGTTCATCTACCACGTCACCGACGAGGAACTGCTCGCTCTCGTGCACGCCAACCCCGAGCAGTGGCGGGTCGCCCACCGTCGGGTCCACGCCGACCTGATGATCTTCACCCAACGTCAGTCACCTGCGCCGCCCGCACACGGACGGCGCCGCCCTCGGGACGGCGGTGACCGTCGTGCCTGACCCCACCACCGCGGGACACCGCGACCCACACGACCCCGACACCCACAGCACCGCCGCCGGGAAGGACTACCAGGGCCGGCATCGCCCGTACGAGGGCGGACACCGCGCCAAGGCCGACGACCTGTCCGTCTGGGCCACCGCCCAGTCCACCGGCCCGATCCAGCGACGCGGCCGGTACGTGCCCGAGTCGGTCAAACACCCGGCCCGGATGCTGCCGGCGATCGCCGCCCACGCCATCGACGCCTACACCCAGCCCGGTGACCTGGTCCTCGACCCGATGTGCGGCATCGGCACCACCCTGGTCGAGGCGGTCCACGCCAGCCGTGACGCCTTCGGCATCGAGTACGAGCCGCGCTGGTCGAACATCGCCGACGCCAACATCCGCCACGCCCACGACCAGGGCGCCACCGGACGCGCGTCGGTCATCCGCGGCGACGCCACCCGCCTGTCCACCCTGGTCCCCTCCGCACTCACCGGGCAGGTGGCGCTCGTGGTCACCTCCCCGCCCTACGGGCCCACCGTGCACGGCCTCGTCCGCCCCGGGGCGGACGGGGTGGTCAAGTACGACGACCGGTACAACGACGGCGAGGACCGGGGCAACCTCGCCTACCGCGACCTGACCGGCCTCGCCGATGGGTTCACCCAGATCCTGGCCGGCTGCGCCACCCTGCTGCGCCCCGGCGGCGTCGTCGTGGTCACCGCCCGCCCGTGGCGCAAACGCGGCGAACTCGTCGACCTGCCCAGCGCCGTCATCGCCGCCGGCCAGCGCGCCGGCCTCATCCCCATCGAACGGTGCGTCGCCCTGCTCGCCGCCGTCCGCGACGGGCACCTCGTCGCCCGACCGTCGTTCTTCCAACTCCAGCAGGTCCGCAAAGCCAGAGCCGGCGGCGTGCCGATGCACCTCATCACCCACGAGGACGTCCTGGTCTTTGCGCTGCCGCGACTGGGGCGAGGCGGGGGCAGCGCAGACCGAACCGGGCCGGGAGGCGAGTGATTGACCGCCAACCCGAACCGCGCATCGGCTCGCTGTGCACCGGCTACGGCGGCCTCGACATGGCCGTCGAACTGGTGCTCGGCGGCCGGCTCACCTGGTACGCCGAGGTCGACCGACACGCTCGCACCGTCCTCACCCACCGCTGGCCCGGCGTGCCCAACCTCGGCGACATCCGTACCGTCGACTGGACCCGCGTCGCGCCCGTCGACATCGTTACCGCCGGCTTCCCCTGCCAGGACATCTCCGACGCCGGCAAACGCGCCGGCATCACCGGCCCCCACTCCAGCCTCTGGCACCACATCACCAACGCCCTTCGCCTTCTTCGACCACCGCTCGTATTCGTGGAGAACGTGGCCGCCCTCCGCCGACGCGGACTCGACGTCGTCCACGCCGACCTGGCCGCGCTCCGGTACGACACGAGCTGGCTATGCCTACGCGCATCCGACATCGGCGCCCCACATCGACGAGACCGGCTGTTCCTGCTTTATCTGGACACTTTCAAATCGTCGTGGTGGAGATCACACAATCGGAGCATCGGCGAGAGCAGTGAGAGCAGGCGCAAGTGGGCGCCGGACACGCCCGCCGCTGTGGTCGGCGACGCGTTCCACGAGATCCCGATCGAGGCCGCGAGCAGGCTCTTCCAACACGGCACCGTCCATCAGCGGCGGCCGAACGTGGAACGGAAACGCCGCGCACAGACCGGGATCAGCGGCCCCAGCCGCATCCATAGCTCATCTGTGAGCGCGTCGGGCCGCGCGGGCGGCGACGGCCTTTGCCGCTCACGCAATCAGGCATGCCGACTGATTGAACTAGTCTTTGGGGCTAGTGGCTACCAACGGCGGCAACGACCTCTTGGATGTCACGTAGCAGGCGTTTGGTCTTCCGGATCGGCAGGACCGCAATCCGGTCACGCAGTAGCTGACTTGCGGTTTCACACATTGCAGACACCGACTCGATATCACCCGCGTGTCCACGCTTGTTGAGGAGTCGGGCCTTCAAGAAGAACGCCACGGCGAGATTCGCCACGGTCGACGGAACCTCCTCGTTCCTCAGCCACTGCCGTATAGAGATGTTCTCATCCGCGATCTCGATCGCTTCGTCCCACTGCTCTTGCGCCTCAAGTGCGCTCACTAAGTGAATCATCGTATGCCCGTATCTGGCGCTAAGTATTCCATAGCCTCCAAGGCCCAGCGAGGGATCTGTTTCCATCGCGTGTTGCGCGCGGGAATAGCTATCGCGCAATACGGCCAGCGCGCCGCCCTTCTCGCCAGCGGCACGAAGGATAGTTGCGTAGCTGACAAGGTACATGTCGAGATATCGCTGCCCGGGTGCATCTGGAACCATCTCGATAGCTTGCGACATAACGGTCTTCGCGGTGTCGTACTTGCCTACCGCACACAATGACATGGCCCAACGCTTGAGGTACTCGGCGATTTCAATCGCCTCGAACAAAAAGTTCTCCGGAATCGTTAGAGTGCCATCGAGTGGTGATCCAGATCCGCCATACTGTCTCGTAAGCTCGGTTACGATCGGTTCGTACAGTCGCAATAAAAAAGGCTCCAGTTCGGGCGAGATGTCGTCCCCCGGATGAGGAGTTGTCACAGCCCGTCGGAATAGGTCCTGGAGCTTGTCGAGGTCCGTGCCGTGTAGCTCGGCGACGGCGCACAGCGCGTCGACGAGAGGGCCTGGCCGATCGACCTGAGTTGCGCTCTGCAGAGCCGCGTCACCGACGAGCTCCCGGTGACGTATGCAGAATGCGGTTAACTGCTGGTCCAAGGTGCCCGCGAAGCTTGGATGCGCCGCTGCCCTGACATAGTTCGCGATCGCACGTGCTCGCTGCGGCTCGGCAGCCGACTGTATCAACGTTTCGACCAAATCAGTTCCGGCACGTGAGGTAAGGTAACTGCCGATGAGCCACTCCTGAAGCCGGTCGGGCTGGATGGCGTTCCATCCCGACACTTCGGCGCCGGGCAACGGATAGAGCGCGGCGAGCCACTGGGCGACAGACATGATCCGGTCCGGATGCTGCTTGAGCGCGGGCATTTGGTCGAGGATCCTGTGCTCTTCCACCTGATTGTCCGCTCCGAAGAACATGGCGATCTTCAGTGCTTCGAGGAGCCACGGATCCAGAATTTGGGCATTCGTCAGACCGTGAGCCCGCGCGGTTTCGCTCCAGTACTTATGCTCGTGGTCCAGCAGGCGTTGCTCGACCGCACCAATTGTTCGTGTTGCGGCGGGCGGTTCGGCTGCGTCGAGCAGGTCAGCTAACGCCGTCATGTGCAGCGTTAGGACCGACGTCTTGGTGTTCAACGACGACGGCGGGTCCGCCACGAGCCGCTTCGAGATATTTGACCATGGGTGCGTCGCAAGTTCACGGATGGAGGGAAGTGTGCGCGCGAAATCGTAGACCGCCTCGCGATACGCGTTGGCGCAACCGGCCGGCTCGGTCTCGAGTTCGCCCAACCGTTGAACTGTGGTTCCATCCAGTAGCTGGTGGTGCCGTAACTCCTTCCACCACGAGCCTGCCGTGCGGGCAAGTATGAGCAATCGGAGGGGCACGTCGCCGGGATGGTCGGCGCATATGTCCAGCAAGCGGCGGAGCTGGGGTAGTCGCCCTTCCGCCTCGTCGACGATCAGCAACGTAGGCGTCGCCAAATGCCGTAAGTTCTGAAGGTCGGTCGCAGTGGTGCTGAGCCAGATCGTCGTCCAACGCTCCGGGTCCTGGCGCAGTTCGTCGGAGAGTTGGGCCGCCACGCGGGTCTTGCCCTGACCGCCCGGCCCATGAAGGAGCCAGGCGTCGAAATCGTCTCCACGGCACCACTCGCGGAGCGCCCCAATGAGTTCGGCTCGCCCGCCTGTCGTCCGGAAGCGCACAACTTCCCGACGCGCCCGGAGCAAGTCGCTGATCGAACCGATTCGGACCGGCTCGGCCTGGATCAGCCGCCGCACCTCGACTGGTTGCAGGTGAAGTGCATAGCCCAGATGCTGCTCTACCGTCTCGACGAACGTGGCCTCATTCGTCAACGCGTACGCTGGCGTCACGTCCAGGTGCCAGTGCTCGCCTCTCGCGACGTCGGTGGTGACGACACCCACCAAGAGGGCATCGCAAAACAATGCGGCACCGGATAACCCCTCCCACGGTGATTTATTGGGGTCGGCCGACTTCGCCGGTGCTGTTGGCACGACGCTGAAAACGTAACGGTCCGCGCCGTAGCGGCTGCCTGGGTTGATGACTCCACTGGGCTGCCATGCGTCCGGACTATCCCGATCCGTCTGGGGCCAGTTCGGATAACCCCAAGCCGAAGCTGAGATGCCGGGCTGGTTGGTGACTATCCGACCCCACTCGGGTGCCCGTCCCGGTGGATCGACCCACTTCGGGTCTAAGATCTCGACCAGCGCGCCGTCGGTGCTCCCTACCACGCCACGCCACGCGACACGACCATGGCAGGTGATTCCCTTGGTTAGCGTCTTCACACTGACTGCCGATCCGACATCATTGACGACGTGCGCGCCGGTCAACACCAATCGCGGTGCAACCACGTATCCCGAGCCGCGACCGGCGCCGCCAACCATCACGACTCGCCCGGCGCTCATCTCGAGCCTATCGTCCTATTCGAGGCGCGCCGCCGTCCCTAAGGACCGCCCCCTCATCGGCGGATATCAGCAAATCCTGGCCGGTCGGCAGCTTCGGCGTCAATGTAAACTTGACCCGATGGGTCTGGATATCCGACGTACCAGCCTGAGCTTCGGCCGACACCACCCAGGCTTTGAAGCCGGCCTTGGCGATCGAATCCTCCTTGAGTTCGACGGCAAACTCCATCTCGATAGGACCAACCGCGAACCTCAAATCCTCCGACGCGCCGGTGGCTGCTGCGTACAGCAGTTCATCGCGTACCGTAGCGACCGCCGTGGCTAGGTCAATATCCACCCGCGTCACCCTCCGTCCATGAAACCGAAGCGTTTGATGTATTAGGCCTTCGCCTGGCCAAAGCGACCCGTCGCCGGGAAGCACAACTAGATGTCACCTTGTAGCCTTGCGTTGACCGGCGCAATCGAGTATCCGACTGAGACCTATCCCTCTCAGGCGCTGCTGCTGCGAGAGGCGCCGCTGCCGGAAGAAGCGACTGTTTCACCTAGATCAGACGGCTGCCATGTCGCCGACAACCTCGAGTCCTCTGCGGCCGGGTGATCGGTGCGGTGGCGGACCACGATCCGGCGGCGGCCCTAGGAGATGTCCTCCAGCCGCAGTCCCAGCGCCTCGCCGGGACGCAGCCCGCCCTCCCACATGAGCTCCAGCAACGCCCGGTCCCGGCGGCTGCGCAACACGCGCAGCAGCGCCACGTACGTCTCGTCTGCCATCGGCCTGGGCAGTGTCTCGACGGTCTCGATCCGCAACGCCCGCCGCGGACGCGAGATCACCAGCGGCGCACGCGGGCGGCCCGGCACCCGGGCAGCCGCATGGTCGGCAATGGTGACGATCGGGTTGTCCGAGCCGCCGTATCGCTCCACGCTGATCAGGTACTCGTAGAACGACGACACCGCGGCCAGCACCCGGTTGCACGTCTTGGCCGCCAACAGCCGACCCGCGCCGTCCGTCAACGCCAGCTCCAGCCGCTGGACCTTGCGCGCCGACGACCGCGTCCGCAGCCACACGATGAAATCGACCGCCCGCGCCGGCGTGAACTGCTGCACCGTCAGACCGCGGCTCTTCAAGAACACGAACAGCTTTTGCAGATCGTGCGCGTAGGCCCGCACCGTGTTTGGCGAGTAGTCCCGCACCATCAACAGCCGTAGGAATCCGGTCACCTCGGTCACCGGCACGCCGGCTGCGTCTACCAGTTCGACACTCGGCTGCCCCGGACTCGCGTCAACGATCTCGCGAACCTTCACGCCGGCCAACGTAAAGGATCAACGCCCCAGCTCACGAACCCACGACTCCACAACTGTCCAGATAAGAAGGTCGCCACCCGTGCCTGAGGTAGGGACGCGGCTGGCGACCCTACCCACGCCCTGCGCCCGTGACGGCAAGGGACCCGGACACCAGCACGGACTGCCCGACGTCATCGAACCCCACGGCACCCGACACGACCTGCTGCCGACGCCACGCGCCAGCGACACCGGCACCCCAGGCCACCGCGCCGGCACCGGTTTCCGGCCACCACTGTCGCAAATACTCCTGCCCACCCCGCGGGCCACCGACGGGGAGAAAGGCTGCCCCGGACAACGAGGCTCCCACGGCGACCTCACCCTGCCCTCCGCCGCCGTACGCATCCCACCACGCCGCCTGCCCACGCCACGCGCCTCCGACGCGCGAGGCCCCAGCCACCACGGCGACGGCGGCCTCGACCTACGCACCACCGTCACCCACCTGGCCAACAGCAGCCTCGGAACACCCGACGAGGCCACCTGGGGCATCTACGCATCCGCCATCGCCCGCTGGGAACTCCTGATTGGCCGACCGGTCCCCGCGCCCACCCAACCCGGCCAGCACGGCAAACCGGTTCTCGCACCGCCGCTCGTGGAATGGCTCATGGGCCTACCCGCCCACTGGGTCACCGACCCCACCCTCGATCTACCACGCACGGGCGCCCTGCGCGTCCTCGGCAACGGGGTCGTCCCCGCCCAAGCCGCGACCGCTCTCCGTCTCCTGCTGAGCCACCACCACCGAACCCGCCAGGCACTGGTGGCTCTTCGCAAGTCCACACGCCTATCCGCGAAGAGCCACCACCCCGGCCTCACCTCGAACGAGGAGCCGTCCATGCACTCCAACCCGCCCCGATCCCGACGGCGGCCACCGCCAGCCGCACCCCCACCCACCCGCCGCACCGGTGGCAGCGACGACGAGGAGCCGCGCCTCTACACCCCAGCCGAGGCCGCGGTGCTACTGCGCGTGGCGGAGTCCTGGCTACGCCGCCGCGCTGGACGCCGCCAGATCCCCTGCACCTTCCTCGGCAAACACCTGCGCTTCTCCACCGCCGACCTCGCCGCCATCATCACCGCCGCCGCAGAACCCGCCACCGGACGACGGCCCCACCGCCGACGCCGATCCCCACCTACCCCAGCGACTTGACCAAACCCCGAAAGTCACGCGTCCATCACCGACGCAACGGACACGAACCGATCGGAGACATAACCATGGCCTGGGTGGAAAAGCGCGGCACGAGATACCGCGTCCGCCTCCGTATGCCAGATGGCACCGTCACCACCGACTCCACCCACGAACTGCGCGCCGACGCTGTCCTGCGCGCCAAGGAAATCGACGTGGAAGTCGCCCGCGATACCTTCATCGACCCCCGCGGCGGACGCATCCCCCTCAGCGAATGGGTGCCGATCTGGGAGTCGACCCACCAGGCATCGCCCGCCACCTGGGCCGCCTACCGCAGCCACCTGCGGCTGCACATCCTGCCCACCCTCGGCTCGCTGCTCCTGGTCGACATCCGCCGCCAACACGCCAAGGCCCTCAGCCTCGCGCTCGGCAAGCGACTCTCACCCCGATCCGTCGCCGACGTGATCATGGTCCTGTCGATGATCCTTCAAGAAGCGGTCGAAGACCGCCGGATCCCCTTCAACCCCTGCCGCGGCATCCGGATCCCCAAGGGCATCCGCGCCGAACGACCCCACGCCACCGCCGACCAGGTCGCCGTCATCGTCGCCCGCCAGGCCCGCCCATCCGACGGGCTGATGATCCTCACCGCCGCCTACACCGGCATGCGATGGGGAGAACTCGCCGGCCTGCACCGAGACAACCTCGATCTCAGCACCGGCAGCATCTACGTCCACCCCGACGTCGGCGCGCTACACGAAGTCGAAGGCAAGCTGTACCTCGGCCCACCCAAAACCAACGACTCCGTCCGCCACATCCGCCTACCCCGCTTCGCCACCAACCTCCTCGCCACCCACCTCGCCGAACACCCCCACGGCACCGTCTTCCCCGGCGCCCGCGGCCACCACCAACGCCGATCCAACTTCAACCGCCGCGCCTGGACCCCGGCCGTCGCTGGCGACCCGAAACGAGGCATCCCACCGATCCTGCCCGGCATGCACTTTCACGATCTGCGCCATACCCACAAGACCTGGCTCATCGAAGACGGCATCCCCGAGATCGCCCAAGCCCGTCGCCTCGGCCACCGCCTCCCCGGCGTAAGAGGCATCTACAGCCACGTCACCGAACCGATGATCACCAACCTCGTCGACGCCCTGCAACGACGCTGGGAAACCACCCAGCCCGACCGCCCAGACGGCACCGTGCGACGCCTGCGCCCCGCCGCCTGACATCTGCCGTCAGGGATGATGAGGACCTGCTGCAGGCGGTTCGTAGCCGACCCGCGCTACACGGTGTGTGGGCGACCCGCATCGCACGTGGAACTCGTCGCGCCCGGCGCGAACCCCGCCGCCTGGCAGCCCTAGCCACCGCAGCAGCGCGACGCCTTCGACACCGCCCGTCAGCGCCACGACGACCAGCAAGGGTCGCTGCTGCTCTCCGGCATCGAGGCCGGCAACGGATACGGCCACCCTGTCGACCCGGCGGAAGCAAAGAGGATCGCCGACGCTCTCGCCGAGCCGTACCACTACACCCCGGTGAGAGCAGCCGAGTTCTACGACGACGCCGGGTTCTGCGGCCCCTGCGATGCCCCGTACCGCCACCACCACTGGAACGTCCCTAGCAGCGCATACGGCACCTGCCCACGCGGCCACAGCAAGAGCCTCGACCCCTTTTGGCGGCCCGACGACCCTCTAGCTCGGCCTCCCCGACCTGCTCGGCGGTCAGTCAAGGTCGAGGTCGACGTAGGCGGGGTCGTGGTCGGACCCGTCGCCGCTGATCTGGGTGCGGCGCATGACATGCGCCGCCGTGACCGTCAGATCCGGGGTGGTCCAGATCTGGTCGTAGAGGGCGAATGTGGTGACACCCTTCGCCCGGTGCCGGTGCGTCCAGATGGTGGGGGACAGGTCGGCGAACTTATCGTCGATCAGAGCGCCGCCGCGGTTAGGGCCGGCAACGGTGGAACCTCGCTGGATCTGCTCGGCGAGGTTCGCACTCCGCAGGTCGGCGAGGGCCTCGGCGTCGGGCGCGTCGTTGAGGTTTCCGGTGACCACGACCCGGCGGGTCAGCCGCTGCCGACGCAGGATCTGCCTGATCGCGCTGGCCGCCCTGCCAGCCGGCGGCTCCCTGCATGCAGCGACCAGTTCGACCTGGCCATCTTGACCCTCGGGCACAAGGAACGTCTCGGTGACCTCCTCGCCGGGTTGTGGCACTGACGTCGGCCGGAACGTAATCCGCGCCTGGTGGTCGCTGCGCAGCCTGCTGGTGCCCCGCTGGCTCCGTCGTCGTCGAGGTGACTTCTTTAGGTCGTTGCCGTCCCAGACGAAGCCGCAGATGAAGTCCACATGGGCAACCGGCGAGGATGCACGCCAGGCCGACGTTGCTGCCCAGGACCGTAGCCACCTTGATCGTCATGCAAGTCGTCAGTGCGGGGCAGGTCAGTTAAGGAGGGTCAGCAGGAGGCCAACCACGGCGACGGCCAACGCGAAGGTACCGCCCATAGCCCCTCCCCCTTGCAGCGCTGCCTTCGCTGGCGCCGTCCCTCCCATCCAAGCAAGGAGGCTGGCGATGGTACCCACAATGGCGGAAAGTGCCAGCGCCACAGCGAGCGCAAGTACGAGTAGGGCGAGCCGGAGTTCCATGATGACTCCCTTGGTGGGGGCAGGGGACCAGCCGGCGCCGTGCGGCGCCGACTGACGCCATGGTCCGTTGCCCCGGAGCCGTAGTGTGGGTTAGTAGGGCAGCCCCGGAGAAGTGGTTGCCTTTCAGCAGCGCACGGCGGGGCCAGTGGGCCGCGCCGACCGGACGGGACCGGATAAGCCGGGGGGCGGCGCGTGGGCGACGGGACAATCCCACCGAGGGGGACACCTTCTTCATATGACTGGGCGTTGTTGGCGCAGCGGCTGCAAGGCGAGTTCATCGGACGACTGAGACAGCTGCGTATGGAGGCAGGCAACTTAACCCTCCAGGCATTGTCGAAGAAGCTGCACCGCAGCGACACCCAGCTGGGCGACATGCTCAACGGCAAGACCCAGCTGCCCTCGCTCGATCTGGTTTTGGCGTTCGTTGACGTATGCGCGAACAACGCCGCCGCGCGCGGCCGTCTGCCGGGTGTCAGTACTGAGACCGACTACTGGAAGTACGAACATGGATTGGTCGAGCGTGCACGTGAGTATGCACGCGTGGACGGAGGGCGAGCCGCCGACAAACCTGCCATTCGGCACCGGCAGTTCGCGCGGGAAATTTTTGGTGTGGAGGGGCCTCTTGTCGCCGTCCCCCCACCGCCCGTGCCGCCGCCGTCCTGGTGGCTCAACCCGCGAAACCACGTGGTCACGTTCTCGCCACCACGTGAGTACGAGACACTGCTCCGCTGGGCCAGAGGAACGGACGGGCCATGCGTGTGCTTGGTTCACGCTCCCGGAGGCGTCGGCAAGACCCGCTTGGCGATGCAGTTGGCCGCCGTGCTCGACCAAGAGGGCCAGATCTCCGGGCTGTTTCCTCCAGAACATCTCGCAGAACGCATCGCGCCGGCGATACCACGTATCGTAGGAGCTGGCCACCGTGCGTTCATTGCTGTCGACTACGCTGAAGCGCAGCTGCACCACGTGCGACTCTTACTCGACGCGCTCGCACATACTCGACCGGACCAGGTTCGCATCCTCCTGCTGGCGCGGACACCGGGGCGCTGGTGGGAGAACCTGGAGCGGAACACCAACGCCGTCGACCTTGTACACCGCGAGCCGATCGAGTTGACCAGCATCGGACAGGACGATCCAGTTGGCGCGATGGGTATTGCGTACCGCGACTATCGTCGCCGGATCCTGGGCGATGCGGGTGCAGACAGTCAGGCTCTTCCAGAGCAGCTCTCGTCGGTCGCGAACCGTCACTCGAGGACGCTGGACTTGCATGCCGCTGCCCTTGTCCACGTGTTGGATGGTGACCGCAGCGATGGCGTGCCGGACACAGATCCGCTTGAGGCAGCACTGCATCACGAACGGTTCTACTGGGCGCGGGCGGCCGCCACCGTAGCGAGAGCAACGTTCGCGGATGGCAGCAGGCTACGGGATCGCCTGCTCGCGCTTCCGACGCTTTACCCTTCGGCCGACGCGCACACCGCGGAGCGAGCGGTATCTTGCCTTCCCGATCCAGGCGAGGATCTTCCTTGTGCCGCCGAATACCTGGCGGGCACCCTAGCTGACCTGTACCCGGGGACCGAGGGGCACTACTGGAGCGCACTGGTGCCGGACCGGTTAGGGGAACGGTTGGTTGCCGATGTCGTGCGTGCCGCACCCAGCGCCGAGCGGATGGCGGACGAACTAGTCCGCATACACGGGGATATAGACGTCGCCAGCGCCACTCATGCCATGACGGTTCTTTGCCGCATCGCCGGATATGCTGCCGATCCTTTGTCAGCGCCACACGATGTCGCCGACAAGGCGCAGGCCGTCATCCAACGCCTGCAGCGGCTCAACCCCCGGCTGTACCGGTCAGCTTGGATCGACGCCATATCCATGATCAACGACGGGAAAACACAACGGCACGCATCCGTTTTGGGCGGCTCACTCGCGCCCGAGGGACCTGAGTCGTTGATAACCAATACCGGCGAGGTGGGCGCGACTGCCCACGCACACTGCTTCTGGCCGAACACAGATCACTTGGCCGCCGGCTCCGACAGCGAATTGCTGAACCGGAGACACCTCGCCGTACAAGGCGTGTGGGCAATCGCCATTCGTCACCTCGCCGAATTGGGCATCGACCCAGCCGGCTCCATCGACGTAATCGGCATTGGCGACCTGTCGGAGGACGCGCTTGGCCCCGCTATGCAGACCTCCCGCAAAATTCGGCTGATCGCCGCCTTCGATCATCGCCACATATTTGTAGATCCCGACCCTGATCCCGACGTGTCCTACCAAGAGCGGCAGCGCTTCGTGAAGCTGCCAAGGTCGTCGTGGCACGATTACTCTCGTTCGGCAATCTCTTCGGGAGGCGGAATCTGGCAGCGGACGGTACCAGTCATTCTCGTCTCCGCCGAGATGCGCGAAGTTCTCGGCATT
Source organism: Micromonospora sp. NPDC049891 (assembly GCF_040660295.1). Lineage (NCBI taxonomy): Bacteria > Bacillati > Actinomycetota > Actinomycetes > Micromonosporales > Micromonosporaceae > Micromonospora > Micromonospora sp. NPDC049891. The sequence goes on from NZ_JBFAML010000021.1 coordinate 110,186, forward strand.
CCTAGTGAGATTGTAACCCTAGAGCCCGACCAGCTGATTCGGGCGATTCTCACCGCACCAGCCGACGCGATTTTCGTCGCCCGCAACGGCACATTCATCAAGTCGAGCCACGAGCACGATGCTGAGGTCGGGGATCCGGCGAACCGGACAATCAGGGTCGACGGGCGCGACCTCCGGGCCCGCACCGTCGCGGAGGGTAGCGTTAACGGCATCACGCAGAGTGGCAGGGTGGAATTCTCTCTGTCCGGGGGCCTTGTTAACACTGATTTTCTGGATCAGTCGGCCTGGGATCAGGCATTGAGCCGGCAGGCGAACACCCAAATTCTCCTAGACCGGCTCGGTGCCTCCCGCGACCATCTCTTCGGTGTAAAGTCCAATGAGCATTCGGCCCGAATCATGGAGGAGATCGGCGAGTCGTCACTGCGTGGCGGCCTCTGGCAGGACATCGCCATGGCGGCCGCGCGAGCCCAGGCGCCGTCATTACTGCCAGTGCACCGCCGCTTGATAGCCCATCTTGAGCAATACGGGCACCTCGACCGAGCCCTGCAACGGTTGCCAACCGATGATGCGCTCGTAGTGCGCTCGGGCCTCACCTCCCCAGAACTCGCCGTGCTTATGGCGAACGTGAAGGCCCAGTTGAAGGCAGAAGTGCTCAACCAGAGCCAGTTGCCGGACGATGACTGGGCAACCGAGGTGCTCCGGAATTTCTTCCCGTCCTCGGTCCGTAGTCGTTATTCCTCGGATCTAAAGGGACACCCACAGCGGCGGGAGATCATCGCCGCCGTCTTGGTCGATGCCACAGTCAATCTCGGTGGCATAACCTTCGTCTATCGGGTTGTAGAAGAGACGGCTGCCAACCTGGACGACGTACTGCGAGCCGTTGTTATCGTCAATAAAACGTACGGACTGGACAAGCTGCTCCACGATATCGAGGCGTCGGACCACCTGCCGGTGCAGGTCCGGACGGCGCTGCACTTGGAGCTGCGACGACTTCTTGACCGAGCGGTGCGCTGGCTAGTCACCAACCGACGCGCACCACTCGAGGTGGCTAGCGAAGTCAGGAGACTAGAACCCATACGTGAGCTGACGCTCAAGCTAGACACTTTTCGGGGGGAAAGAGAGCGCAACGTGCTGCGCGCAAAGACCGAGAACCTGGTGCAGCTCGGTGTTCCGGCGCCGCTGGCAGGAGCCCTTACCCACACGACGAATGGTTTCGGGCTCCTCGATGTCATCGAGATCGCCCATGCGACCGGTGTTGATGTCGCCGAGACGGCAGCCGTCTATTACATCGTGTCTGATCGCCTCGACGTTGACGAGATTCTGGCGAGGATTGCCGCGCTGCCCCGTGAAGACCGATGGCAGACGCTGGCGCGCATGGCGCTACGTTTCGATCTATACGCTGCCCTCGCCGCACTCACCATCGAGGTGCTCGAGGGCACTCGCCGCAGTGACGGCGCGGACGTCCGCGTCGTTACCTGGGAACAGAACAATGCCAACGCAATCGCTAGAGTGAGAATAGCAATCGGAGAACTTCTCGCCTCTAAAGCGGATCTGGCGGCCCTGTCGATCCTGCTCCGACAGATTCGCACCCTCGTACGCATAAGCGCGTCGTGACCTACGGATCGGAAGGTTAGGGTTCAAGCCCCTAACCTGGGCCGCGGTGCTGTCCGACCAGGGTCGCCACGACGAGGCGGCCGAGGAGTACCGGTCGGTGTTGCCTACCCAAGCCGAGGCGCTCGGCCCCGACCGCCCGGACACGGTCAAGACGCGACGAGGCATGGATCTACCCGCCCAGCATGCGGGAACCAACGACTCTCACCCGGCGGAGCATTACGGTAGTCCGGAGAACTCATCACGCCGTCGGCAACGACCGACTAAGGGCACCAGCGGTGTGCATGCCAGGTCGGCCTTGCACTTCACCAACTCGGTGGGGACGTGTGGATCTAACGGCACCTCTCTGTGTCAAGGTGTTGGCAGCAGTGAACCGCCCCGGGTTCTGCGGAGGCTCTACAAGATCCGGTGCGGTTTACCTCAGAGGAACGTCGGGCGCGAGTATCCGGTTGGGCCGGACGGTCGTCGTCGGGAAATCCCTAGCGGGCTCCCTGATAGCAAGCGCCGGCGGCATTGAGGCCGTAGCCGGCCAACGAGCAGCCGACCAAGCAGCCAATCAACGACCACTGGCGGACAGCCGCGGGCGTGATTAGCAGCAACCGTCCGTCGATCACCAAGGCAACCCGAAGTCGGGAACCGACTCGTAATGCCCGGGCCGCAACCTGGGGGCTAGCGATGGACTGGCGTGATCATCGGGCACAGGCCGCGCACCACTGACGCCGACAAGGGCTGGCAACCACTGGAAGGCAACGAGAAACCTCGCCGAGGTCAAGACGTCGATCGTTCCGGTTTGAGCTGATTCACCGACGGCCGGGGGGATTCAGGGTCCGAGTCCCTGGCGGCCACGTAGGGACGTTCCCGAAACGGCCAAAATGTTCCCGAATTCGTGGCATCCGGATGTAGGTTGCCGAAGGGCACCTGGCCGATGGCCAGGTGCCCTTTGCCTTGGTAGCGCGGTGTGTCATGCGGTTGCAAACTCGGCTCGGACGGCCAAGTGGTACCATCCGTCGCCAGCGCCTCGCCGACCAGCCCAGGGTTTGGCCCGCCATGTCGACCTCGAACAGCTATGAGTTCGGCCGATGGGCAGCGCCGTTTCGTCGGTACCCCGTCCATGCCGACCTGGCCGGCTCACAGCACCATCACCGCAACAGCCGCCGCCCCGGCGACCGCCGAGGACCAGCGAAGCAGCTCCTTGGCGACTCGTTGCTCGGTCCGGTCGGTGTCCGACGGGGCCATGTCGTCGTAGAACTGGCGAACTCCTGCGGCGGCATTCCCGACGACCGGCAGCGAGTAGATCCCGCCCGTCGGCTTGGGGCGCTCGGCGGGCACGGCGTCGTCGTTCCCGAAGTGGCACATGTCAGTCCCCATCTCGAACCTCTCCAACAAAGGTGGCTGGCCGTGTTGCCAGTAGTTGGAGCGTAGGCGGGGGAGCGGAGTCTCGCAACTACTCGCAACAAAGAATCTAGTTGTTGGTGTACGGTGAAGGTGTGGACGATGGCGACAGGCAGTTGGACGCCCACCGGCAGGCTTTCACGCCTCCCTACGACCTAACCGTCGGGCCGGGGCGGGAATCAGACAACCGCAGATTCGGGGAGCTGCTAGAACGTCTGCGATGGAAGGCTGGCATGTCCCGCGCAGATGCGGCGGCCAAACTCGGGTTCTCCTCCGAGTACCTGCGCCTGATCGAAGTTGGCAAGCGCACTCCTGCCCTCGGGCAAGTGTCGAAGTTCCTGGATGCGTACGGTGCGGACGGTGCGGTCGAGAAGGTCCAGCCTGGTGGCTACCGGCCGCACCTGATCGTCATCGACCCGATGAATGATGATCCGGTCCTCGTCCAGTTCATAAGCCGGATCCGCGAGGCGCGGCGCATCGCGCTCGGCGGCCCTCCGGGCGAGGTGGATAGGCAGGTAGACCCGGACCAACCGAAGCGGCGGGCCCATGACCGGCCATCCGTTCGTCGCGCAGTCGAGCTCGGTGTGGTGATCTCTCTGCTTACGCAAGCTGACGACAGCGCGCTCCGCAAGATCCGCGAGACGCTTGAGGAGGAACTCGGCTACCCGGGTCGAGCAAGCAATGGAACGTGAGCGTTGTGTTCCCGCCAGCGCCGGCGCCGGCGCATCAAACCGCCTGACCGGCACCAAGAGAGCATCCAAGCCCGGTAGCATGGGCTCGGTGAGAAAGCCGGGGCCACAGGCCGGGCTTCGCTGTTTTCCGAGGTCGATCACGTCGCCGTCGGTCGGTCGAGTCCTTGAGTGGTCCTTGTTGCGTGTGGCGACCGCCTTCGTCCAGCCGAATGGCAACGGCGTCCAGGTCGTGACCGAAGAGGCCCGCGTACACGTCCACCATCATCGACGTCGAGGCGTGCCCGAGCATCCGCTGCACGCCTTGACGTTCGCGCCGCCCGCCACGGCCGGACTCGCCGCCGTGTGCCGCAGGTCTTGAGGCGTGAGCCCGGCAAGCCCGACCGATGCCGCCGCCGGCCCAAAAACCCGCGTCCGGGAGTTCGTGTTGCGCAGTGGCCCCCCGGGTTGGGTGCGATGAACACCAGCTCGTCGCGGCACTGCCCGGCGACGTGCGCGGCCAACTCGTTGACGAGGAAGCGCGCGGTCGGCACCGTCTTTTGATGCTTCCCGCGGAGTGGAGGAGCCGGACGGCGTGGACGTAAACTACAGCACCGATGGCTAGGTGGCCGAGGCGCAAGAAGCTCGCGAACCGACGGCCGTCCAACGCGACCACCGGCGCTGACCGGCGGACGACTCTGGACGGTCCTTCGGCGACAGACTGGATCCAGGCTGTGGCGGCGATCGCCGCCACAGCGTTGGCGGCGTGGGCGGGAATCGTCGCGCTGGGGACGCTGCGCGATCAGCAACAGATCAACCGCAGTCAGCTTTGGCTCAACGAACTGGCTGAACAGCGTCAGCAGCAGCGTTACGCCAGCCGGGTCGTCTACTGGTGGGACGGCAATCCAGCGGTGGGCAAGGCCCTGTCGGCTCTAGTAATTCAGAATCGGTCGCCCGTTCCGATCAGGTTTGTCAGGTTCGCCTTCAAGGCCAGTTTCCGGGACAACCTGCAAGCCGTCGAGACCGTGTCTGTGACTGCGGCACCAGGTGATCTTCCGCCGTGCGCGGTGCGCACCTACCGACTGACGGAGCCGAAGTTCACGGACGTCGCGGCCTCGGTGGTCATTCTCCCGTACGAGGAGCAGTTGGAGTTCACCGACAGCGTCGGCCGATGGATGCGCAACACGACGGGCATCCGGGCCCTCGAGCCAACCGAGCCGGCCCTGGACCCGACGCTACCGCTTCAGGAGGACGTCAAGCAACGGAGCGAAGCCGAGGACTGCGGCGAGGGCGGGTGAGTCGGGCGTCCCCGGGTCGATGCTGGCAAACGATCTAGTACTCCAGCCGCACCTGATGAAGTTGGAGTCTTCGCTGGTAGTGGGCTGTTCTGGCGCGGTATTGGTGTCGGCGTCGCCATTGTGACCATCGATGGATGTGGTCGAAGGGTCGGATGGTGGTGATCAGGTGTGCCAGGAGACGGCGGACCTCGCCGAGGGTGAGGGGGATGAGGCCGTCATCGGATTCGGTGCCCCCTTTTGGCCTGCGCGGCGGTGACGGCGAGGTAGGCGTGGGCGCACAGAACGCGCATTTACGGTAGCCGGTGTGCGTGTCTGTGAGATCGCTGTCTACCCACCCGGCGCGTTGTGCGTAAGGCCGATCAGGACGCGGTGCAGGCCGTCACGGAACGCAGTATCGGCGTCGAATGTCTCCGGTGGTGTGCCGGCGGTTACGTCGCCGAGCCAGGGGTGACGCCGTTGGCTGCCGGTGCGGTCGAGGCGGCGGATCTGCTCGGCCCACCATGAGCGGTACGTGGTTCCGGGGTTTGCTGTTTCTCTTTGTTCGGCGTGGAGCAGCAGTGCCATGCCCTGGATGTAGGCGTTGAGCGCGAGGTAGCGGCGGAGCGCGATCGCTGGGCTCAGCCCGAGCGCCACGAAGGCCTCGACGCTCGCGCCTGCCATGTCGAGCACGGCCGGAACCAGCGGGGGCCGGGTGCTGGCGAGGACGCCGACGAGCCACGGGTGTGCCCGGTAGACCTGCCACTCCTGCTCTGCGAGCCGGGCGAGCTTTTCCACTGGCGGATCCCGATGAGGGCCGGCGTGGTGCGGTGCGAGGAGGTGCTGCACCAATGCCGCGACGAGACGGTCGCGGCTACCGAAGGCGTGCTGTACGGCGGCGAGCGGTTGCCCTGCGTGGCGGGCGACAGCTCGTAGGGTCAGGCCGTCGACGCCTTGGGTGTCGACCAGCGTCGTGGCGACCTCGATCATGTGCTCCGCGTTCGATTCCACGTGGGGGTGTCGGGCGAGCGCCGAGAGCCGTCCGTTGTCGCGGCGGCGTCTGTAGGCCCGGCCCTGGCAGGATCGTGAACAGTAGCGGCGCGGTCGTCCCGTGCGCAGCGGTGTCCCCAGATCCCGTCCGCACTGTGTACACGTCATCGTAGTCTCTTTCGTCTCACCGTCCGTGTGACGAAACTACTTCCTCGGGTGTCGGCGAAGCCGCAAGTGTGGGAGGCACACCGAGCACCGCAGGAGGAAACTCGATGACCGCCACCATGCTGACCGCCCGTCCTGCACTGGCGTCTGAATTCGACACGGTACTGGCACTGTGTCTTGAGGCCTTCGCCGACGAAGCCGTCACCGCCTGGGCCGTCCCCGATTCGGGGGCGCGGCTGACCGCCACACGCGAACTGCTCGCCGCGTCGCTGGCAGCCGCAATCGCCGCCGAGGCAGTGGTCGTCGCGTTCACCTGCCACAGCGAAGCCATCGCGGCGTCGATCTGGATCGACATGGACGAAACGTCGAAAGACACCGAGTTGCCGGCCGGCAACGATCGGCTGGCTCAACGTCTGACCACGGTCAAGTCGCTCACGGCGGCACGGCACCCCAAGGTGCCCCACATCTACCTCGCGTCCATGGGCACCATCCCAAAGCGTCGGGGACTCGGCGCCGGGACTGCGATGCTGCGCCACGGCCTCGACCGCGCGCGTCGGCTGGGCCTGCCGGTGTACCTGGAGGCGTCGACCCCGCTGAACCGGAAGCTGTACGCCCGCCACGGCTTCGCCGACCACGGCGCGCCGATTCAACTGCCAGAGGGAGGCCCGGCACTTCAACCCATGTGGCACAGCGCGTAACAGTCGTCGCCGCGCCTCCCACAGATCGGGTGGCGTAACGATAT
>NZ_JBFAML010000022.1:0-115349 GCF_040660295.1 Micromonospora sp. NPDC049891
CCGAGCCGGGCGGGGCCGCGCCTGAGGGAGTGTGGCGCGGCCCCGGCCGGGGTCAGGTGGTGGCGGTGCAGGTGACCGTCGGTGTGTTGGTGCTGCTGCCGGAGGCCAGGAAGCCGAAGCTGGTGCTGGCGCCGGCACCGAGGTTGCCGTTGTAGCTGACGTTCGTGGCGGTCACCGTGGAGCCGCTGGAGGTCACTGTGGCGTTCCAGGCCTGGCTGACCTGTTGGCCGCTGGCGTTCGTCCAGGTCACCCGCCAGCTGCGGATGGCCGCGTTGCCGGCGGTCACCTGTACCTCGCCCTGGAATCCGCCGGACCAGGTCGAGGTGACCCGGTACGTCGCCGAGCAGGCACCCGTCACCGGCGGGTTGGTGGTGGGCGGGGTAGTGGTCGGCGGGGTGGTGGTGGGTGGCGTGGTGGTCGGCGGCGTGGTCGTGGGCGGCGTGGTGGTCGGCGGGGTGGTGCCGCCACCGAACTGGACGTCGCTGCAGTGGTAGTACGACTGGTCGAAGTGGCTGGCCTGCCAGACGGTGAAGATGATGTGCCGGCCGGTGCGGCCGGGCGCGTTCACCGGAATCTGGATCGACACCCCGTCGACCTCCCGTTGCCACTGCGACGCCGGCGTGTAGCCGATCTGGCCGACCAGTTCCAGGTCGGACCAGGCCAGTGGCTTGGTGAGGGTGTCAACACCCTGCCGGGTGGCGTACACCCGGAGGTAGTCGGCACCATGGCTGGCCTGGTCGAAGAACTTCAACTGGAAGCTGTTGGGGACCGGGGTGGTCCGCCAGGCACCCAGGGTGTCGAGGGCGTTGTAGCGACCGCCCTCGGCACGCCCGCCCGAGCAGAGCTGGCCGTTCGGTACGGCCGCCTGGTGGTTGCCGCCCACCCCCTCGCGGAGTTGGCCGTTCCAGTTCCACATGGCGTTCGGGTTGGCCTGCCAGGCCTGCCAACACATCGGGTCCTCGGTGGCCATCCGCGGGTTCATGTGGTCACCACCCCAGCGCTCCCAGCAGCCGTAGGCGCGGGACCCGGGGTTGACCGTGGCGCCGTGCGCGGAGACGGGGTTTGTCAGCGCGGTGGTGAGCAGCAACAGGGCGACGGCCGCGACGGCCAGCAGCCAGGCAGCGCGTGGTGATCTGAGTACGTTCGACATGGAGCTCCCCAAGGGAATTGTCAGTTCGCGAAAGCGCCCGGACGCTCGGGAGTTGCCTCTCCCGTGCCGACCTGCGTTGCCCCTGTGGTGTTGGCTCCGAGGGAAGCGTGCCACGAAGCATCGGCGTACGTCAACGCGGGAAGCGCTCTCCGGAGCGCGCCTCCGGCAGCACCACCAGACGGGGTGCTGGTGGTGCTGCCGGGTGGCCTGCCGGCTGCCGCTCGCCGAGCCGGGCGGGGCCGCGCCTGAGGGAGTGTGGCGCGGCCCCGGCCGGGGTCAGGTGGTGGCGGTGCAGGTGACCGTCGGTGTGTTCGTGCTGCTGCCGGAGGCCAGGAAGCCGAAGCTGGTGCTGGCACCGGCACCGAGGTTGCCGTTGTAGCTGACGTTCGTGGCGGTCACCGTGGAGCCGCTGGAGGTCACTGTGGCGTTCCAGGCCTGGCTGACCTGTTGGCCGCTGGCGTTCGTCCAGGTCACCCGCCAGCTGCGGATGGCCGCGTTGCCTGCGGTCACCTGTACCTCGCCCTGGAATCCGCCGGACCAGGTCGAGGTGACCCGGTACGTCGCCGAGCAGGCACCCGTCACCGGCGGGTTGGTGGGCGGCGCCGTGGTCGGCGGGGCAGTGGTGGGCGGGGGAGTGGTCGGCGGCGGCGTGGTGGGCGGCGGCGTGGTGGGCGGCGGGGTGGATCCGCCGCCGAACTGCACGTCGCTACAGATGTAGTACGACTGGTCGGAGTGACTGGCCTGCCAGATCGTGTAGATGACGTGCCGGCCGGTGCGGCCCGGGGCGTTGACCGGGATCTCGATGGAGACCCCGCCCGGCTCCTGCTGCCACTGCGAGGCCGGGGTGTTGCCGATCTGACCGACAAGTTCCAGGTGCGACCAGGCCAGCGGCGTGTTCAGCGCGTCGTAGCCCTGGCGGGTGGCGTACACCCGGATGTAGTCGGCACCGTGGCTGGCCTGGTCGTAGAACTTCAGCCGGAAGTTGTTGCCGACCGAGGTGGTCCGCCAGGCGCCCGGCACGTCCATCGCCCGGTAGCGCCCGTTCTCGGTGCGCCCGCCGGAGCAGAGCTGGCCGTTCGGGATGGCGGCCTGGTGGTTACCGGCCACGCCCTCGCGGTAGAGGCCGTTCCAGTTCCACATGGCGTTGGTGTCGGTCTGCCACGCCTGCCAACACATCGGGTCCTCGGTGGCCATCCGCGGGTTCTGGAAGTCACCGCCCCAGCGCTGCCAGCAGCCGTAGTTGCGGGAGACCGGGTTGGCCACCGAGCCGTGCGCGGAGGCGGGTGGCACAAATGCCGTGGTGAGCAGCAGCGTGGCGACGGCCGCGACGGCCAGTAGCCACAGCGCCCTCGATGATCTGAGCGAATTGGACATGGAGCCCCCCAGGGGGAGTCGTCGGATCTATCTCGACATCGCCCGGACGCTCGGGAGTTGCCCTCTCCCGTGCTGTCAGCGTCGCCCTCGTGTACCGGCTCGACCGGAAGGATGGCACGTTCGATCGTCACACGTCAATGAGGAAAGCGATTTCCAGCACGGGGTGCGAGGCGTCGTCGAAGCGCTTCCAACAGTGGATTCAGGTCGTTCACCCGGTCCGGCGCATCGGTGTGTGCGGGATGCCGTCCTCGACGTACTCCGGTCCGCTGACGGTGAAGCCGTGCCGGGTGTAGAAGTCGACCAGATGCGACTGCGCGTCCAGCACGCACGGCCGGTTACCGATCTCCGCGAGCGCCGCCGTCATCAGATGTCCCGCGTGCCCGGCACTGCGGGCCTCCGGCGCCACCACCACCCGCCCGATCCTGGCCACCCCGTCGGGGTCGGCCAGGATCCGCAGGTACGCCACCGGAGCGCCGCCCTGCGCCAGCCACAGGTGTCGGGTGCCGGGTTCGATGTCGCGGCCGTCGAGTTCCGGGTACGCGCACTCCTGCTCGACCACGAAGACGTCCACGCGGAGCCGTGCCAGGTCGTGGAAGGTGCGGGCGTCCAACTCGGCGAAACTGGCGACCCGCAACTGCGTGCTAGACATCCCGCCAGGCTAGTGCGGTGCCCAGGAACCTTGTGCCGGTGCCGGTGCCGGTGCCGGTGCCGGTGCTGCTCGCGCCGCAGTCTGACGGTGCGGGGCGGTCAGGCGGGACGGGCACCTACCGCGTCGCGGATCTCGGCGCCGCGCTCGGCTTCCACCGAGCGGGCGCAGTGCCCGCAGCAGAAGAACCGACCGGAGACCTCGACCCCGTGGCCCGAGATCTTGATGCCGCAGTGCTCGCAGATCGGTGCCAGCTTGTGGATCGCGCACTCGAAGCTGTCGAAGGTGTGCACGTCGCCGCTGACCGTACGCACCTCGAACGCCAGCCAGTAGTCGTTGCCGCAGACCTCGCAGGTAGCCACGCCCCGTACCTCCATCGGTAGACCTTTTGTCCTATCTTGCGGCAAGGTGCCGGGTGGCTCGTCTTTTATCGACAGTGGTCTTTACTGTTAACAAGGTTTAAATTATGTTGGTGGCACCTCACCAGGCATCACGCCGACAAGGAGCTGCCGCCATGCGCCGAAGAATCACCCTTCCGCTCGTCGCGACGGGCGCCATGGTCTCCACCCTGGCCGTCGCCGCCCCTGCCCAGGCCCACGGCTACGTCTCGTCACCACCGAGTCGCCAGGCACTCTGCGCCCAGAACCGGGTGCCCGACTGCGGGCAGATCAGGTGGGAACCGCAGAGCGTCGAAGGCCCCAAGGGGCTGCGCAACTGCCACGCCAACATCTCGCACTTCGCCGTCCTCAACGACGACAACCGTGGCTGGCCGGCCACCTCGGTCGGCACCACCGTGACGTTCACCTGGGTCAACACGGCGATGCACGCCACCCGGGACTGGGAGTACTTCATCGGCAACACCCGCGTCGCGGTCTTCTCCGGCGGTGGACGCCAGCCCGGCGCGACCGTCTCGCACACCGTCAACCTGTCCGGCTACTCGGGCCGGCAGAAGCTGCTGGCGGTGTGGAACATCTCGGACACCGCAAACGCCTTCTACTCCTGCGTGGACCTGCAGATCGGCGGTGGCGGCGGCAACCCGACGCCCAGCCCGAGCCCGACCACGAACCCGCCCGCCCCGTCGCCCACCCCGACTGTCGCCCCGACCACCAACCCGCCGGTCGGCGGCACCTGGACAGCCGGTCGGGCGTACGCCGTCGGGGACCAGGTCACCTACGGCGGCCGTAGCTACCGCTGCCGGCAGGCGCACACCGCCATCGCCGGTTGGGAGCCGCCGAACGTACCGGCGCTGTGGAGCCAGATCTGACCGGCGGGAGGTGCGGCCGGAGCTGGCCGCACCTCCCGCCCGCCGAGCCGTCGCACCCGCCCGCCGTGCTGTGGGCGGGAGCTGGTGTGCTGTCGGCCGGGGCCGGCGTGTCGCGGGTCGGAGCCGGCGTGCTGGGGGCCCGAGTCGTCGTGTCGTCGGCCCGGCCGCCCGAAGGGCGCGCCGTGGTGCGGGCGCGGCGTGCCACGCTGCGGGTGCTGCCGCTGCACCTGCTCGCGGTGCTGCTGGTTGCTGGCTGCGGCGGCTCGCCCGCGCCGTCCGGGCAGCCCGCGCCCAGCGACGCCCCACCGCCGGTGGCCGCCGCCCCCGCCGCGACGCCTGGCGTCACCAGCGAGATGACCGGCATCGACCTGCTGTTCCTGTCGATGATGGCCGGACACACCGAGCAGACCCTCCAGATCGTCCGGCTCGTCCGGGACCGGCTGACCGACAGCGACCTGCGCACCCTGGTCGCCGCCGTCGAGGCGACCGAGTCCGACGAACTGGCCACCGCACGCGGCTGGTTGGCACAGGCCGGGCGCAGCGCCCGCGCCGACGACCACGCCGGACACGGCACCGGCCCCGAACAGTTGGCGCGACTGCGAGATGCTCCGGACGCCGAGGTCGACGCGGTGCTGATCGAGGTGTTCAGCGCGCACCAGCAGGCCGCCGCCGACCTGGCCCGGGCACACCTGGCCGCGGGTACCGACGCACGGGTGCTCGACCTGGCCCGGCGCGTCGAACAGTCGCGTACCGCTCAGGTTGCGCTGATGGCCGCCCGGCCGAGGTGAACCGGGTCAGGCGTCGTTCGGGTCCAGCCGGATGGAGAGCGAGTTCACGCAGTGTCGGGTGTCCTTCGGCGTGAAGCCTTCACCACGGAAGACATGCCCGAGGTGGCTGTCGCAGCGGGCGCAGCGGATCTCGGTGCGGCTCATGCCGAGGGAGTTGTCCTCGATCTCCTTGATCGCGCCCGGGATGGCGTCGTCGAAGCTCGGCCAGCCGCAGTGCGAGTCGAACTTGGTGTCGCTCGGGTACAACTCGGCACCGCAGGCCCGACACCTGTACATGCCGGGCGTCTTGGTGTCGACGTACTCGCCGGTCCACGCCGGTTCGGTGCCGTGCTCGCGCAGCACCCGGAACTCGGCGGGGCTGAGCCGGACCCGCCACTCGTCCTCGGTGCGGGGCAGTTCACTGTCGGGAAGACTCACGGGTCAACGGTACGCCGAAGGTCGGACCCGTCGCATATGGTCGCGCAATGGGTGGCACGAAGGCTGCGGCCGAGCAGATCGAGGTGGCCGGGCACACCGTACGACTGTCGAGCCCCGATCGGGTGATCTTCCCGGAGCGGGGCTTCACCAAGGCCGACGTCTTCCACTACTACGTGAGCGTCGGCGACGGCATCATGCGCGCGCTCGGCGACCGACCGACGACCTTGCAGCGCTTCCCCGACGGCATCGAGGGGGAGATGTTCTTCCAGAAGCGGGTGCCGACCCGGGGCGTGCCGCCCTGGGTGCAGACTGCCGAGATCAGCTTTCCCAGCGGCCGCAAGGCCGCCGAGCTGTGCCCGGCGGACCTGGCCCACGTGGCCTGGGCAGCGCAGATGGGCACCGTGGTGTTCCACCCCTGGCCGGTGCGCGCCGCCGACGTCGACCAGCCCGACGAGCTGCGGGTCGACCTCGATCCGCAGCCCGGCACCGACTTCGCCCACGCCGCGACGGCCGCCGCCGAGCTGCGCGCGATCCTCGACGAGCTGGGGGTGCCGGGCTGGCCGAAGACCTCCGGCGGTCGGGGTGTACACGTCTACCTGCGCATCCAACCGCGCTGGACGTTCGTCGAGGTACGCCGGGCCACAATCGCGCTGGCCCGGGAACTGGCCCGCCGTCGACCCGACCTGGTCACCACCGCCTGGTGGAAGGAGGAGCGCGGCGAGCGGGTCTTCGTGGACTACAACCAGATGGCGCGGGACCGCACCATCGCCTGCGCGTACTCGCTGCGCGCCAACGCCCGGGCGACCGTCTCCACCCCGGTCGCCTGGGACGAGCTGCCCGACGTCGAGCCTGACGACTTCGACCTGCGTACCGTGCCGGAACGGCTGGCCCAGCGCGGCGACCCGCACGCCGGCATCGACGACGCCGGGTGGGACATCACGCCGCTGCTCGAATGGGCCGAGCGGGACGCCGCCGCCGGCGAGGGCGACCTGCCCTACCCGCCGGACCACCCGAAGATGCCCGGCGAGCCGAAGCGCGTACAGCCCTCCAAGGATCGCGACCGCCCCCGCTGACCGTCACCGGCGCGTGTCGCCCGCCTCCACCACGGTCTTGGCGGTCAGCAGGTCCGCACCGGTGATCTTCCGGTACTCCGCGATCGCCTTGATCTTGTTACCTCGGGCGAGGTGCTCCCGGACGACCGGGGGCAGCGGGTCGGTGTCGGCCACGCCGAGGTGATCCATCACCAGGGTCAGCCGCCGCTCCAGCTCGGTCAGCCGGTATGCGGTGCGGGCCACCTCGCGACGGCTCGGCGCCTGCGCGAGCAGAAGGCCGACGACCAGGGCGAGGAGTGTGGCCAGAAGAATCTCCATGCCGGTGATCGAACCAGCCCTGCGCTACGGCGGGCAACGCGCCCGCGCCGATCGAGCGTCAGCTCGGGGCGCCACCCTTCACACCGTTCACGAAGGAGCGCCACTGGCAGGCGTCGAACCGCAGCACCGGCCCGCCGACGTCCTTGCTGTCCCGCACCCCGACCGCGTCGGCCAGATTGTCCGCCACCTCCACGCAGTTGCCTTGATCGCTGCTGCGGCTGGCCTTTCGCCAGATTGCACCGGTCAGATCAGTCATGCTGCCTCTCCTTGATTTGCCGCATCAGCGTCTGGGACGCCTCGACGCTCAACGCTTCGGCGCTGATGTGGTTCCAGAGTTCGGCATACGCGCGGACCTCTTCCAGCCGGTCAAGGTACAGCGCGCCGGTGAGTCCCTCGCAGTACACGGTGGTCGGCTCGGCTGACCGAGCACCCTGTGTGGGAAAGTCCAGGATGACGAAGCTCCCAGCCACGGCAGCACGAGTCAGCTTGCTGCCAAGCGGAGAGATCCTGATCGACACGTTGGGTTTCTCGCTGGCCGCAATCAGTCGGTCAATCTGCTCAGCCATGCCGGTCACGCTCCTGTGCAGAATGCCCTCGTCCAAGATTGCGTCAAGGGTGGGCGCAGCGGGACGCCGCCTGGCGAGAACGCGTTGACGCTCCAACCGCAGCTCAACAAGTTTTGCGACCTCCTCGTCCGTGATGCCCGGTCGAGATCGCGCGACTGCTGCCGTGTACTCGGGAGTCTGTAGGAGTCCGGGAACCAAACCGTGCTCGTAGGTGCGAATGTGGCTTGCGGCCGACTCAAGCCCGACGTACAGCTGGAACCACCGAGGGATCACCGCTCCGTAGGCGTGGTACCAGCCCTTGCCCTTGGACTCCTTGGCGAGGCTGATCAGGACCTCCGATGTCTCTGGCGAGGCACCGTAAAGCCGGCACATCTGTTCGACGTCCAGTGCGCGGATCGGAGTCTGACCAGATTCGATCCGGTACATCTTCGCCCGCGACCATTCAAGATCTGAGGCGGCGGCTTCCAAGCCGATCCCGGCCTGTTCTCGGGTTTGGCGGAGCAGACGGCCCAGTTCCCGACGAGGCACCGTGGAGCCAACTTCAGCCACTGCCGTCCTTCCTGTCTCATCCCGACACGTCATCAGGCTTGCCGTGAGACGGCCCTTGCATCAACAGACGAGATGCGCATCCCTAGATGACTGTCTCACGATGAGTGTTGCGCGGTCCATCGAACCTCCCGGATTGTGGCGATTGAAGGAACTGGCTCCTGGCGTTGGGAGGTCTGAGGTGGCTCGGTGGAAATGGTTTCAGCGGCAGGACGCACCGATCGACGTGGTGCAACGGTCCGCGTACCAAGAGCGGGCCGGTGCGTACCGCGCCCGTCAACCCGAGCGGAACGCGCCGACTGCGGTCCTGCGGCGGCAGCTGCCGTTGCTGCGGCTGGCCCGGCTGTGGCGGTCCCGCCACGCCGTGCGGCGATGCCACCGGCGGAGCTACCGGTGAGCGGGGAGCAGGGGATCGGGTCCGTCGACGTGGCGGACCTGCCCGAGATCGAGGTCGACAGCAAGCCGGAACTGCTGGTGCTCGTGGCGGAGAAGGACATCCCGATCGGCTGGGCGATCGTCCTGCCCGAGGGTGACTTCTGGCTGATCCGGAAGTCCACCCGGTCCTTGACCCACGGGTCGAGTCTGGCGACGCTGACGACCTTCTGGGCCACAATCCTCGGTTGCGACGTGGGGCGACCCAGGCTGGCCGGGCCCTCGTCCGCCGGTGTCAGAGACTGAGCTTCATCCCCTCGTGGCTGGCGACGAAGCCGAGACCGAGATAGAAGCGGTGCGCGTCGTGGCGGGTCTTGTCGGTGGTGAGCTGCACCAGGCCGCAGCCGCGCTGCCGTGCCTGGTCGATCGCCCAGGTCATCATCTGCCGGCCCAGGCCATGTCCGCGCTGGTCCGAGCGGACCCGTACCGATTCGACCAACTGCCGCTCGGTGCCGTGCCGGCCCAGCCCCGGGATGTAGGTGAGCTGCATGCAGCCCAGCAGTTCACCCCCCGCCTCGGCGACGACGAGTTGGTTACGCGGGTCGGCGGTGATGTCCGCGAACGCCTTCTCGTACGTGGCGTCGACCTCGCCGACGTCACGGGTACGCCCCAGCATGTCGTCGGCGAGCAGATCGAGGATGGCCGGCAGGTCGGCCCGGACCGCCTCACGGAAGATCACCTCACTCATCCCGCGAGCGTCCCACAGCGGCGCACCCCGATGTGCGGCAGAGCACCGTCAACTGTCGCTGTGCCGGGTGACGCTTCCGATCACCGCTACGGCGGTGCCAGCGGATCCGCACCCGACGGGCATGGGCGGCAGGTGTCCCGGCGTCCCTGGGCGCACCGTAGGCGGCCCAGGGACGTCGTTGAGGCCCAGTTGGCCTCAGGCGGGCGGCAACCGCTCGACTGTGGTGTTCAGTGGCAGTGGTGCTGGTCCGACTGGACGGGCGTGGCGCCGGGGCGGGTCCACTGGGCTACTGGGCGGCCGTCCTTGCGCCACCAGCTGTACGTCGGGTCGGCCTGCGGCCAGCCGTCGGGGGAGTCCTCCCAGGCTTCCTGCCGTCCGTAGGCCGTCATGTCGAGCAGCTTGAGCGATCCCATGATCGCCTCGACGCCGCGTCCGGTCGTCTCGTAGGTGAGGAACACCTGGTCACCCCGGCGCAGGTAGCAGGCGATGTTGCCGCCGCCGGCCACTGCGGGCTCGTCGATGCCGTACGTCGAGTACCACGGGTGGAGGTAGCCCATGAACTCGCGGAACGGTGCGATCTCCTCGTATGGTCCCTCGGCGAAGACCGCGAACCTGATGCCCCGTGCCTCCAGGTAGCTAGCCTCGTGGAAGTTCCAGATGCTGATGGTGCAGCCCTCGCACTGCTCCTCGAACGGCTTGCCGAGGTGCCACATGTGCTTGTAGACCACGAGTTGGTCTCGTCCGTCGAAGATGTCGACCAATGAGATCGAGCCCTGCTCGCCGATCAGCTTGACCGGGTTGACCTCGGTCATCGGCAGGCGGCGGCGGGCGGCCGCGATGGCATCACCCGCCCGGGTGTGCTCCTTTTCCCGTACGAGCAGTGCGTTGCGTTCCCGGAGCCAGGTGTCGCGGTCGACCACTGGAGGTGCTGGCTGGGTATCCATACTCGACATGCCGCTACTATAAGCATAGCGTCTACTCGTGTGAAAGAAGTTGATGAGGATTGCCTGCCAAGTTGACCTACGCGCACCACGGTGACGCCTGCCGGGCCGCCAACGCCCTCGACCTGGTGGGCGACAGGTGGACGCTCATCGTCGTCCGCGAACTGCTCCTCGGCCCCAAACGCTTCGCCGACCTCCAGGAGTCCGTCCGTGGCATCACCCCGGCCGTCCTCAGTGACCGGCTCAGATCCCTGCGTCAGGCCGGCATCGTCGACCAGGTGACGCTTACCGACCTGGCGCGCACCCGCGCGTACGCCGTCACCGAGTGGGGCCGCGGCCTGGAGTCGGTCCTCGCGTCGCTGGGCCGGTGGTACTCGTCCGGGCCGGACCCCCGCACCAGCGGTGGCATGACCCCCGACGCCATGGCCCTCGCCATGCGCACCATGGCGCCCCCCGTCCCCGAGGGCCTGCCGCCGACCGCCCTGCGCTTCTACGACGCCCGCCAGCCCGATCCAGCGGTCCGCGACTACCGGCTGACCACCGTCGACGGGCTGCTGGACGTCCGGCCCGGTGCCGCCGTCGACCCGGTGGCGACCGTGACCGCCGAGTCGACGGCCTGGAGCGGGGTGCTATTCGGCGGCCTGCCGCTCACCGACGCTGAACGCGCCGGGACCGTACGCGTCGAGGGCGACCGCGACACCGTCACCCGCGTCGTACGCCTTTACCTCGGCGCGAGCCTGAGCCGTTGACCGGACGCCCCGCCGCCAGCACGGCGAACGACCGCCGCCCGGTCAACGGGCTGGGCAGCGCTTGCCCTCGGGCGGGACGGTCAAATCGATCAGGTATGCGTCGACCGCCTCGGTGACGCAGGTCGTCTGCGGGTAGGCGGTGTGGCCCTCGCCCTCCCAGGTGAGCACCCGTCCCACGCCCAGCATCTCGGCCAGCGCCGGGGTCTGTTCGTACGGCGTGGCGGGGTCGCCTGTGGTGCCGACGACAAGGATCGGCGGGGCGCCCTCGGCGCGGCCGGTCGGGTAGGGGTCACTTCCGCCTGGCCATTCGGTGCAGGAGACCAGACCGGAGGCGAGCGGTGCGCCGAAGAGCGGGTACCGGGTCCGCCACTCGGACTGGAGCTGGCGGATCCGCTCCAGGCCGGGGCGTTCCTCCTCGTCGGCGCAGTTGATGGCCAGGTTCGCGTCGAACAGGTTGCTGTAACGGCCGTCGTCGTCGCGGTCGGTGTAGTTGTCGGCGAGCCGGAACACGTCTGTCGGGTTGCCCTCGTTCAGCCTGTCGATGGCCTGGGCGAGCTGCTGCCAGCCGGACTCCGAGTACAGCGACGAGACGATCGCGTAGAAGATCCAGCCGGCGGTGGCTTCCCGCCCGTCGGCCGAGCGGACGGGGGAGACCTCTGCCTTGTCGATCGCCGAGGTGACAGCCGCCCGGGCATCCGGGGCGATCGGGCACCGACCCGCGTTTGCCGCGCACCACCTGGTGAAGTTGTCGAAGGCCCGTTCGAAGCCCTTCGCCTGGCTCTCCGAACCCTCGATCAACCCCTGCCGTGGGTCGACCGCGCCGTCGAGCACAAGCGCCCGCACCCGCTGCGGGAACAACTGGGCGTACGTGGCCCCCAGCAGGGTGCCGTAGGAGTAGCCGAGGTAGGTCAGCTTCTCGTCGCCGACGGCGGCCCGGATCGCGTCGATGTCGCGGGCGGCCTGCTCGGTGCCGTACAGCGGCAGTTGGTCGCCGTACTTGGCGCCGCAGCCCTGGCCGATGCGCTTGTTGAGCGCGACGAAGTCGTCGAACGACGCCTGGCTCTCCGGGTCGGGGTTGTAACCGAAGACGGCGTCGAGGTCGGCGTCCGGGATGCACTCGACAGGGCTGGACCGGGCCACGCCGCGCGGGTCGAAACCGACGATGTCGAAGCGTTCGAGGATCGCGTCGGGCAGGCCGCCGTACTGCTCGCCGAAGGTGAGGTAGACGGCGGTGTCGACGCCCGAGCCGCCGGGGCCGCCCGGGTTGAGCAGCAGGGACCCGATCCGGTCGCGCTGGTTCGTGGAGCGGGCCCGGAGCAGCGCGATCTCGAAGGTCTCACCGGCACCGGGGCCGGTCGTGGCGGCGCTGCCGCCCGTCCAGTCCCGGGGCACCTGGATGCGGGTGCACTCGTACCTGATGTCCGGAGCGCGCCGCCCGACCACCTCGTCGGCCACCTCCGGGCAGGACCGCCAGGTGGGTGCGGCTCCCGGCGCCGCAGCCTGGCCGTCGACGTCGGTGCGCGGCGCGAACGCCGGTAGCGTGCAGCCGGCGGTGACCACGACGGCGGCGGTCAGGCCGGCCACGGTGAGCCGGAAACGGCGGATCCGGTCGGGCGTACGGGTCACGAACGAGCCTCCGTGATCAGATCGACGGCCAAGCTACGCGGGCCCGGCCGACACCGCCGGGTCACCCCGCAGCACCTGGTCCACGTCGAACCGGACCGGCCGGTCAAGTTGATCGTATCGGCAGGAGAGCGGGTCACGGTCGGGTCGCCAGCGGACGAAGCGCGCGGTGTGCCGGAACCGGTCACCCTCCATCGCGTCGTACGCCACCTCGACCACCAGCTGCGGGCGCAGCGGCTCCCATTCCAGGTTCTTCGTGCCGGTCCACCGGCTGACCCCGCCCGGGATGCGTTGTCCACGCTCGTGGTCACCGTGCACCCAGGGGTGCTCGGGCCCGGCGTCCCGGTAGGGGGCCAGCTCCTCCAGCAGCTCGGCGCGGCGGGCCATGGTGAACGAGGCGCTTACCCCGACGTGGTGCAGCACCCCGGCGTCGTCGTAGAGGCCGAGCAGCAGCGACCCGACCACCGGGCCGGACTTGTGCCAGCGGAACCCGGCCACCACCACGTCGGCGGTGCGGGCGTGCTTGACCTTGGCCATGAGCCGTTTGCCCGGCTCGTACGGCAGGTCGGCGGGCTTGGCGATCAGACCGTCCAGGCCGGCGCCCTCGAAAACGTCGAACCAGCGACGCGCCACCTCGGCGTCGGTGGTGATCTGGGTGACGTGCACCGGGGGTCGCACCCCGGCCAACGCCTGCTCCAGCCGGGCCCGACGGGTCGGGTAGGGGGCGTCGAGCAGGCTCTCGTCGCCGAGTGCGAGCAGGTCGAAGGCGACGAAGTCGGCGGGGGTCGTCTCGGCGAGCAGCTTCACCCGGGAGGCCGCCGGGTGGATGCGCTGGGCCAGCAGCTCGAAGTCGAGCCGGGGTTGCCCGTCCGGGCCGTCGCGGCGGATCACGATCAGCTCGCCGTCGACCGCGCAGCGTGGCGGCAGTTGCCGGCGGGCCTGCTCGACCACCTCGGGGAAGTAGCGGGTCATCGTCTTGCCGCCCCGGCTGGCCAGCTCCACCTCGTCACCGTCGCGGAAGACGATGCAGCGGAAGCCGTCCCACTTGGGCTCGTAGGTCATCCCCGGGCTGGTGGGGATCGAGCTGACACTGCGGGCGAGCATCGGCTCCACCGGCGGGTTGATCGGCAGGTCCACGGCGATCAGTCAACCAGACGGCACCGACAGTGGTGAGCCGGATCACGGCGGCCCGGTGGGCGGCGTGTCCGCCTCAGGCCCGTCACGTCCCACCCGGGCGAATCGTAAAAGCGCAGGTCAGAGCTACTTTCGCGAGGTGGTGGAGTGGGTGTGCGGGTGCTGCGGACGGTGGCGGGTGAGCGTCGAGCTGATCCACGGCCGGTACGTGTACCGGCTGGTGCACCACTACCCCCGGCGCTTCGGTGGCGGCAAGAACGTGCTCGGCGAGGTGGGCTCGGTGGACGAGCTGGCGGAGCTGCTACGTCGGCGTACCCCTGTCGACCTGGCCGACCTGCGCGAGGCCGCCTGATACCGGCGGTCAGTAGTGGGCGAAGGAGCGGATCGGGGCGCGCGGGCCGAACTTCGGTGCCTGCACGGCGGCGGCCTCCAGCAGCCGGCAGACCCGGCCCCGGTGGCCCCGGAACGGCTCCAGCAGCTCCAGCATCCGGGCGTCGTCGCCGCGCGACTCGCCGGCCAGGGCCCAGGCGACCGTGTTGGGTACGTGATAGTCGCCGACGCTCACCGCGTCCGCGTCGCCGTAGGCGACCCGGACCACCTCGGCGGCGGTCCACGGCCCGACGCCCGGGATCGACCGCAGCAACCGGGTGGCCTGGGCCGAGTCGGCGCATCGTTGCAGGCGGTCGGCCACCCGCGCGGCCCGCGTCAACGTCTCGGCCCGGCGCTGCTCCACCCCGAACGGATGGAAGACCCAGTACGGCGCGGCCGCGACAGCCGCCGGGTCGGGTGGCAGCAGCAGCCGCACCGGCCCGGGCGCCGGCTCGGCGAAATGGCGCACTGTCGCCGCGTACCCCCGGTAGGCCTCCTTGCCGGTGACCTTCTGTTCCAGCACGGCCCGCAGCACCCGGGGGAAGATCAGCCCGGTGGCCGGCATCCGCAGCCCCGCCTGCTGACTGGCCAGTTGGGCGACCACGGGGTGGGAGGCGGCGAGGTCCGCGAATCCGGTCAGGTCGTCGCGGAGCCCGGCCACCGAGTCGGCGTGCTCGACCACCCAGCCGGCGCCCGGGCCGTGACCCTCGGCGACCAGATCACCGCCCTCGGGCCGCAGGGCGAGGGTGGCCGGTCCGTCGGGCGTGCGCGCCGCCCACCAGAAGACGCCCGCGACGATGCGCGCACACGGGTCGTACGGGCTGAAGCTGAGCGGGCGCACCGAAGCGGCGAAGCGGTAGCCGGGCGGTGTGCGCAGCACCCGGCGCAGGTTCGGTTCCGTCCCGGTCACCACGTCACTGTGTCACCTCGCCCGGGCAGGTCGTCGCGGACCCACCCGGACGTGATGGATAGACGTTGCTCGGTCAATTCTCGGCAGCCGTCCGTGCGGTCTTCGGGCCACCTGATCGGCCAGGATTCTTAGGGCAAATCCCACATCAGCGGACCTATCCGGCTTGCTGCCTGTCGACACGGTGGCCATCCGGCGGAGCGCAACTGTCCCGCAGGTGAACACGCTGCTATGGTCCGACCTGCGCAGGGTCAGATCCGTCCGGAAACGGCACGGTGCGCCGGATGCACGATCGACCGGTTGCCCTTCGCGTGCCACGGGGAGCTGTGCAGAAGGGTAACGGGGATGGTTGCCGCAGCGGTTGTTCATACAGGGCGCCTGGCGCACGGGTTTCGCTTCGGCGTCCCTCGGCGCTGATCGTGCCGTGACCGTCCATACTGAACGGCCGGCCGAATGATTGCGCTGCGCGCCTACCGTCTCCTGCCGCCCGCTCTCCGGCGGCGGCTGCTCCACCTGCTTCCCGAGCATCGGCGGCTCGGCCTGGTGCGTACCTTCACCCGGCCGCGCGGCAGTGACGCCCTGCACCCGGTGGGCGCGCGGGTGACGGTGACCGACGACGGTTCCCGTACCGAGGCCGAGGTGGTGGCCGCGGCGACGCCACTGGAGATGTGGCACCGCAACCTGACGGCGGTCACCGCAGCCCTGGAGGCCGCCGGCATCGAGTACCACTGCCTGCGGAACGACGACTACCTGCGCAGTTCCGTGGCGATTCTGGTGGACCAGCGGGACGCGGTCCGCCGGCTGGTCCGGTCGGCACCGGCGCTGTCCGGCGCGCACGTACGCACCGTCGAGGTACGCCCCGGGCGCAACCAGCCGGACCTGGCGCCCACCGAGGTGATCCAGGTGTGGTTCCCGGTGACCGATGTCCGGGCCGGTGTGGTGCTCGGTGCCCAGTTCGCCTGCGAGATCGAGTTCTGGAGCCGGGTGGGCGACGTCGTCCGCGCCCCCCGGCACAACGCGGTGATCGACGAGGCGCCGGCCCGGGCCGAGCCGGTCCGGGTCGCCGCGGCGCTGCTCAGCCACTTCGTACCGGAGGCCGACGACCACACCTACGGCACCCGTCGCGACCTCACGGTCCGCGCCCCGGACCGGGTGGGGTTCCCGATCGACGCGGTCTACACCTGGGTGGACGGTTCGGATCCGGAATGGCTGGAGCGCAAGCGGGCCGCGCTGGGCAGCCCGGGCGGTGAGCTGCACGCGATCGCGGCCAACTCGTCGCGCTACCAGAACCGGGACGAGCTGCGGTACTCGATGCGCTCGCTGCACAGCTTCGCCCCCTGGCTGCGGAAGATCTTCCTGGTCACCGACGGTCAGCTGCCCAGCTGGCTCGATCCGAGCCATCCGATGATCACCGTCGTGTCGCACGCCGAACTCTTCGCCGATCTCGGCGGGCTGTCGTCGTTCAACTCGCACGCCATCGAGTCCCGGCTGCACCGCATCGAAGGGCTGGCGGAACACTTCCTCTATCTGAACGACGACGTCTTCCTGGGTCGTCCGCTGCTGCCGACCCACTTCTTCCACGCCAACGGGATCGCCAAGTTCTTCCTCTCACCCGCCCAGTTCGGGCTCGGCGAGGCGAAGCCCACCGACCCGCCGGTGAACGCCGCCGGGAAGAACAACCGCCGGCACATCCAGCGGCAGTTCGGCGTGACCATCACGCAGAAGCTGAAGCACACGCCGTTCGCCCTGCGCCGCAGCATCATGCACCAGATCGAGGCGGTGTTGCAGGCCGACGTGACGGCCACCGCGCAGCACCGGTTCCGCCACCACGAGGACCTGTCGATCCCGTCGTCGTTGCACCAGTACTGGGCGTACCTGACCGCGCAGGCGGTCCCGGCCGACATCGAGTACGAGTACGCGGACCTCGGCCATCCCTCGACCCCGGCCCGCCTCGCCGAGCTGCTCGCGCGGCGGCACCGTGACGTGTTCTGCCTCAACGACACCGACTCGGATCCTCGTGCGCTGGCGGAGCAGGAGCGGATGCTCGCTGACTTCCTGCCCCGCTACCTGCCCTTCCCGGCACCGTTCGAACTGCCCGAGGAAGCGGTGGCCGAGCGCCGCAAGCAGGGCGCCAGCGCCCTGTGGCGCCGCTCCCGGCAGAGCGCCCCGGTCACCCGGCAGCCCAACCAGATCGACGCACCGACCCTGCCCAACACGAGATTCAGGACAGCTGGCGGCCCCAACGTTCTCACCAGGCCAGACGGCTGATCCAGGCGCGCATATGTGCACCTGTCAACGCGTACTCCCCGCACACCATCCTCACTGGAGCTCCGAGTGGTAGGCCCTGTCCCCCAGGTCACGATCATCGTCCCGGTCTACAACGTCGAGGACTACCTGCCCGAGACTCTTGACTCGATCGCGGCACAGACCGCATTCGCACAATGCCGCGTGATTCTGGTCGATGACGGCAGCACCGACGGGTCCGATCTGCTGGCCAAGCAGTTCGCCGCGGAGCATCCGAACGTGACGGCGGTCCGGCAGAACAACAGCGGGCCGGGCGCCGCGCGGAACCTGGCGCTGGACATGGCGGACACGCCGTACGTCGCCTTCGTCGACTCGGACGACATCCTGCCACCGCGCGCCATCGAGGTGCTGCTGAAGGCGATCGTGACGCATCAGGCGAGTATCGCGATCGGTGACATGGACACCTTTCCGAAGCGCACCGCCTTCCTGTGGAAGAAGCCGTTCGGGAAGGGCGACCGGCTGCTCCAGTCGGTCGTCGACGCGCCGGAGCTGATCTTCGACGCCGGACCGTGTCACAAACTCTACGACCTGACCCAGCTGCGGCAGCACGGCTTCCGTTTCCGGGAGGGTGTCCACTTCGAGGACGCGTTCCTCGCCATTCCGATGCTGCTGAAGGCAGAGCGGATCGCCCTCGTTGACGAGGTGGTCTACCAGTACCGCCGCCGGGTGAGCGCGAACTCCATCATGGACAACCTGTTCACTCGGGAGCAGAACTACTGGGATCACCTGGACCTGTGTGAGACCCTCGCCGAGATGCGTCCGGAACTCGACGTCTTTCGGCGAGAGGTGCTTGAGCGCTTCCTGGTCCGCAGTTACCAGGGTTTCGCCATGCGGGCACACACTCTCTTCGAGGACAAGGACCTGTGGCGGATCTTCGAGCGGTGCAGCCGGATCTACCAGGACATCGATCCCTCCTTCATCGCCCAGTGGACCGCTGACACCCGGCACCGGGTGGCCTACCTGGCCTTCAAGTCGTACGACTTCGACCTGTTCGCCCGCCCCTGGGAGCGGGTGCAGGGGGTGGTGGCGTGCGGGGGAGAGCTGTTCCTGGGCTATCCGATCCCGCCGGCGTTCCTCCCGCTGACGAAGGTGAGCACTGTCTCCGCCCGGCTTGAACAGGTGCGACTGAGCGACTCGGGCGAGAAGCTCAAGGTGTCGGGGCACGTGCAGATCAGCGGATTGCCGATGAATCGTCCGATCTCGACCCCGCTCGGGTTGCGGGTGCGGGGCAGTGGCGTGACGGTGCCGGCAACGCTGGAGCGTCGTGCCGACCTGAAGTCGCCGGACAACAACCGTGAGTGGGCCGGCTTCACGGCTGAGATCCCCGTCGCCGAGCTGCGTAGCGGCCACCACAGTCTGCGGCTGGTTTTCATGACCGAGACCGGCCAGGCATCCCGGCAGTGCCTGATCTCCGCCGCGTTCCTGCGCGACGCGCCGTTGAAGGTCGCCGGCGACACGCGAATCCTGCCCGGCTTCAGCGGGCGGGAGGACGCCACCTTGCAGGTCCTCAAGGCGGGTGGGGCCGCAGGCCGCCGCCGGTGGCAGCGCATGCTGCTACGCAAGGACCTGCGACACGCCGCCTCGCGCCAGCCGTTCTGGAAGCAGCGTCTGCTGCGCACGCTCACCGAACCGTTCATGCGGAGACGGGACATCTGGCTGGTCGGCGAGCGTAAGGACACCGCACAGGACAACTCCTGGCACCTGTTCCGCTACCTGCGGGGCACCGAGCGTCGGCGGAACGCCTACTACGTCATCGCCAAGGACAGCCCTGACCGGGAACGGTTGCGCGGGCTGGGCAACGTCGTCACGTACGACTCGTTCCGACACAAGTTCCTGCTGCTGCACGCCACCAAGCTGATCAACTCCTACGACATCGACTCGTACATGCTTCCGTCCCGGTGGGAGCGCACCGCCTTCCTGAAGCACCTGAACTGGCGCATCGGTCCGGCTCGCGTCTTCCTCCAGCACGGCGTGACGGACAAGGACGTCAGCGGCGGACTGCACCGCGCCAAGACCGGAGTCGACCTGTTCGTGGCTGCCGCAGGGCAGGAGGCCGAGTATGTGGCGAACCATTTCGACTACGGCAGCGCCGCGCAACGGCTCGGGTTCCCCCGCTTCGACGCACTGCTCCCGGATCGCGGACACCGTCGGATCCTGCTGATGCCCACCTGGCGCAGCTACCTGGTGAGCCCGTCCTACAACCCCTCGCTGCGCCCGCGATTTCCGTTTGAGTCGTCGCGATACGCGGAGTTCCTCCGGGAGCTTTTCGGTAGCGACGAGCTGAAGCAGAGCCTCCAACGTCACGGTTACGTCCTCGAATTCCTGCCGCACTACGAAATGCGCTCCATGTCGACGAGCATGGTGCCCGCGGAATCCTGCTTCGCCGTGGTGGATCAGACACAGCGCAGCGTGCAGGACGCGCTTCGGCAGTGCGACCTGTTCATTACCGACTACTCCTCCACGGCCTTCGACGTGGCCTATCTGGGCACCCCGCTGATCTACGCCCACTTCGACAGTGACGAGTACTTCTCCATCGGCGGTTACCGTCGGGGCTACTTCGAACACCGGAAGCATGGTTTCGGCCCGGTCTGCGAGTCGGCGACGGAGACGGTCAAGGCCATCGTCAGCTATCTGGAGAAGGGCTGCGCCCGCGAGGAGGAGTACTCAAGGCGCGCCGCTGAGTTCTTCGAGGTGCAGGATCAGCAGAACTGCAAGCGGGTGGCCGCCGCTATCGCTGCGCTGCCGGGGCCGCAGCGATGAGCAGCGGCGTGCGCCATTTCGCTCCGCGGCGGGCAACCGTGGCTGGGTGGGGAGACGGCGGATGACCGACGGGAAAACCAGCGAATCGGAGACGCCGCGTGCCCTCGCGGAGCCGACCGGGCTGGTGGATGTCTATCGGCGGGTGCTGAGCCCGCAGACCCGGCGGGCCATCGCCAGGAAGGTGAGCCCGCGGACCCGGCACCAGTTGAAGCAGTGGGTCGCCAAGGCATCCCGGGACACCCAGCTCGCGAGCCGTCGGGGTGAGTGGTTGGCGCGGCGGCAGCCGGAACTGCTCGCCGGCGGCGACCGTGCGGTCGTCGTCGCGGACCAGTCGCCCCGGGTGGCCCGGATCACGGGGGACAGCACGCCGTTGCGCGCCCGGACGGAGAATCTGGCGGCGGTGATCACCGCGCTCGACGCGGCCGGGGTGGAGTACTTCCGGGTCCGTGGTCGATCGCACCTGTCGTCGGTGGTCGCGGTGGACGCCGCGGACCAGGAGCGGGCGTACGCCGCTCTCGCGGCTGCCTGCGCGCGGGTGCCGGGCTATGTGGCGGCGGTGCGCGACGGCAGCGAACAGCCTCCGCTTCCGGGCTTCGAGGCGAAGTCGTGGAAGCGTCTCGCCGACGCCACGGTGATCCGACTGACCTGGTACTGGACGGACCCCCGGCAACGCCTCGTCCTGGGCCAGGCGTACGGGTGCGAGGTCGAGTTCTGGAATCGGCGGGAGACGGCGCTGGTGGCGCCCCGACGCAATCCGGTGGCCGAGGAGGTCGTGGTCGACACGCCAGCGGTCGCCGTGTCCGAGTCGCGGTTCACCGCGCTCGTGCCCGAGACGGCCCCCGCAACCGCCCGGACCAGGCCGGAGTTCGCGGGCCGACGTCCCGACGACGTCGCGTTCCCGATCGACGTTGTCTACACCTGGGTCGACGGTACCGATCCGGAATGGCTGCGGCGTCGTGCCGCCGCGACCGGCAGCCCGTATCACAGCGAGGCGGCCAGTGCGGCCAGGTTCCTCAGCCGGGACGAGCTGCGTTACTCGCTCCGGTCGCTGCACCTGTTCGCACCGTGGGTGCGCAACGTGTATCTGGTCACCGACGACCAGGTGCCGCCCTGGCTGGATCCGTCCGTACCCGGAATCCAGGTGATCAGCCACCGGGAGATCTTCGCCGACCGGTCGGTGCTGCCCACCTACAACTCACACGCCATCGAGAGTCAGTTGCACCACATCGACGGGCTCTCCGAGCAGTTCCTCTACTTCAACGACGACGTCTTCCTCGGCTGCGAGGTGCTGCCCAGCGATTTCTTCCTGGCGAACGGGATCTCCCGGTTCTTCCCGTCGCCTGCCCTGGTGCCGCCCGGCCCATCCTCCGCCGGGGACATTCCGTCCTCGGCCGCGGGGAAGAACAACCGAGAGTTGATCGCCGAGCGGTTCGGCACCGTGCTCACCCAGAAGATGAAGCACATGCCCCATGCCCTGCGACGCAGTGTGCTGTACGAGATCGAGGAAACCTTCGCCGCCGAGCACGGCCGTACCGCCGCAAGCCGCTTCCGGAGCCTCACCGACATCTCGATCGCCTCGTCGCTGCACCACTACTACGCGTTCCACACCGGCCGGGCGGTACCGGGTGCGCTGGAGTACACGATCGCGGAGCTGTCCCATCCGGACACGCCCGCCCGTCTCGCGCACCTGTTGGCCAAGCGGGACCGGCACGTGTTCTGCCTGAACGACGCCTTCTCGACCGAGGACGACCTGGCCGCTCAACTCAAGGTCGTCACGCCGTTCCTCGACACCTACTTCCCGGTGCCCAGCCCCTGGGAGCGCGGCTGACAGACGCCGGTGGCCGGCCGCGCCATCGCTGGCTGCGGCCGGCCACCCGGCGTGCTGACGGATCAGTAGTCGTAGTCGGAGCCGGAGTCGTTCGACTCGGTCTTCGACGGCGGGGCGACCGCCTTCGGGGTGCCCTTGGGCAGGCACTCCAGGTTCTTGCTGCCGTCCGGGTTGACCACGAACCAGGTGCCACCGACGCCCTGGCCCTTCCAGGCGCCCGGCTTCTTGTCACCGATGTAGGTGTAGAGCGGCCAACCGTCCAGGGTGATCTGGCGGGTGCCGTCCTCCCGGGTGATGGTGCCGACGGCGTCGTCGGAGACACCCTTGAGCTCCGGGTTCCCGTCGGTCAGTGCGGCCGGCCACACTTCGAGGCACTGGCCTTCGCAGTTGGACGACGGCGGGTCGTTGGTGTCGCGGTCAAAGCGGTACAGGATGAATCCGTCCTGGTTGACCACCGCGCTGCCCATCCGGGGGAACTTCTTGCCGGTCAGGCTCTCGGTCAGTTCGACCCCGTCGGGCAGGGGAGCGTCGGTCTCGGCCTCCGCGCCCGGAGACGCCGAGGCGCCCGGTTCCGCGCTGGCCTCGGGGTCGGCGGTCACGGTGGGCTCGGCCGCGGCGACGGCGACCGGCTCGGCCGCGCCGCCGTCCGCCCCGCCGTAACCCGCGGGAGCGCAGGCCGTAAGTGCGAACATGGCGCCCACGGCGATGACGGTCCGCTTCATCTGTGCCACGTGCCCTCCTCATACTTGACAAGTTCACCGGGAAATACGGGACGAGCGCTGTCAAGGTTGAATCCGAAAGGGTGGGCAAGTTCACAAGAATCCGTTGAACCGTCTGGGCCAGCTGTGCGTGTGAGTCCGTATCCCCAGGTCGCTGTGCCTGCCCGGTGGGGGTGAACCTGGACGACGAAGGCCCGCCTCGACCGAGGCGGGCCTTCGTCGATGCGGATCAGGCCGTGGGGACGGTCACCAGAGTGTCGGTGGCTCCCCGCGAGTCGATCTCCTGCACCTCGAAGTGCTTGATGTCGTCCAGCTTCGTCGACGTGGCCGCCGACAGGGCGAGCAACTGCGGGTTGGCGTTCGTGCCGTACCCGCCGTCCGGCACCAACCAGGTGGAGACGACCTCGGTGGAGCCGTCGTCGCGGACCACCACCAGGCGGCAGGTGCGTGGCCCCGGCAACTTGCTGAGGCTGAAGTCCATCTTGGTGCCGAAGTCCTTCGAGATCAGCCAGAACGTCGCATCGACGCCGGTGGCCGGGTCGGTGACGTCGACCTGTTCACCCTCCTGCTCGTTGCCACCCACGTTCGGACCGCTGGGGTTGCCGGGGCGGTTGGTCGGCGTGTCGACCGGTGCCGTGGTAGGCCCGGCGAGCGGCGGTGCGGTGCTGCTGTCGGTGAGATTGCTGAACACCACACCGGTCAGCCCACCGAAGACCACCACGGCCGCCGCGGTCGCCAGGACCTGCCGGAACCGGGCCCGCCGACGGTGCGTACGCAGCGCCACCAGCGTCCGGTCCAACAGGACCGGATCCGAGTGGGTCTGCTCCAGCGCCGTGATCGACTCCTCGTCGATGTCGGAGAGCAGCCCGACCACCGGCACCATCGTTTCCAACTCGCCGGCACACGCCCAGCAGGTCGCGAGGTGTTCCTCGAACCGCTCCATGTCCTGTTCGTCAAGCACGCCGAGCGCGTACGCGGCGACGTCCATGTGGTCAACCCGGCTCATTCCGTCACCCCCCTCTCCTGCAGAGCTGTGCGCAGCGCGCGCAGCGCGTAGTAGACCCGCGACTTCGCGGTGCCAAGTGGCAGACCGAGCTCCTCGGCCGCCTCCGGCACCGTCCGGCCCCGGAAGTACGTCGCCACCAGGATCTCCCGGTGCGACTGACTCAACGTTCGCAGCGCGTCCGCCACAGTCATCGACCGCAGCACCCGGTCGGTGCTGTCGGCCTCAGCGAACGCGGTCAGGTCCCGGTCGTACGTCTCGGCCGGCCGGGCCTGCTCGCTGCGGTGCTCGTCGATGGCGATCCGTCGCGCCACCGTCACCAGCCATGGCCGTAGCGACCCCTGTCCCTGCGTGCCCAGCCGATGAGCGTTGCGCCAGGCCCGCAGCAGCGTCTCCTGGACGATGTCCTCGGCCCGTTGCCGGTCGCCGCCGGTCAACCGCATCACGAACATCAGCAGCGGTCCGGCGTGTTCCGCGTAGAGCGTGCGGACCAACTGGTCGGAGTGGGCGGCTTCGGTGGTGGAAGCCTGGTGGCGGCCAGGGGTGGGTCGCGGCGTCACCGGGCTATTCTGGCGAGACGCCGCGCGAGAGTCGACCCCACGGGTGGACGTGGTCGGCCGCGACTGGGACCGGGCGGACATCCAGTCCACCCGCACCCGGTCGCCCTGCCAACCGACCGCCAGTGCGTGCATGCAGACCTCCGACGTCCATGGACAGAAAGCCGTCCCCCCACGGGCATGGCTGCTGACTGGTACGGAGGGCGGCACCGAACGGATCAACGTCGGACGGAAAAAATCCCCGGCGGAGGTGGCGTCGAGTCGATGGCACCGTCGTCGTGCACCACCGCGGCACCGCCGGTGAAGCGGTCAAGTTCCGCCCCGGCCAGCACCCGGCCGGGAAACCAGTCACCTGCGGCGCGGCGGGTCAGCGCGGCCACCGGCGGGTCCTGACGTCCGGCGACGAGCACCAGATTGCCGTAGCGCCGGCCGCGCAGCACCGCGGCGTCGGCGACCAGACACGCCCGGGGCAGCACCGTCCGCACGGTGGCCACCTGGCCCCGGGCGTGGCGCAGCGGTGGGCCGTCGGCGACATTCGCCAGGTACCAGCCCGCCGGGTGCAGCACCCGGGCCGCCTCGGCGGCGTACTCCACCGAGGTCAGCCGGGCCGGTGTCCGGGCACCCGCGAAGACGTCGGCGACCACCACGTCGTAACTGGCCTCCCGGCACGAGGCGAGCACCGCCCGTGCGTCACCCACGCGTACCTTCAGTCGCGGGTCGGCCCGCCACGGCAACGCCCGCCGAACCAGCTCGACGAGCGCCCCGTCCACCTCGACCACCCGCTGCGTCGAGCCCGGGCGGGTGGCGGCGACGTACCGGGGCAGGGTCAGCGCACCGCCGCCCAGATGCAGCACCCGCAGCGGCGCACCCGCAGGTGCCACCAGGTCGATCGCGGCGGCCAGCCGACGGACGTACTCGAACTCCAGGTGCGTCGGGTCGGTCAGGTCCACATGCGACTGCGGTGCCCCGTCGAGCAGCAGCGTCCAGGAGCCGGACCGGTCCGGATCCGGCACCAACTCGGCGAGCCCGGTGTCGACCGGCTCGGTGATCCGGTCGGCGTCGCGCCGCCGGCCCATCAGCGGCCGGCCCGGGCAGCGGCGTTGCGGGCGGCGAGGGTCAGCGCGCGATGCAGCAGCCGCGCGTCGCCCAGCCGGGAGCGCAGCAGTCGCTCCAGCCCGGCGATCGGGACCAGGTTCTGCGGGGCCCGGGGATCCTTGTACGGGCTCGACGCGAACCGGGGCAGGGTGACAAGCGACAGGTCGGCCAACCGTACCGCCTCGGCGATCTCCAGGTCGGCGGAGCACTCCAGCCGTACGATTCCCGCCCACGGCGCCCCCGCCGCCACCGGCAGCCGCAGATACCACGACCAGCCGCCCCAGGCGGTGCCGAGCCGGAACACCGGCGAGCGGTGGCCCGGCGGCAGGCCGGTGACCACGGCGGTGAGTCGGGCGTCGAGGTACTGGCTGTGCTGGGTCTTGATGTACCCGAGCGTGCGGGGCAGCTGCCGCCGGTTACGCAACGGCCCGTCCACCACCAGCAGGTCGTCGTCGGTACGCGCGGCGGCCGACACCTGCACCTCCAGGGCGGTCAACGGCCCCTGCACCGCAGCCGGCAGCTTGGCCAGCTCACCGGTGCCACTGACCCGGTGCACCGGGTAACGGACGTTGCCGGCCATCACGTCGGTCGCCGAGGGGCTGGCGGTGAACAGGCCGCGCCCCACCGTGGCACCGGCCAGCTGCGCGGCACCGCGATCCAGGTCGCAGCGCACCACCCCGGCGGCGTACGAGGCGGCCAGCCCGGGGAACGAACCGCCGTCCTCCTCGGCTGTCCAGATGCTGGCGTCGATCCGGCGTACCCCGTCGACGAGCAGCACCACGTCGGGTGCCCGGACCCCCGGACGGGGCCCGATCGCCCGCCAGTCCACCACCGGCAGCTCGTGCTCCGCCTCGACCTGGGCGCTGCTCGGCGCGGCCGGACCGGCCGGCGACGCCTCGAACGACGCCCCGTAGCCCGGATCCCAGGCGTCGACGAAGAACCGGTTCACCGCCGCATCACCGGCACCCCTCGGCTCACCGGCCGGTCCGTTCCACCCGGGCCGAGCGGGCGTCCTTGTGCACCTCGAAGCGGACCGGGATGCGCTCGGCCAGCGCCGGTACGTGGGTGACCACGCCGACCATCCGGTCGCCCCGGGCGGCGAGATTTTCCAGGGTGGCGGCGACGGTGTCGAGGGTGGCCGCGTCGAGGGTGCCGAAGCCCTCGTCCAGCACTATCGACTCCAGGCTGGCCGCGGTGGTGGACATGCCGGCCAACTGCTCCGACAGCGCCAACGCCAACGCCAGCGACGCCTGGAACGTCTCACCGCCGGAGAGCGTCCGAACGCCGCGACGCAGCCCGGCGTCGTGGTGGTCGACCACGAAGAACTCGCCCTTGTCGTGGACCAGGTCGTACTGGCCGCCGGAGAGTTCCCGCAGGATCCCCGACGCGCCGTCGACAAGCAGATCCAGCGCCTCGGCCAGCAGCCACCGTTCGAAGTTGTTGGCCCGCAGGTGCCCCGCCAACGCCCGAGCCACCTGCGCCTCGCGTTCGTGCCCGGCCCGCTGCTCCCGCAGCGCCCCGGCCTGCTCGCGCCGCTCGGTCAGTCGGCGGCTGTCGGCTTCGGCCCGCTCCACGGCGACGGTGGCGGCGCGGACCGGATCGTCCGGGGCGGGCAGCCCGGCGTCGGCGAAGATGCCGGCGATCCGGTCCGCCGCCGCGCCGGCCGCCGTCTCGGCCTCGACCACGGCCCTGGCCAGCCCGGCCCGCTCCGACCGGCGACGCTGCGCCTGATCCTGCGCCCACCCGGCCAACGTGGCCCAGGCAGCGGCGACATCGTCGCGGTCGGTGGCCGGCGGGCCGAACCGGGCCACCGCGTCGCGGGCACCGTCGAAGCGTCGCCACGCCGTCCGGAGCCGCTCCTG
Organism: Micromonospora sp. NPDC049891; assembly: GCF_040660295.1. Taxonomy (NCBI): domain Bacteria; kingdom Bacillati; phylum Actinomycetota; class Actinomycetes; order Micromonosporales; family Micromonosporaceae; genus Micromonospora; species Micromonospora sp. NPDC049891. The sequence continues at coordinate 27,093 of NZ_JBFAML010000022.1, forward strand.
CGCCGCTTCCACCGCTGCCCGGGCCTGCCGGGCGGCGTCCCGGCCGGCGCGGACCGACGTGGTCGCCTCCTCCAGGCCCTGCCGCAGCCGGGCCAGCTCCGCGAGCCGCGCCCGCAGCGCCTCGGGGGTGGCCGCACCGGCGAGCTGTTCGTCCAGCCCGGCCAGGCGGGCCCGGAGCCCGTCATGTTCGGTGCGGGCGCGCAGCAGCACCCGCTCCAGCTCACGCGCGGCAGCGTCCCGCTCGGCGACGACCTTCCTGGCCGCCTCGCTCGCCGCCCGGGCCGTCTTGCCGGCCGCCACCGCCCTGGACACCGCCGAGCCGCCAGGAATCGCCGGCACCCGGGCCACCGTCTGCTCGCAGACCGGGCAGGCGTCCCCGTCGGTCAGGTGGGCCCGCAACGCCGTCGCCTGGTCGGCGGTCTTCGCCTCCTCGTGCGCCTGGAAGGCCGCCGCCAGCTCCGCCTCGGCACGCTCGGCCGCCGCCTGCGCCCCGGTCAGCGCCCGGACCGCCGTGTCGTGCTCGACGCCGGCCGCCTCCATCACGGCCCGCACCCGCTCCGCCTGATCGGAGAGCTGCTCCCGGTCGGCGTACGCCCGTAGCAGCATCCGCAGGGCGCTCTCGTCGCCAGCGGCGGTCAACTCGCCGCGCAGCTTCTCCTCGCGCTCCTCGGCCAGCGACACCGCAGCCGCCGCCGCGTCCGACTCGGCCCGCGCCGCGGCCACCGCTCGGGCCACCTCGGCGACCCCGGCCGGCGCCCGGACCTCGTCCAACTCGGCCAGCTCGGCGTCGAGCGTGGCCAGCGCCGCGTTGGCCTCCCGCACGGTCGTGCGCGCCGCCTCCAGCTCCGGTACGGCGGCGGTCACCGACCCGGCCAGCTCCCGCATCCGCTCGACCTGACCGGCGGCCCGTTCCAGCGCGGCATCGTCGACGTCGGCCAGCCCGGCGAGCAGCTGGTCGACCGCCTCCAGCTTCGCCTCCGCCTGCCCGGCCCGGGTCGTGGCCCGCTGTTGCACCTGCTCGTACACGCCGAGCCCGAGCAGGTTGACCAGGATCTGCTGCCGGGTGGCCGGGCGGGCGTGCAGGAAGTCGGCGAACTGGCCCTGCGGCAGCACCACACAGCTGGTGAACTGTTCGTACGGCAGGCCGACCGCCGCCAGCACGGCGGCGTCCATCTCCGCCGGGGTGCCGGCGACCACCTCGCCGAGATCCTCCGGACTGAGCCCGGTGTCCAGCTTGGTGACGTCGAAACCCTCCGGCATCAGCTGCAACCCGGCACCGGCGGTCTTGACGTTGCCCCGGCTGTCCCGACGCACCACCCGGGTGGCGACGTAGCGGGCACCGCCGGACTCGAAGACCAGCCGGACCCGAGCTTCGGTGGTCGACGGAGCGAGCGCGTTGCCCAGCCCTCGGGTGCCGCCCCACCTGGGCACCGTGCCGTACAGCGCGAAGCAGATCGCGTCGAGCACCGTCGACTTGCCCGAACCGGTCGGCCCGACGAGGGCGAAGAAGTCGGCGTCGGTGAAGTCGATGGTGGTGGCGTCGCGGAAGACGGTGAAGCCGGCCAGGTCCAGCCGCATCGGCCGCATCAGTGATCAACCTCCTCGAGCAGCTCGTCGAAGAGTTCCCGGACGCCCTCGTCGGCATGGCCCCGGCTGTCCAGGTAGTCGGCGAACAACTGCCGGGGTGAACGGCCGGACCGTTGGGCCACCCGGGTGCCGGTGCCCGGTGCCGGCACCAGCTCCGGATCGATCCGGATCTCCAGGGCGCGGGGCAGCAGCTGCTGCACCTCCTCCCGCAGGCCGGCGCGGGGCTGCTCGCGCACGTACACCCGCAGCCAACCCTCGGGCGGGGTGATCTCGGCGAGCTGGGCGAGGGTGCCGCGTACGGTGCGCAGCGCGGTCGCCGCCGTCACCGGTTCCTCGCGGATCCGCGCCGCCGTCGTCGCGGTGACCTCGACCAGGGTCACCGCCGGGACGTTCTCCTGCTCGCCGAAGTCGACAGCGAGCGGGGCGCCGCTGTAGCGGATCGGGCACGGCCCCTGCACCCGCTGCGCCCGGTGCAGGTGCCCGAGCGCCACGTAGTGCGCGGTGCCGGGAAAGATCGAGGCGGGCACCGCGTAACCCATGATGGTGTGCGCGTCCCGTTCGCCGCCGCCGGTGGCCGCCCCGACCACCGTGAGATGGGCGGTGACCAGGTGCACCCGGTCCGGCTCGTCGAAACCCTCGGTCAGCCGGGCCAGGATGCGGCCCAGATGGTCGGCGTACGTCTGGGTGGTCTCGGCGGCGGTCAGCTCGTACATCTCCACCGCCCGGACCGCGTACCGCTGGGACAGAAACGGCAACGCGGCCAGCCGCCAGCGCTCCCCGCCGGCGGTGGTGCCGTCGATGACGTGCTCGGCCGGATCCTCCCGCACGCCGCCGCGCAGGGTGATGCCGGCGGCCTCGGCCCACGGACGCAGCGCGTCCAGGGCCGGGCCGTTGTCGTGGTTGCCGCCGATCGCCACCACGTCCGCGCCGGTGCGGCGCAGCGCGGTCAACGCCCGGGTGACCAGGCGGGTCGCCTCCGGGGTCGGTGCCGCGGTGTCGTAGAGGTCACCGGCGATGACGACCAGGTCGGGCCGTTCCCGCCGGGCGATCTCGATGACCCCGGCCAGCACCTGCTTGTGCTCCTCGGCCCGCGACTGCCCCTTGAGGACCTTGCCCACGTGCCAGTCGGAGGTGTGCAGGATCTTCATGCTGTCACCCAACCCCCGGGTCAGAACGGAATGTCGTCGTCGGTGCCGCCGCCGGACCCGACCACCGCGAACGGATCGGCGGACTGGGTGATCGAACGCAGGGTCTGCGACGGCGCGGCTCCCGCCTCGGACACCCGGGTCGCCCAGGCGGGGAACGGGAACTCCAGACAGAGCGGCACCGGGATGTCCGGCTGGTTGACGAACATCGTGCCCGGCTTGGCCAGCAGCGCGCGCTGCCGCTGGGCCGGTGGGAGGAAACCGTACTCCGGGCGGGACGCCTCGGCCGGGTCCAGCCGGCCCACCACCCGGATGGCGGAGTTGGTGACGATGCGCCGCTCCACCTCGCTCGCGGTCTGCTGCGCGCCGATCAGGATCACCCCTAGTGACCGGCCCCGCTCGGCGATGTCGAGCAGCACCTCCTTGATCGGGGAGGACCCCTCGCGGGGGGCGTACTTGTTCAGCTCGTCGAGCACCACGAACAGCAACGGTTTGGCGGTGCCGGACTTCTCCTTGCGCTCGAACTCGCTCTTGAGCGTCACACCGACCACGAAGCGCTGCGCCCGGTCCGGCAGGTTGTGCAGGTCGACCACTGTGACCTGGGCGGACTCGGCGGTGTTGATGCTGTGCGGGCGGCGGGTGGCCAGGTCCCCGCGGATCAGCCGGGACAGGTCCTTCTTGCTGCCGATCAGCCGGCGGGCGAACGCGTTCACCGTGCCCAGACCCACCGCGCTGCCCGCCCAGTCGCCGCGCGTCTCGTCGTCGCTGAGCTGCTCGACGACGTGGTCCACCAGGTCGCCGTAGCTGCCCAGGCGGACGCCGTCGATGCTGACGCCGCCGTCGGCTGGCTGGGCGTACCGGGCCAGGTGGGCGGCGACGGAATGGACCACCATCGTGTACTGCTGCCGCTCGTCGTCGGCGTCGGCGAAGACGTACGGCAGCAGGCGGTCGGCGCAGAACTCGGTGAGCGTCCAGTAGAAGCTGTCCACGCCGGTGAGTCGGCTGCTCACGTCCGGCGTGCCGGACGAGTCACCGACCCGGGGCGGCGCGTAGACCCGGACGTCGGGGAAGGCGTCCGCGACCAGGCCGAGCCGGGCGTACGCGGCCCGGGTCGGATCGTCGAGCCGGGCGTTCGGATGGTCGAGGAAGAGCAGGTCCTCGCCCTTCACGTTGAAGATCAGGGCCTTGGCGTTCACCGCGTCGCCGCCGAGCTGGCCGGAGCGGAACACCGAGTAGAGGAGGAAGGTGGCGAAGCTGGTCTTGGTGGCCACCCCGGAGATGCCGGAGATCGACACGTGGGCGCCCCGGCTGCCGTCGAGGAAGTCGGCGTTCAGGTAGACCGGCACACCGTCCCGGCCGGTGCCCATCGGGATCCGCCGTTCCATCCGGTCGAAGTGCAGCGCCCGGGCCCGTGCGTCGCCCTCCGCCCGGTGCACCACGGCACCCGGCTGCGGCGGCACGTAGAACTCGGGATCGACCCGGGTGGTGGTGATCTCGGCGGCCTCCTGCACCTGCGCGGGCAGCGTGCCGTCGGCGATGGCGAAGACGTCCGAGTCGAACTGCGCGCCCTCGTGCCGCGCCCGGACCTGGGTGACCACCCCGGCGATGGTCACCGGCTCCCGGTCGGGCAGTTCCCGCCGGGTCACCACCACGTCATCGAGCTGGAGATAGCTGCCCGGGGCGACCGCCGTCCAGAACTGCAGGGGAGTGGCGTCGGCGGTGCCCAGCACCCGGCCCACCCCCTCGCCTGGGCCGTCGAACCCCTGGTCGGTCATCAAGCAACTCCGCTCGGCTGGTCGTCGCGGTCGGCACACACGCCCTGCATCCTGCCGGAGGAGTACGACAGGCCGCCACGCGACGCGGCGCAGAGCACGTCGCGGTCTGCCGTCGACCGCGTACGGCGACGACGCGCTGACGTGGCGTGCGGACCGTCTCGGTGGATCGGCTCCGCGCACCGCCGATTCGGGGGATCCTGCGAGTGGCGAGGACGGAGGGGGCCGTGGAGGAGAGGCGCAGACTGACCCGGCTGCTCGCGCTCGCCACCGTCCCGGCGGTCGCGGAATCGGCGCTCCTGGTCGGGGTCGGCCTCCAGTCCGCCCGGCCGCTCGCGCCGCAGGTCACCGCCGTCTGGCCGTACGACTCCTACCACGACCTGCGGTGGCTGCTGGTCTACCACGACTCGTGGTCGACCTTCCTGCTCGGGCTGCTGGCGGTGGTCGCGTTACGCGGCGTGCTCTCCGCCGGCCTGACCGCCCTGGCCTGGCCGGCCGAGGTGCCCCGACCGTCATGGCGCTGGCTGGTCCGGCGCAACGTGGAGGTCGCGGCGCTCGCCGCCGTGATCATCTCGCCGTGGGCGGCGCTGTCGGTGGCGTTCTCCGTGGTGTCGCTCTCCTGGTACCTGCTCGCCTCACTGCTGCCGATGCTGCTTGTCGCACCGTTCCTGCAACGCGCCGGTGTGGCGCAGCACTGGTGGCGTGGCCTGCCGTCGGCGGCGCTGCTCGGCTGGTCCTCGCTGAACTTCGTCGTGCTCACCCTCACCGCTGCGCTGATCGCGGCGACCCCCGGCTGGGCGGACATCATCCTCGCCGGTCTCGCCGGAGCGGTGAACGGGCTGCTGTGGCGGCAGACCGTGCGCGCGGCGACGCTGCCGGTCCGGATCCGGTGGGCCCGGGTGCCGGTGGCACCGCTGGTGATCGTCCTCGTGATCTTCGGGTCGGTGGCGGCGCAGGGTGCGGTCGGCATGGCGGTGGGCGGTCACCGGCAGTGGGATCCGCCGGTGGTCACCCAGCGACTGCCCGACCGGGTCCGGCACACGGTGATCGTCCTCGCCGGTCACGATTCGAGCTGGGACGGTACGCCACCGGCCGACCCCCGGGTGGTGCGCTTCTCCTACCTCGGGCTGGACGAGCGGGGGCAGCCCCGGCCGTACGGGCCGCAGGCCACCCACCGCACGCTGGGCTCCAGCGCGGCGTTGCTGGCTCAACATATCGACGAGGTGCACCGCCGGACCCGCCGGCCGGTGGCGCTTGTCGGGCAGAGCGAGGGCGCGATGGTGATCAGCACCTACCTGGAGAAGTGGCCACAGCCGTCACCGGTGGACACCGCGCTGCTGTTCAGCCCGCTGGTCCGACCGGGGCGGGCCTACTATCCGCCGCCCGGGCACTCCGGGTGGGGCGTGGCGGCCGGCTGGGAGCTGCGCCTGCTCTCCGGCGCGTCGAACCTCTTCCGCGAGATCGACAGCAATCCGGACGAGCCGTTCGTCCGGTCGGTGCTCGCCGAGGCGCCCTTCTACCGCAACCGCACGCTCTGCCCGGTGGCCGGGGTACGGATGATCGCCTTCCTGCCGACCGTCAGCGCCGTCGAGGCGCCACCCGGCGAGTACGCCCGCATCCCGGTCTACGAGCGGCCCGCCTTCCATGGCGGCCTGCTCGGTCGGCAGAGCGTCCAGGACCGGCTTGTCGACTTCATCGCCGGTGACCCGGTGAACGAGCCGCGCCGCGAGTACGACGTGCTGCAACGGATGGGTGCGGCCTGGCAGGCGCCCGAGTTGCTGCTGTCGCTGAACCCGATCTGGTCCACCAACCGGGAGGCCGACCCGGCCCGCACCGGCCGGATCTGCGAGGGCCGTTCGACTACGGTGGGGCGGTGACTGGGCCGTCCTCCGGTCGCCCCGCCCGGCGGTGGCGCACCAGCAGGCGGAGGGCGGCGGCGTAGAGCGCCACGGTGAGCACCGCCCGGACCGGCAGGTACGGCAGGACGACCACCCCGATGGCGATCCCGACGGTGGCACAGCCGATGCCGACCAGGGTCCAGAACCGCCGTCCGGTCAGCACCGCCAGTCCCGCCAGCAGGGCGGCGGCGCCGACGACCAGGTGAGCCCAGGCCCACCCGGTCACGTCGAGGTGGTACGTGCCCTCCTCGGCGATGATCACGTAGTGGTCGGTGACCGTGTTGCCGTACGCGGTGAGCACGTCGACCAGGCCCGCCCCGGCCAGCAACGTGCCGGCCAACCGAGGCCGTGCGGGACCCGCGCCGCCGGCTCGCCCCAGTTCGCCACCGGGTGGCACCGGTGCCCGCAGGTCAGGCATCTTGTGCCACCGCGGCAGCGGATCCGCTGCCGGCACCTGGTTCGAGCCGCCCGGCCAGTTCCCGCACGGCCGCCTCGTACGCCTCGTCCGTGTGGTACGGCCAGTGCCTGTTGATCGGCGGCGGGACGGTGTCGTCGGGCGGCACGGTGATGCCACGCGGGTCGCGCAGCCGGCGGTCGACAGTGCCGGCGGGTCCCGCGACGTGCGGCCGCTGTCCGGGGCGGTGGGCCGAGAAGATCGGCCCGCCGACCGAGTCGGTGTCCCGCCACAGGTTCACCCACCGCCACCCGATCCGGTCGCCCAGTTCGGTGAGGGTCGGGTCGCCGAAGAAGGCCGGGCACAGGCGTGCGTACACCCGGTGCAGCGGGCTGCCGTGGGTCAGCAGCGCCACCCGGGGCAGCACCCGGGACGGCAACTGGAGCAGGGTGGCGGCGGCCAGCACCGAGCCGTGGCTGTGCCCGGAGAGGATCACCCCACCGTGGTCGGCGAGCGCCGCGACCCGCTTGGCCAGTTCCGGCACGGCCCGCTCGGCGTAGCAGGGCGGCGCGAAGGGGTGCACGGTGCGCGGCCAGAACGTGCCGAGGTCCCAGATCACCGCCACCGTGCGCCGGGTCTCGTCGGAGCGGTAGGAGAACAACCCGAGCACCACGATGCCGAGCCCGACCAGGCCGATGACGTACATCCCGACATCGGTGGCGAGGGCCAGGTTCGTGGCCGCCATGCCGTCGGTGCCGGCCAGCCGTCGGCTCAGCTCCGACGGCCCGATCCCGACCACGTCCAACGCGACGACGGCGACGCCGACCACCGACAGCGCCAGGAACACGGTGAAGACCGGCCCCAGGTGCTCGGCGATCGCGGCCCGCGCGATGATCTCCCGGACGTCCTCGCGTCGGGACCGGGCCTCCGGCGGCGGGTCGGGGAAGTCCCGCCGGACGATCTCCTCGGCCATCCGGCGTCGCTGCCGGCGGGTCACCGCGATCCGCCAGAGCACCGTGGCGGCGACGACCAGGACCGTGACCAATCCGGCCAGGGCCGCCCAGCGGTAGGAGACCGGTGGTTCCAACGGCGGCGCGCCAGGGGGGTTCTGTCGGGCCGGGTTCGGGATCTCCCCCCGGTCGAGCAGGTCCGCGACCCGGTAGACGAGGGCGGCCGCGAAACCGTACGAGACGGCGACCGCCATCGCGGCGAAGACCGGGCTGGCGAGCCCACCCAGCCACGAGGTCCTGGCGGTCGGGCTGTGTCGGCGCTGGAGCAGGGTCACCGCGACGAGCGCGCCGAGCAGCGCGGCCTGGGTCGCCACCAGCGCGGCCACCGCGCCTGCGTGACCGGGCAACTGCCCGTGTGGCGGCTCCGGCTCCAACGGCACCGCGCTGTAGGCGAGAGCCAGCACGGTGAGCGTGATGGCACCGATCCGCAGCGGTAGGACGCCGCGCAGGTCGACCGGCCCTCGACCCGCTCCGTCCGGTGCGACCCGTGCCGGCCGGAGAAGCAGCACGGCACAGGCCGCCAGCAGCACCCAGGCAGCGCCGAAGAGCAGGTGACCAACCGCGGTGGGATAGAGATAGGTCAGGGCGCCGAGCAGGCTGACGTCGAGTACGCCCAGCCCGACCGCGACGTGGATGGCGCGCAGCCTGCGTACCACCAGCTCGTCGTTCCAGAATCCGGGGCTGTCGACCCGATCCTCGCCGCCGACGGTGCGGTCCTGTCCACGGGCGGCCGGAAACGCCTCGAACACCCGGGCGGAGCGTTCGCCGAGCCACCAGAGCAGCCGCAAGGCAGCGATCGGTATCAGAGCGAGCAGCGCCAGACGGGGTCCGAGCGGTAGGTCGCCAAGCCACGACAGGTAGCCGCGACCGCGCACACAGGGCTGGTAGGGAATGCACTGCCAGCCGATGATGTCGATGGTCACGCCCACCATGGAGAGCGTGAACGCGGCGGTCAGGGTCGCGGCGAGCAGCCGGCACAGCGGGCCGATCACACCACCGGCCCCGCCGGTCGCCGGCCGCGTCCAGACCGCGAGGTTGACGAGCATGAACGGCAGCAGGAACAGCAGCGACAAGGTACGCACCGCGCCACCGGCGGTCAGCGCTCCCCAGCGGTACGCCTCAACCCGCAGTGCCTGCGGCCGGTCGCTCTCGCCGAAGCCGGGCCGGGGGCGGTAGAACCCGGCGTTGTCGTCGCCGGCGACCCTGGTCACGACGGGATGGTCCAGCAGTGTTTCGGCGGACGCTCCGGAAACCCCGTGGACCCGTAGCTCGACCACCTCGCGCGTCAACGTTCCCCGCCTTCCGGCAGCCGCCGATACCGGTTCACCGTAGTGAGCTGACCTGCGTCTTTGCGGGTATTTGGGCAACTTGACGGGCCTGCGCCGCCGGTGCGCGGACCGGTCCGGCGCCGGCCAGGTCGAGTGCTCGCGGCGCGGCGGTGCCGGCTGCGGTCCGGTCAGTTCCGGGCGTGGCGCAGCAGCAGGGTGCCGTCGTCGGCGAGCAGCACGTGACGCAGCGGCAGGCTCCGGGCGGCCAGGCTCGGAACACCGGCGGTGATCCGACCGGGTCCGGCCCCGGCGAGCAGGGGCGCGACGGAGAGGCACACCTCGTCGACCAGGTCGGCGGCGGTGAGCGCACCGAACAGCTGCGGACCGCCCTCGCAGAGCAGTTGACCGAGTCCGCGACGGCGTAGTTCGGCCAGCCCGGCGACCAGGTCGACCCGGTCGTCACCGCAGCGCACCAGGTCGGCCACGGCGGACAGGCCGGGGGGTGCCGCCGCGTCCGGGCGGGTGAGCACCACGGGGCGGACGGGTGCGTCGGCGAAGGCGGCCTGGGCCGGGTCGAGGTCCAGGGAGCCGGAGACCACGACCAGGGTCGGGTACTCGGTCAGCCCGTGCGTGCGTCGCCAGGCCCGGCGTCGTTCGTCGAGCCGGATCGCCCGGTAGCCCTCGTGGCGCAGCGTGCCGGCCGCCACCAGCAGTGCGTCGCAGAGCATCCGGAGCAGCCCGAAGACCCGCTTGTCAGGTGCGCCGGACAGCCCGGCCGAGTAGCCGTCGAGACTGACCGCGCCGTCGACACTCGTCACGAAGTTCATCCGCAGATGCGGTCGGTCGGTCCGGCCGTACCGGGCGATGAGCGTGTCGTCGTCCACCGGATCGGCTGACGGATCCGGCCAGAGAACGGAAATCGGTGCTCGGTCGCTCATTCGCCGGCCGGACCGGTGACGGGAGGGGTGGGTCGGGGGGTACGGTGCTGGCAGTCGCACCAGTTCCGGCCCGGGCAGTCGTCGTGCCGCCGCGCCCGGCACGCTCGGCAGATCATGCTCGCAGCCTATGCCGAGGGAGGATGGGACACCCATGCCGCGTCAGATCTTCCAGCTGAGGATGTCCCTGTCCGGGGTTCGTCCGGCGATCTGGCGCCGGGTGCTGGTACCCGGCGGATACACCCTGGATCGACTGCACCGGGTGGTGCAGCACGCGATGGGCTGGCGCGACTGTCACCTGCACTCGTTCGAGATCGACGGTGTGCAGTACGGCGAGCCCGACCCGGACGGCGAGCTTGCCCTGCACGACGAGCTGGACGTCCGGTTGGACGCGGTGGTCGGCAAGGGCAGCCGGTTCCACTACACGTACGACTTCGGCGACTGGTGGGAGCACGACCTGCTGGTGGAGGACGCCTTCACCGCCGACGTGGACGAGCGCTATCCGAGCTGCCTCGACGGGGAGCGGGCCTGCCCGCCGGAGGACGTCGGTGGGCCGCAGGGTTATCTGGTGATGCTCGCCGCGCTGGCCGAGCCGGATCATCCGGAGCATCGGACGATGCGGGACTGGGTGGGTGCCGGGTTCGATCCGGCGGCCTTCGACGCCGGTCGGGTCGACACCCTGCTGCGTCGTTTCTGCTGACGGTCGTTTCCGAACCCGGAATTGCTTGCGAGCGCGCAACCTATCTGCGGTTCCCGATTGTTTGCCGGGTCAAACGAGCTGCGTGGTAACGATCTGGGATCGCTCCCACTGGACTATTGACACTCCCGACACCTGCCGGCAATCTCATGGGAGCGTTCCCAAGAGGCGTGGATCACATGTCGCGCCCGTGGGCGCCGACGCCGGCTGACCGAGTCGGTGCCGGCAGGCGCTGCGGCACCCCCCACCACAGACAAAAGCAGCCTCACCATCGAAAGAGGGGTCAGGATGAGCCTCACCACGCGGCGTTCCCGCATGGCGGCAGCCACCCTGGCCGCGATCACCGCCATCGGCGGGCTCGCGGCCTGCGGCAATGACGACGACACGCCGGCCGAGGGCGAGAAGCCCGCGAAGCTGGTTGTCGACACCTTCGGCGAGTTCGGCTACGACGAACTGGTCAAGCAGTACGAGCAGCAGACCGGTATCAAGGTCGAGCTGCGCAAGACCGCCCAGCTCGGCGAGTACCGGCCCAAGCTGGTTCGTTACCTCGCCACCGGCAAGGGCGCGGCTGACGTGACCGCCCTGGAAGAGGGCATCCTCAACGAGTTCAAGGCCAACCCGCGCAACTGGGCTGACCTCACTCCGCTGGTGTCGTCCGAAATCTCCGACGACTACCTGCCCTGGAAGTGGGAGCTGGGCAAGGCGCCGGACGGTCGGCTGATCGGCCTGCCGACCGACGTCGGCAGCCTCGCCGTCTGCTACCGCAAGGACCTGTTCGAGGCGGCCGGGCTGCCCACCGAGCGGGACGCGGTCTCGGCGCTCTGGCCGGACTGGAACGGCTTCCACCAGACTGGCCAGAAGTACAAGCAGGCCACCGGCAAGGCGTTCGTCGACTCGATCACCGCAGTCTCGAACGGCGTGCTGTTCCAGCAGGGCAGCGACCTGTTCTACGACAAGGAAAACAACATCATCGCGGACACCAGCCCCGCGGTGAAGGCCGCCTGGGACACCGCGACCTCGATGGTCGACATCTCCGCCAAGGCGTCCACCTGGTCGCCTGAGTGGTCCGGTGGCTTCAAGCAGGGCACCTTCGCGGCCACCTTCTGCCCGTCCTGGATGCTCGGCATCGTCGCGGACAACTCCGGCGAGGCCAACAAGGGCAAGTGGGACGTGGCGGCGGTGCCGGGTGGCGGCGGCAACTGGGGCGGCTCCTGGCTGGCCGTGCCGGAGCAGAGCAAGTACCCGGCCGAGGCGGCGAAGCTCGCCGAGTTCCTGACCAACGCCACCAACCAGGTGGAGGCCTTCAAGGCCAAGGGCCCGCTGCCCACCAACCTGGAGGCGCTGAAGAACGAGGCCTTCCTCAGCTACACCAACGAGTACTTCAGCAACGCGCCGACCGGCAAGATCTTCGGTGAGAGCGTCGCCAAGATCGAGCCGGTGCACCTGGGCCCGAAGCACCAGGCGGTGAAGGAGAACGCGTTCGAGCCGGCGATGCGGGCTTTCGAGAACGGGCAGGCCAGCAAGGACAAGGCCTGGGAGCAGTTCACGAATGACGCGAAGACTCAGGGTGTCTTCTGAGTGATTCCCCTCCGGTGGCGTTCGGGACTCCCCGGACGCCACCGGTCGGTCCCCACCGCGCAGCATCCTGCGCGAGGACCCCCGTGCCTCGCTGGAAAAGGAAATTCGCATGAGCCTGTCGGCCACGACGGCGCCGCCGTCGCCAGCAGCACCACCCCCCGATCCCCCCTCCCACCGCCGCCGGGGATATCTCTTCAACCGCCTGGATCTCAAGTACTCCCCGTACCTCTACATCGCGCCGTTCTTCCTGATCTTCGGGACCTTCGGGTTGTACCCGATGCTGCGCACCGCCTGGATGTCGCTGCACGACTGGGACATGATCGGCGAGCACACGTTCATCGGGTTCGACAACTACACCGAGTTGCTCTCCGATAGCTACTTCTGGAACGCGCTGGTCAACACGTTCGGCATCTTCGCCCTGTCGACCATCCCGCAGCTGCTGATGGCGCTCTTCCTGGCGAACCTGCTCAACCAGACCTTCCTGCGCGCCAAGACCTTCTTCCGGATGGCCATCTTCGTGCCGAACGTGGTGTCGGTGGCCGCCGTCGCGATCGTCTTCGGCATGCTCTTCCAGCGCGACTTCGGCCTGTTCAACTGGCTGCTCAGCCTCGTCGGGGTGGACCAGATCGACTGGCGCGCCCAGGAGTGGAGTTCCTGGACCGCGATCGCCACGATGGTCAACTGGCGATGGACCGGCTACAACACCCTGATCCTGCTCGCCGGCATGCAGGCCATCCCGAAGGACCTGTACGAGGCGGCCGCGATCGACGGTGCCAGCCAGTGGCGGCAGTTCTGGCAGATCACCCTGCCGATGCTCAAGCCCACCTTCATCTTCGTGGTCATCCTCTCCACGATCGGCGGCATGCAGCTCTTCACCGAGCCGCTGCTCTTCGCCAACGGCAGCATCATCGGCGGCAACCAGCGGGAGTACCAGACGCTGGCCATGTACATGTACGAGAAGGGCATCTACAACCTGAGTACCGCAGGTTACGGGGCCGCGGTCGCCTGGGCGATCTTCATGATCATCGTCTTCGTGTCGTTGATCAACTTCGTACTCGTCCGCCGCGCGGCCAAGTGAGGAGAGATCGATGATCTCGGCTTCAAAGCGCCTGTGGCGCACCAGTCCCCTTACCTACATGGCGCTCGTCCTGGCGGCGCTGCTGTCGATCTACCCCTTCTACTACATGATCGTGATCGGCACCCGCAGCCTGGAGTCGATCAATGACGTGCCACCGCCGATGACCCCGGCTGGCGCGTTCGGTGACAACTTCGGGCGGGTGCTCGACAACGACGCGGCCAACTTCCTCAAGGGCCTGATGAACTCGATCATCGTCTCGTCGGTGGTCACCGTGTCGGTGGTGCTCACCGGCTCGCTCGCCGGCTTCGCCTTCGCGAAGCTGCGCTTCCGCGGTCGCAACGTGCTGCTGCTGGCGATCATCGTCACCATGATGATCCCGACCCAGATGGGCCTCATCCCGCTCTGGAGCATGATGCAGTCGCTGGGGTGGTACGACACCCTCTACGCGGTGACCGTGCCGTTCCTGGTCAGCGCATTTGGCGTGTTCATGATGCGGCAGTACGCCAGCCAGGCGATCTCCGATGAGCTGATCGAGGCCGGTCGCGTCGACGGTGCGAGCACGTTCCGGATCTACTGGAACATCGTGCTGCCCGCGTTGCGTCCGGCGGCCGGCGTGCTCGGTCTGCTCACCTTCATGGAGACCTGGAACTCCTTCCTCTGGCCGTACGCGATCCTCACCCCGGAGAACCCGACCCTCCAGGTCTCGCTCTCCTTCCTGTCGTACGCCTACTACACGGACTACTCCCAGGTCTTCGCCGCCACGGCGGTCGGCACCATCCCGCTGGTGCTCGTCTTTCTTCTCTTCGGCCGCCAGATCATCGGCGGGATCATGGAAGGTGCAGTCAAGTCGTGAGCAACCCCGCCACCCCGCCCGCCGTCGGCGTCCTCGACGAACGTCCGCCGCTGACCTTCCCGCCCGGCTTCCTCTGGGGCGCGGCGACCGCCGCGTACCAGATCGAGGGCGCGGCGAACGAGGGCGGCCGGACCGCGTCGATCTGGGACACCTTCAGCCACACCGAGGGTCGGACGGTTGCCGGGCACACCGGCGACGTCGCCTGCGACCACTACCACCGGCTCGGCGACGACGTCCGGCTGATGGCCGAGCTGGGGTTGAAGTCGTACCGGTTCTCGGTCTCCTGGCCCCGGGTGCAACCGGGCGGGTCGGGTCCGGCGAACGCCGCAGGGCTCGACTTCTACCAGCGGCTGGTCGACGAGCTGTTGGCCAACGGGATCGAGCCCTGGCTCACCCTCTACCACTGGGATCTGCCGCAGGAGTTGGAGGATGCCGGGGGCTGGCCGGCCCGGGACACCGCCGCCCGGTTCGCCGACTACGCCCTGCTGATGGCGGACGCGCTCGGCGATCGGGTGAAGTACTGGACGACCCTCAACGAGCCCTGGTGCTCGGCCTTCCTCGGCTACGGTTCCGGGGTGCACGCCCCGGGCCGTTCCGACGGGGCCGACGCGGTCCGTGCCGGACACCACCTGATGCTCGGGCACGGGCTGGCCGTGCAGGCGCTGCGTACGGCGGTGCCCGGGGCGCAGCTCGGGGTGACCGTGAACCTGTACCCGGTCACTCCGGCCAGCGACGCGCCGGGCGACGTCGACGCGGCCCGGCGGATCGACGCGCTGGCCAACCGGTTCTTCCTCGACCCGATCCTGCGCGGCGCGTACCCCGACGATCTGGTCGACGACCTGGCGAAGGTGACCGACTTCAGCCACGTTCACGAGGGCGACCTGGCCACCATCGCCACGCCGCTGGACGTGGTGGGGGTCAACTACTACAGCCGGCACGTGGTGGCCGCGCCGATCCCCGGTGAGCAGCCGGAAGCCTACTGGCGGGCCCAGGCCTGCTGGCCGGGGAGCGAGGATGTCCGGTTCGTCACCCGGGGCGTGCCGGTGACCGACATGGGGTGGGAGATCGACGCCCCCGGTCTGGTGGAGACGCTGCGCCGGGTGCACGAGGAGTACACGGACCTTCCGCTCTACGTCACCGAGAACGGGTCGGCCTTCGTCGACGAGGTGGTCGACGGTCAGGTCGACGACGTCGACAGGCTTGCCTATTTCGACGCCCACCTGCGCGCCTGCCACGAGGCGATCAGCGCGGGCGTCCCCCTGCGTGGATACTTCGCCTGGTCGCTGATGGATAATTTCGAGTGGGCCTGGGGCTACACGAAGCGGTTCGGCATGATCTACGTCGACTACGACAAGCAGACGCGCATCCCCAAGTCCAGTGCCAGGTGGTACGCGGAGGTGATCCGACGCAACGGTCTGGCCGCACAATAGGGCGATGGCCAGCCAGTAACGGGCGGCCCGGCACCGACGCTGGTGAAGGTGCCGGGGCCGCCTGATGTCGGAGGAGAGACGATGACAACGCAGCGCACCCGGTCGCTCGGGCGGCCGACGCTTGACGCGGTCGCCGCCCGTGCCGGAGTCGGCCGCGGCACGGTCTCCCGCGTGGTCAACGGCTCTCCGCAGGTGAGTCCGGAGGCCCGGGCCGCCGTGCAACAGGCCATCGCCGAACTGGGGTACGTGCCGAACCGTGCCGCGCGGGCGTTGGTCACCCAGCGGACCGACTCGGTGGCCCTGGTGGTGAGCGAGTCCGGTGAGCGGATCTTCGCCGAGCCGTTCTTCGCCGGCATCGTCCGGGGGATCAGCTCCGCCCTGCTGGAGACGCCGTTGCAGCTGTGGCTGGCCATGGCCCAGTCGCCGCTGGAGCGGGAACGCGTCGAGCACCACCTCACCAACCAGCACGTCGACGGGGTACTGCTGCTGTCGCTGCACGACGACGACCCGCTGCCCACCCTGCTGGAGGAGCGGGACCTGCCCACCGTGCTCGGCGGGCGGCCCGCGCGGATGCTGCACCCCGAGGCGCAGCCCGTCTCATTCGTCGACGTCGACAACGCCGGCGGGGCCCGGCAGGCCGTCGAGTATCTCGCCGGACGGGGCCGGCGGCGCATCGCCACCATCGCCGGTCCGCAGGACATGGGCGCCGGCCTGGCCCGGCTGTCCGGCTACCGGGACGCGGTCCGTACCGCCGGGTTCGGCGTCGACCCCGACCTGATCGCGTACGGCGACTTCAGTGAGGAGAGCGGGGCGACGGCCATGCGGCAGCTGCTGGAGCGCTGCCCCAACCTGGACGCCGTGTTCGTGGCCGCCGACCTGATGGCCTTCGGCGCCCTGCGGACACTGCGCGAGGCCGGCTGCCGAGTGCCGCAGGATGTGGCCGTGGTCGGCTTCGGCGACGAGCCGATCGCCCGGCAGGCCGAGCCGCCGCTGACGTCGGTGTTCCAGCCCGTGGAGGAGATGGGCCGGCAGATGGCGCGGCTGCTTGTCGCCCGCATCCGCGGCGACGAGATCCCCGCCCCACACGTCGTCCTGGACACCCAGTTCGTCGAACGCGCCTCCGCCTGAGCCCGAGCTCGGCCGCCGGGCCGGACGCCGACCGGATCAACGCGCCGGCCCACGAACACACGGAGCCCCGGATCGGTCCTGGCCTGCCCGTCGGGCGAAGAATTCGTGCGTGCCGCACCCAGGTTGCCCACACCACACCGAGCAGCCGACAACTCTCCGTGCATCTGACGCCGTGTGACTCCCCGCCCGCGGTCCCACCTGCCACCTCGCACGCTTTGCTCTGCTTCAACCTACGCACTGGCGTATGACCAGCGGCAACGGCGAGACGAGATTCAGCTATCGGACTACCGAGGACACTCAGCGTGACCGTTGCGTCGGTTGAAGCAGAGCAAAGGCGTCAGACACCACCTTAGGCGGCAGGCTCGATGGACACGGAAAGTGACTTCCGGGGGCGGTGGTGGTGTAGTCCTTCGACTCTTGGCAGCACCTGCGACTAGGGATGGTCCGACAAGTCCTGCGCAGCCACATCCACGTGCGGGCGTGGCGACGCTGACGCGGGGACGGTCGGGCCGCACTCAGATGGGGGCGGGCGGGCCGTGCTCAGGTAGGGGTGGTCCAGCGGCGTAGCTCGCGCTTGGCGAGGCTGTTGCGGTGCACCTCGTCGGGGCCGTCAGCGAGGCGTAGCGTGCGGGCCTGGGCCCAGAGCGCGGCGAGGGGGGTGTCCTGGCTGACTCCGGCTGCCCCGTACGCCTGGATGGCCTTGTCGATCACCCACTCGGCCATCGCGGGGGTGGCGATCTTGATGGCCTGGATCTCGGCGTGCGCACCCTTGTTGCCGACGGTGTCCATCAGCCAGGCCGTCTTGAGGACCAGCAGCCGGGCCTGTTCGATGCGGACCCGGGCCTCGGCGATCCATTCGCGTACCACGCCCTGCTCGGCGAGGGGGCGGCCGAAGGCGACCCGCTCGATGGCCCGGTGGCAGAGCAGCTCCAGTGCCCGCTCGGCCATCCCGATCAGGCGCATGCAGTGGTGGATCCGGCCGGGGCCGAGCCGGGCCTGGGCGATGGCGAAACCGGTGCCCTCGGCGCCGACCAGGTTTTCCGCCGGCACGCGTACGTCCTCGAAGTCGATCTCGGCGTGACCGCCGTGCGAGGCGTCGCTGTAGCCGAAGACCCGCATGCCCCGGCGGACCGTGACCCCGGGGGTGTCGCGGGGGACCAGGATCATGCTCTGCTGCCGGTGCCGGTCGGCGTCCGGGTCGGTCTTGCCCATCACGATGAGGATCTCGCAGGCCGGGTCCATCGCGCCGGAGGACCACCACTTGCGGCCGTCGATGACGTAGTGGTCACCGTCGCGCCTGATCGACGTGGCGATGTTCGTCGCGTCGGAGGAGGCCACGTCGGGCTCGGTCATGCAGAACGCGGAGCGGATCTCGCCAGCCAGCAGCGGGGTGAGCCAGCGCTCCTGTTGCGCGGGAGAGCCGAACTCGGCGAGCAGTTCCATGTTGCCGGTGTCCGGCGCGGCGCAGTTCAGCGCCTCCGGGGCGAGATGCGGGCTGCGCCCGGTCAGCTCGGCCAGCGGAGCGTACTGGAGGTTGGTCAGCCCGGCACCGTGGCGCGGATCGGGCAGGAAGAGGTTCCACAGGCCGCGCCGGCGTGCCTCGGCCTTCAGCTCGCCCAGCACGGCGGGGCGGGCCCACGGGTCACCGGCGGCGGCCACCTGGGCGGCGTGCACCCCCTCGGCCGGGTACACGTGCTGCTCCAGGAAATCGGTCAGCTCCGCGCGCAGCTGCTCGGTCCGTGCGTCGTACGCGAAGTCCATCAGGCCTCCTTCACCGCGGTCAGTCCGTGTGCGACAAGCGGGGCAACGAGGCCGCCGATGGTGTCGAAGCCCTCGCCGAGGGTCTGGCCGAGGGTGTGCCGGTAGTGGATGCCCTCGCAGATGACTGCGAGTTTGAAGCAGCCCAGCGCGATGTGCCAGTGCAGGGGACCGACGTCGACGTCGCTGCGGCCGGCGTACCTGTCGATCAGCTCGGCACCGTCGGGGAAACCGGCTCGCGGGCCGAGGCCGTCGGCGACCGGGTTGCCGTCGGAGACCTCGCTGCCGCCGAGCACGTCCCAGTAGGTCAGCAGCAGCCCCAGGTCGGCAAGTGGATCGCCGAGGGTGGCCATCTCCCAGTCCAGCACCGCCGTCACCGTCACCGGTTCCACGGCGGCGAGCAGATTGTCCAGCCGGAAGTCACCGTGCACGATCCGGCCGGCGTTGGCACCGTCGGGTGCGGTGGCGGCGAGCCGGTCGCGCAGTTCGTCGATGCCCGGCAACGGTCGGCTGCGGGACCGGTCGAGCTGGCCCGACCAGCGGCGGACCTGCCGGGCCAGGAACCCCTCCGGGCGGCCGAAGTCGGCCAGGTCGACAGCAGCCGGCTCGACCGTGTGCAGCGCCGCCAGGGTGTCCATCATCGCCATGGCCAGCCCGTGTCGCTGCTCGGCGGTGAGCTGGTCGGTCCGGGAGCGGCTGCGGAACACCTCGCCCCGCACCCGTTCCATCAGGTAGAACGGCGCGCCCAGCACGTCCGGCTCCGAACAGAGCAGCAGGGCGCCGGGCACCGGGACATCGGTCGGGGCGAGCGCCGAGATGACCCGGAACTCCCGGGCCATGTCGTGCGCGGTGGCCAGCACATGCCCGAGCGGTGGGCGGCGCAGCACCACGTCCCGCCCGCCGGCGTGCACCAGGTAGGTCAGGTTCGACCGGCCCCCGGCGATCAGCTCGGCCCGTAACGGGCCGGTGGCCAGCTCGGGGTGGTGCGCCGCCAGGTAGCCGTGGAGTCGGTCGAGATCCAGACCGGCGGGCGAGCCGGCGGTCGGTTCGGTCATCCGGACAGTCCATGGCAGCTCCGGCGGGTTGTCAAGGTCAGGTTTGACCCTCGGGACATGCCGCCGCAACAGGGACGAAATGGTCAACTGCCAGGCTGGGACCAGCCTGCCGGCCAGTGTGCCGGCCCGCCGAGCGGAGGGGTTTGAAATGTTGCTGCGCGTTCGGGTCACCCTGCCGGACCGTCCAGGCACGCTCGGTCAGGTGGCGCGCACCCTCGGCGTGTCGGGGGCGGACATCGTCCAGGTGGTCGTGCTGGAACGCCTCGGCGGGCGGGCGGTCGACGACTTCACAGTGGTGTGGCCGGGCGCCGCCCGGGTGGAGCGGCTGCTGGCCGGTCTGGCGGCGATCCCCGGCGTACGGGTGGACGGGGTCTGGCGGGCGATCGGCGCGCCCACCACCACCGGTCAGGACGCCGAGCTGCTGGCCCAGGTCGCGGCCAACCCGGCCGACGGCCTGGCCACCCTTGTCGACGCGGTACCGGGGCTGCTCGCCGCCGACTGGGCGGTCGCCGCGGTGGTGCCGGTCGACTGGGCGTCCCGTACCGGCGGTGGCGGTGCGACGGTGGGGCACGCCAGCTGGCGTACCCCGGTGCCGCCGCCGCTGCCGGAGGTGACCCCGCTGCGCGCCCGGTCGATGACCGCGCCCGACGGCGGTCATTTCGCGGTCGCGCCGTTCGGCCGGGCCGGGCTGGTCCTGGTGGTGTCCCGCGAGCACAGCGAGGCCCTCACGCCGGCAGCCTTCCACTCCACCGAGGTGGACCGGCTCGCCCAGCTGGTCCGTGCCTGCGCGGTGATCCTCGGCGACCGGCTCGACCTGGTGGGTGCGCCGCCGGTCAGCGCCAACCCCTGACCGGGTGGCTGTGACGCATACCGCAGGGCCGGTCGCGGCTGGACACGGTGAGGCAACCGACCGGCAACAGCCGCGGACGACTGTGGCACGGGAAGGGAGGCAACGATGACGCTGTGGCGGATCCGAGCCACCGTGGACGACCGGCCGGGCTACCTGTCGGTGCTCACGGCGAGCCTCGCGTTGCGTGGAGTCAACATCCTCACCGTGCAGGTGCACACCACCGAGCGCGGTGCCGTCGACGACTTCCTCGTCGACGCGCCGGACACCCTCGACGAGGCGGATCTGCTCGCCGCCGTCGAACGCGGGCGGGGGCGGGACTGCTGGGTGGCGCGCAGCGAGGCGCGTGGCCTGGCCGACCAGCCGACCCGGGTACTCGGGCTGGCGACCCGGCTGGTGCACGACCCGGACGCGACAGGTGAGGTGCTGCGGGCCCTGCTCGGCGCCGACGAGGTGACCTGGCGGGCGGCACCGGCCCTGACCCGCCCGGGGATCGACGGGCTGACGATGGTGCTCGCCGACCCGAACGGCGGGTCGTACGCCCTGCGCCGGGTCGCGCCGAGCTTCACCCCGGCCGAGTACGCCCGGGCCCAGGCGCTGCTCGAACTGGGGGCCACGGCGGCCCGCCGCAGCGCCGAGCAGGTCACCGTGGTCCTGCCGGACGGTGCCGAACTGACCGTACGCCCGGCCGTCGCGGACGACCTGACGGCGGTGGTCGAGTTGCATCAGGCCTGCTCGGCGCGGAGCCGGCAGCGCCGTTACCTGGGGGGTGCGGGTCTGCCCTCACCGGCCCGACTGCGTCGGCTCCTGGAGCCGGCCCGCGGGCTGACCCTGGTCGCCGCGACGACCGGCTCCGGCGGGGCGGCGGAGTCGGTCGTCGCGATGGCGAACCTGCTGGCCGAGGGTGACGAGGCCGAGCTGGCGCTGTTGGTACGCGACGACTGGCAGCGCCGTGGGCTGGGCTCGGCCTTGCTGCGTCGGCTGACCCGGCAGGCCGAGTCGGCCGGTTACGCGGCAATGGTGCTGCACATCCAGGGGGACAACGCGCCGATGCTGCGGACGCTGCGCCGGTTGTCCCGGCCGACCACCGTCGAGCGGGACGGCGCCCTGCTGACCATGACCGTGCCGCTGGCCGCCGCGGCGCCGGCACGGGCGGAGAGCGCCGGCTGACGGCTCAGACGACCGACCTCCGATGCGGAGGACGGTGAGGTGGGCAGGACTCCCGGTGCGGGGGTCCTGCCCACCGCGTTTTCCCTGGCCGGGAGTCGGTCAGATGTTCGGGGGAAGGGCGGTGCGGTCCTGGAAGTTGCCGTAGAGGTGGTCGTCGTCGCCGACGGTGACGGCTTGGACGAGCAGGTCACCGCCGACGAAGGCGCCCTTCCAGGAGGCGCCCCGCCCGCCGAACGGCTCTTGGCGGTCGCCCCGGGACCGGGGCTTGTTGATGCCCACCTTGAACGCTTGCAGGTCGACCGCCAGCTTCGCCGCCTCGTCGGTGTCGTCGCAGGCGAGGGAGGCCACAAGCGCGCCGTTGGAGGCGTTCATCTGGGCCAGCAACTCGTCCGTGGTGTCCACCACGACTATCGTGTCGACCGGACCGAACGGCTCGGCGTGCATCAGCCGGGACCGACCGGGTGGGGCGAGCAGCACCGACGGTGCGACGTACGCCGAGGTGTCCTGCCCGGGCAGGAACGGCGCACCGTCGAGTTTGCCCCGGTACAGCGGGACGGCGCCGCCGCGTACCGCCTCGTCGACCTTGCGGTGCAACTCGTCGGCCTTGACGGCACTGATCAACGGACCGAAGTCCAGCTCCGGCAGCGGGTCTCCGGCACGCCAGGTCTCGTCGACCGCGAGCGGGTGCCCGAACCTGACCGAGCGGACCACCGGAAGGTACATGTCGAGGAACTCGTCGACCAGGTCCCGCTGGACCACGAACCGTGGGTACGCGGTGCAGCGCTGCTTGCCGTACTCGAAGCCCTTCTTGAGGTGGGCGGCGAGCAGGTCCCACTGGGAGAAGTTCCAGATGCCCCAGGCGTTGAGACCTTCCTGCTCGATGAAGTGGCGCTTGTTCGAGTCGAGCAGCGCGGCGGCCACCTTGCCCCCGTTGGAGCGACCACCCACGAACGCCACCGCGCCGATCTCCGGTGCCCGTACCAGCACCTCGGACAACGCCTCGCCGCTGCCGGAGAGCAGGGTGGCCGGCAGCCCGGCGCGGTGCAGCAGGGCGTGGGCGACGGTCAGGCAGACCGCGCCGCCCTGGGACGGTGTCTTGGCGATCACCGCGTTGCCGGCGAGCAGCTGCACCAGCTCGGCGTGCACGAGCACGCTCATCGGGTAGTTCCACGAGGCGATGTTGCTGACCGGGCCGGGCAGTGGGGTGCGACCGTCGGCGAGCATCCGCTCGATCTCGTCCACGTACCACCGCACCCCGTCGAGCGCGCGGTCCACGTCGGCGCAGGCCAGCCGCCATGGTTTGCCGATCTCCCAGACCAGCAGCAGGGCCAGCAGGTCGCGGTGGGCGGTGAGGGCGTCCAGGGCGTCGGTGACCCGCGACCTGCGTTCGGCCAACGGGGTGTCGGCCCAGATGGCGTGTGCCGCGGCGGCGTGGGCGACCGCCTCGCGGGCGGTCGCCGCGTCCAGCCGCGGCAGGTCGACAAGCACGCTGTTGTCTACCGGGGTACGCGTCGGCGTCGGCGCGCCACCGGTCCGCCACTCGCCGCTGACCAGGTTCCGCAGCACCGTGGTGCCGTCGGCCCGCCGGTCGAAGGCTTCACCGGTGGCGGCCACCGCCCGGGCAAGGGTGTCGGACCAGGAGGTTCCGTCGGCCAGTCGTAGAGCCATCGCGATCTCCTCAGGAGGGCGGGGAGCGGTCGTCCACGGGCGCCGCCAGGTGCCGCGTACTGTCGCGCGCCGCCCAGCGCGACGGCAACAGTACGTTCCGTATCGCAGGACAGCAGGTTGCCTTCACTCCTCAGTGGAGGATCTGTCCCCATGCCGGATCAGTCGCTCTGGCCTGCTGATTCGTCGTCTCAGTATCGATCTAATTCGATGGTGTGATGAACCCCCTTTTGTTACTGGTCAGTACGAAGATGGCTACCCGGCGGTAGCAACGAGCCGAACCGTGCTCCACGACGAGAACGGCCGCCGGAGGGACACCGGCGGCCGTTCTCGAACTGGTGGTGTCAGCTGGTGAAGGTGATGCCGTCACGCCGACGTCGCAGCGCGACCAGGGCGACACCGCCACCGATCAGGCCGACGCCGACCAGGGCCATGGTCGTCGCAGCCGCGCCGGTGACCGGCAGATTGCCGCCGCCACCGCCGGTGCCGTCCGACGGGCTGGCCGACGGGCTGGCCGACGGCGTGTCTGACGGCGTGTCTGACGGGACCGGCGACTCCGGGGTGGTGGGCGTCGGCGTCGGGGACTCCGGGTTGGGTGATTCCGGAGTGGTGGGCGTCGGCGTCGGCGACTCCGGGCTGGTCGGCGTGGGGGTCGGCGACTCCGGGGTCGGCTGGCCGGCGCAGGTGTGGCTGAGGTTGAACGCGCTGGACTGGCCGCTGATCGTGGCCTTGCCGTCGCTGAGGGTCCAGCCGGCAGGGGTGAACAGGTATGCGTGGATCACCCGACCGTTGGCCGAGTAGAAGGCATCCGGGTAGGGGTCGCTGGCGTCGGGGATGGTCACGGTGACCGGGTCTCCGCCGCTGGTGGCGAAGGTCAGTTCGATGCTCTGGAAGCTGCCCGCAGACGGGCCGCCGGGCAGGACGAAGTGCCAGCCGTCCTGATCCGCCTTGAGTCCCTCGAACCGGTTGTCGTTGCAGTTCTGCGTGCCGAAGCCGGCGGCGGTGGACCCCTTGTGGGGCGAGTGGAGTGGAATGGTGCTGCTCGCCCAGGCCGGGGCGGCGAGGGCGATGAGGGCCGCGGCGGCGGTGCCGGAAACGGCCGCACGCGCCACGTGCCGACGCTGTGGCATGAGAATTCCTCCGGATCTCAGCGGGATGACGGCACATGCTCGCATCCGGACGGCTGGTTCTGATCTCGGGCGAACGGTCTGACCTGGGCGAACCTGAGGCCGCGATGTGTCCGCGAGGGTGTTTCGTGAGTTGTTTCCGCGCGTGTCGGTGTAACGCTGCGCGGTCTCCTGACGCCCGGCGTCGCCGCCGAGCGGGCTTCCCAACTCCCGGCGGCCAGATTACATTGTCAGTCATCCATGGGAGCGCTCCCGGTCCTGTTGGAGCCACCTCGCCACCACCACCGCCGGCAGCCGTCCACACCGACGCGGCCACGCGTCGATCGATGCCGTCGGGCACGCATCGACAGGAGCAGTCGCATGCACCAACCCCCACGGTCGGGACGCCTCCGCGGCGACCGACCTCTGCCGGATCAGCCCTGGCCGCACCGCCGTACCGACCAGCCCTGGCCCCGCCGGATGCTGACCATCGTCACCGCGCTCGCCACCGGTCTCGCGCTCGCGGCCGGCGTACCCGCGACCGGTGCCGTCGCCGCACCTACCGACGGGGCTGTGGCCGCCGCGGCGCCGGCCTTCAACTACGCCGAGGCGCTACAGAAGTCCCTGCTGTTCTACGAGGCACAGCAGTCCGGGAAGCTGCCGGACTGGAACCGGGTCTCCTGGCGCGGCGACTCCGCCCTGCGTGACGGCTCGGACGTCGGGGTCGATCTCACCGGTGGCTGGTACGACGCCGGGGACCACGTCAAGTTTGGCTTCCCGATGGCGTTCAGCGCCACGATGCTGGCCTGGGGCGCGGTCGAGTACCGGTCCGGGTACGCCGCCTCCGGCCAGCTCACCCACCTGCTGAACAATCTGCGCTTCGTCAACGACTACTTCGTCAAGGCGCACCCGTCGCCGAACGTCCTCTACGGACAGGTGGGCAAGGGCGACGACGACCACAAGTGGTGGGGACCGGCCGAGGTGATGCCGATGGCGCGGCCCGCGTACAAGATCGACGCGAGCTGTGGCGGCGCGGACCTGGCGGGGGAGACGGCCGCCGCGATGGCCGCCTCGTCCATGGTGTTCCGGCCCACCGACGCCGCGTACGCCGACAAGCTGCTCACCCACGCGCGGCAGCTCTACACCTTCGCCGACACGGTGCGGAAGAACTACCACGAGTGCATCACCGACGCGACCAGCTTCTACCGGTCCTGGAGCGGCTACCAGGACGAACTGGTCTGGGGCGCGATCTGGCTGTACCGGGCCACCGGCGACGCCGCGTACCTGGCCAAGGCGGAGAGCGAGTACGACAAGCTCGGCACCGAGCCGCAGACCACCACCCGCTCGTACAAGTGGACAGTCGCCTGGGACAACAAGCAGTTCGGGGCGTACGTGCTGCTGGCCAACCTGACCGGCAAGCAGAAGTACGTCGACGACGCCAACCGGTGGCTGGACTTCTGGACCGTCGGCGTCAACGGCGAGCGGGTCCGGTACTCGCCCGGCGGGATGGCGGTGCTCGATTCGTGGGGCGCGCTGCGCTACGCCGCCAACACCGCGTTCGCCGCGCTCGTCTACAGCGACAAGACCACCGACGCGACCCGTAAGGCGCGCTACAAGGACTTCGCCGTCCGGCAGATCAACTACGCGCTCGGCGACAACCCGCGCAACTCCAGCTACGTGATCGGCTTCGGCGCCAACCCGCCGAAGAACCCGCATCACCGCACCGCGCACGGTTCCTGGTGGGACAGCATGACCGTACCCACCGAGACCCGGCACACCCTCTACGGCGCGCTTGTCGGCGGACCCTCCTCGCCGAACGACGCGTACACCGACAACCGGTCGGACTACGTGATGAACGAGGTCGCCACCGACTACAACGCCGGCTTCACCTCCGCGCTGGCCCGGCTGTCCCAGGAGTACGGCGGCACCCCGCTGGCCAACTTCCCGGTCCCCGAGCAGCCCGACATCGACGAGCTCACCGTGGAGA
The DNA here is from genome assembly GCF_040660295.1 of Micromonospora sp. NPDC049891. NCBI lineage: Bacteria > Bacillati > Actinomycetota > Actinomycetes > Micromonosporales > Micromonosporaceae > Micromonospora > Micromonospora sp. NPDC049891. Next base: position 53,454 of record NZ_JBFAML010000022.1, read on the forward strand.
CCACGGTGATGCAGAACGAGACCCGGGCCACCGGCATCAAGGCGATCGTCTACAACAAGTCGGCCTTCCCGGCGCGGGCACTCACCGACGCCAGGTTCCGCTACTACTTCCGAGCCCCTGGTCTGGGCCTGGAGCCGATTGTGGTCACGCCCGGCTACACCCAGGGTTGCCCGGCGCCCACGACCGCCAGGAACGTCAGCGGCGATCTCTTTTACGTCGAGGTCGACTGCACCGGACACACCATCGCCCCCGCCGGCCAGTCGCAGCACCGGATGGAGGTGCAGTTCAAGATCGGAGTGCGGGAGGGCGTCGCCTGGGATCCGAGCGACGACCCGTCGTACCAGGCCACCGCCGGACCGAACCGGAACGTCCCGCTCTACGTCGGCGGCACCCGGGTGTGGGGCGCGGAGCCGGCGTCCAGTACGGACACCACGCCGCCGACCACCCCCGGCACGCCGGTGGCGACCTCGGTCACCTCCCGTTCGGTGAACCTGACCTGGGCGCCGTCCACCGACGCGGGCAGCGGGATCGACGTCTACATCGTCAACACCCACGTGGTCGGCAGCGACACCTACAGCTGGTATCCCTCCGCCACGAACTCGCTGGTGCTCAACGTGTCCCCGGCGCGCACCTACGAGATCACCGTGCAGGCCCGGGACAAGGCCGGCAACACCTCACCCGCGTCGCCGAAGCTGACCGTGACCGTGCCGGCGGTCGACGACGGTGACACCGTCCCGCCGAGCGCGCCCGGTACGCCGACGGTGTCGGCGATCACCACTACCGGTGCCACGCTGAGCTGGGCCCCGTCGACCGACAACGTGGGCGTGACCGGGTACCGGATCTACCGGGGGCCGGCGCTGGGTGACGTGCTTGTCGCCACGGTCACCGGGACCACGTACGCGGTGACCGGCCTGCAACCCGAGAACACGTACTCGTTCTACGTGGTCGCGGTCGACGCCGCGGGCAACGCCTCGCCGCCGTCGGAACGGGTGACGGTGACCACCTCGGCGCCGCTACCCACCTCACCCTGCCGGATCTCCTACGGCAGCAACGACTGGAGCACCGGCTTCACCGCCAACATCACCATCACCAACACCGGCACCACCGCGATCAACGGTTGGACCCTGGCGTTCAGCTTCCCGAACAGCGGGCAGCGGGTCGGCCAGGGCTGGTCGGCCACCTACGCCCAGACCGGCGCGGCGGTGACCGCCACCAACCTGTCGTACAACGGCAACCTGGCGTCGGGCGCGTCGGTAGGCATCGGCTTCAACGGCACCCACACCGGCAGCAACCCGAAGCCCACCTCGTTCACGCTCAACGGCGCCACCTGCACCATCGGCTGACACGAATACCCGGTTCCCCGGTCGCAGCCGGGCCGGCCGGTGTAACGCTCCGTGCTGGCATGTCACACAGGAACGATCGCGCCTGCGTGACATGCCAGCACACAGCGGCGTCCGCTCGGGACCACTGCTGCGGCCGGGCGTGCTGTGCGGCAAAGGCCGACCTGTGGCTGGTGGCGGGCGCTTCCCGACAGGTCGAACACGGCGAGCAATGCTCACTCTGCGTGGCATAGGCGGCGTCAGACCTTTGCCGCACCTCGCACGCTTTGCTCTGCTTCAACCCACGCAATAGCGCCTGAGCAGGGGCTCCGCATCGGCCGGGTGGCCAAGCAGGCGACGATTGCCGCCACTGTCGGTGAGTGTTGCGTTGGTTGAAGCAGAGCAAAGGGCGTGGAGTGGAGTGGCTGGAGGGGGCAGACGTCACGGTCTGTCAGGAGCAGTGCGTCGGTAAGGAGGGCAGGCTCCGCCGGACGAGTCCGCCCGGGCGGCGTCAGCGCAGGTCGTCGGCGAGGAGGTCCATCAGCAGGCCGTCGTGCCAGCGGCCGTCCTCGCCACGCTCGTAGCGGCGCATCACGCCGACCGTCCGGAAACCCACCTTCGCGTACGCCCGGATGGCGGCGGTGTTCGCCGCCGCCGGGTCGATGGTGAAGCGGTGGTGGCCGTGGGCGTCGATCAGGTGCCGGATCAGGACGCGGATGGCGTCCCCGGCGAGCCCGGCGCCGCGTACCGAGGGATCGAGGAAGATGTCGATGCCGGCGTGCCGGTAGTCCGGGTCGTCCTCGGCGTGCCACTGGATCGCGCCGACCACCCGGTCGCCGTGCTCGATGGCGTACACCGAGAGGCTCTCCTCGGCGAGGTCCTCCTCGACGGCGGCGACCAGGTCGTCGCCGCCGCGCCACCAGCGGCGTACCTCGGGCTCGGCGCGGATCCTCGCCAGGGCGGGCACGTCGGCGGCCGTCGCCGCTCGTAGGGTCACCGCCTTGCCGCGCAGCATCAGCTCAGCTCCGAATCTCGCCGTGCTCGACGCAGACCGCCGACCAGCCGACCGGCAGCACCTGCACCTTCATCCGGCGCCGGCACCGGGCGCAGTACCGGGGCGGCTCCAGGGCCCGGGCCGCCGCGCACTCCACGTGCACGCCGGCCGCCGCTGCCTCCCCGCACCTGTCACACCAGGCCTGACCTGCCACAGCCACCGTCACAGGGTCGCCGAGAGCGCCTTGACCGGCATCTTCAGCTCGTCGAGCAGCTTGAGGTCGTCGGTGGCCGGTCGACCGAGGGTGGTCAGGTAGTTGCCGACGATCACGGCGTTGATGCCGCCGAGCAGCCCGTCGCGGGTGCCGAGATCACCCAGGGTGATCTCCCGGCCGCCCGCGTACCGCAGGATGGTGCGCGGCATGGCCAGCCGGAAGGCGGCGATGGCCCGCAGCGCGTCCTTGCCTTCCACCACCGGACGGTCACCCAGCGGCGTGCCGGGCCGGGGATTGAGGAAGTTCAGCGGCACCTCGTGCGGATCCAGCTCGGCGAGCTGCGCGGCGAACTCGGCCCGCTGCTCGATTGTCTCGCCGAGGCCGAGGATGCCGCCGCAGCAGACCTCCATGCCGGATTCGCGGACCATGCGCAGGGTCTCCCACCGCTCCTCCCAGGAGTGGGTGGTGACCACGTTCGGAAAGTACGACCGGCAGGTCTCCAGGTTGTGGTTGTAGCGGTGCACGCCCATGTCGACAAGCTCGTCGACCTGCTCCTGGGTGAGCATGCCGAGTGAGGCGGCGACCTGGATGTCGACCTCGGCCTTGATCGCGGCCACACCCTCACGCATCTGCTTCATCAGCCGGGCGTCCGGACCGCGTACGGCGGCCACGATGCAGAACTCCGTCGCCCCGGTCGCGGCGGTCTGCTTCGCCGCCTGCACCAGCGAGGGAATGTCCAGCCAGACCGAGCGCACCGGGGAGGTGAACAGGCCGGACTGGGAACAGAAGTGGCAGTCCTCCGGGCAGCCGCCGGTCTTCAGCGACACGATGCCCTCGACCTCCACCTCCGGGCCGCACCAGCGCATCCGCACGTCGTGGGCGAGCTGGAGCACGGCGGACAGGTGCTCGTCGGGCAGGTTCAGCACGGCGAGGACACCGGCCTCGTCGAGACCGACGCCGTTGTGCAGCACCTGGTCCCGGGCCTGGTCGAGGATCTCTGGCATGGCACGTACCCTACAAGGCCACTTTGCGGACGGTAAACGAGCGCGGACGGTGGGCCCGGAGCCGCGTCGGCGTGGTGCGGCGAGCCGCACCACGCCACGCCGGGGCAGGCGCGGCGGGTGGTAACTTCGCCCGGCGGAAGCGCCTGACGGGCGGGAACCGGCGGGGAAGGGACGTGGCGGTGGCGGACTGGCTGGCGGCACTGGACCGCCGCGCCGAGCTACGGGCGAAGGCGGGACTGACCCGCCGGCTGCATCCGCGCGCCGCCACCGACGGCGTGATCGACCTGGCCGGCAACGACTATCTGGGCCTGGCCGCTCATCCGGAGGTGGTGGCCGCCGCGGCGCGGTCCCTCGCCGCTTACGGGCTGGGTGCGACCGGCTCGCGGCTGGTCCGCGGCTCCACCGAAGCCCACCACACGCTTGAGGAGACGCTCGCCGACTGGCTCGGCACTGACCGGTCGCTTGTCTTCTCCTCCGGGTACCTGGCCAACCTCGGCGCGGTCCGCGCGCTGGTGCGCCCCCGCACACTGCTGATCTCGGACGCGCACAACCATGCGTCGCTCATCGACGGCTGCCGCATCTCCGGCGCGGAGACGGTGGTGACCCCGCACGCCGACGTGGCGGCGGTCGCCGCCGCCCTCGCGGCCGCCCCGGGTCGACCGGCGGTGGTGGTCACCGAGTCGGTCTTCTCCGTCGACGGCGATCTTGCTCCGCTGGCGCGGCTGCACGCCACCGCCCGCGAACACGGCGCGTTGCTGCTCGTCGACGACGCACACGCGCTCGGCGTGGTCGGCCCGGACGGTGCCGGCGCGGTCGCCGAGGCCGGGCTGGCCGGTGAGCCCGACGTGGTGATCACCGCGACCCTGTCCAAGGCGCTCGGCGGGGCCGGTGGCGTGGTGGCGGGCCCGGCCGAGTTCGTCCGGCACCTGGTCGAGACCGCGCGGACCTTCATCTACGACACCGCGCTGCCGCCTGTGGTGGCGGCCGGGGTGCAGTCCGCCGTGGGGTTGGCCCGCTCCGGCGCCGGCCTGCGCGCCGAGCTGACCGAGCGGGCCGCCCTCGCGGTCGGCCGGCTGCGCGCCGCCGGCCTGGATGTCTCCGCTGCCGACGCCGCCGTCGTCTCGGTCACCGCACCGGGCCCGGAGGCGGCGACGGCATGGGCCGCCGCCTGCCGGGACCGAGGCGTGGCGCTCGGCTGTTTCCGCCCGCCGTCCACCCCGGACAGCCGGTCGAGGTTGCGACTGACCGTCAGCGCCGGGGTGCCGCGAGCGGACTTCGAACACGCCCTGGAGGTCATCGTGGAATGTGCGCCATGACGGATCAGTGGCGCGGACCGGTGCTGGTCACCGGCACCGACACCGAGGTCGGCAAGACCGTGGTGACCGCGGCGATCGCGGCCGCGGCGCAGGCGGCCGGGTTGCGGGTCGCGGTGATCAAACCCGGCCAGACCGGTACGGCCACCGGCGACCCCGCCGACGTCGAGACGGTCGCCCGGCTGGCCGCCCCGATGACCGGTCGTACGCTTGCCAGTTTTCCGGACCCGCTCGCGCCGCTGGCCGCCGCCCGGGTGGCCGAACTGCCACCGCTGGAGTTGTACAACGCGGTCGACGCGGTGCGGGAAGAGGCGGACAAGCACGATCTGGTGCTGGTCGAGGGAGCCGGCGGGTTGCTCGTACCGATGGGGCTGCGGCCCTCGGGGGAGCCGTGGACGATCGCTGACATGGCCGTGTCGCTCGGCGCTCCGGCGGTGGTGGTGGCCCGTGCCGGTCTGGGCACCCTCAACCACACGGCGCTCACGCTGGAGGCACTGGACCGGCGGGCCGTGCCGGCCGGCGTGGTGATCGGCGCCTGGCCGGCCGAACCCGAGCTGGTGCACTGGGCCAACCTCAGCGATCTGCTGCCGAACCTGCTCGGCGCGCTGCCGGCCGGTGCCGGATCGATGGACCCGGGAGTGTTCCGGCGCTCCGCCCCGGGCTGGCTCACCCCGGCCCTGTACGGCGTCCTCGACGACTGGCGCGCCTGGGCCGACGAGACCACCTGAGCCGTGGTGCCGCCGGGAGTGGGTCAGCGGCGGACGACGAAGGTGTCGGGCATCCGGAAGGTGAGATTGTCGGGATAGTGGGGCGGGCGCACCACGCGTACCCCGGTCAGCAGTGGTGCGGCCTCGGTCACCAGCGTGGTGGCTTCCATCCGGGCGAGTTGGTCGCCGACGCAGCGGTGCACGCCCGCCCCGAAGGCCAGGTGCCGGCGCGACCCGCGCTGCCCGGGGCGGAACTCGTCCGGCGCCTGCACGACCGCCGGGTCGCGTCCGGCGCGGGCCAGCCACAGCACCACACTGGTGCCCGCCGCCACCACCGTCCCGCCCAGCGTGGTGTCCACGGCGGCGACCCGCCGCCAGGTGACGATCGGAGGTTCCAGCCGCAACCCCTCCTCGACCACGTCGGCGACGTGCACCGAGCCGTCGCGCAGCCCGGCCAGTACGGCCTGTTCCCTGGTGAGCCGGTGCAGCAGCAGGGTGAGGAACTGCGAGGTGGTCTCCTGACCGGCGACCAGCAGGAAGAACAGCGCGCCGACGACCACGTCGGGCGGGTGCCCGGCGGCCCGCAGGGCTGCGGCCAGGCCGTCGCCGGTGGCCGCGAACTCCCGCAGCAGTCTGTGGAAACGGCCCACCTCGGTGGCGAGCAACTGCTGCCGGTCGGCGTCCAGCGGTGCCCAGAAGAGTTCCAGCGCCGCGCGGGCGAACTCCTTCACCGCCGTGACCGGCGCGTCGGGCAGGTCGACCAGCCGGGCCAGGACCAGCAGCGGCAGATCGGCGGCGAGGCCCGCGTGCAGGTCGACAGGTGCGCCGGTGTCGAGGGTGGCGGTCAGCTCGGCGACCCGCTGGCGGACCAGCGTGGCCAGCCAGTCCCGTTGGGCGGCCACCCGGGTCGGGTGCAGGGCGTCCGCGACCAGGGCACGGATCCCCGGGTGACTGGCGCCGCCGTTGTTGGCAAGGGTCGGCGGCAGCCGGAACCGGTGGGCGGCGAGCATCCGCAGCGCGGCCACCGGCATCGGGGTGACCGCGTCCAGCGCGTTGTCGGGTCGGAACCTGTCAGGGTCGGTGAGGACCTGCCGGACCAGGGCGTGCCGGGTCACCAGCAGGTGCTCGACGCCCACGTGGTCGGCGACCCGGGCCACGTCGGGCCACTGGGTGACACCGCCAGCGGCCCCGGTACCTGCGGTCGCCGTCGGGGCCTGCTCCCAGCTGCGGAACAGCACGGCGTCACGCTAGTCGGCCGCCTCCGGCCGGCCGGCGCGCAACCGCCACACCGTGGTGCGCTTCACCCGTACGCTCTCCAGCGCCTCACTCACCGGCACGTCGTAGGCGGCGAGTTCGTCGAAGCGTTCCCGGGGCAGGAAGGCCCGTCCCGGGTCGCCGACCAGCACCGACGCCCCGGCCCGGGTGGCCCGCAGCAGGAACCGCAGCACCCGGTTGGCCATCGCCGCGCTGTAGAAGACGTCGCCGGCGAGGACCACCTCGGCGTCGCCCGCCTCGCCGTCGAGGATGTCGCCGAGTTCGGCGTCTACGCGTACCCCGTTGGCTTCGGCGTTGAGCGCGACGGCCGCGACGGCCAGTTCGTCGACCTCAACGGCGCGGACGGCAGCCGCGCCGGCCCGGGCGGCGGCGATGGCGACCAGGCCGGAGCCGGACGCCAGGTCGAGCACCCGGCGACCGGCGACCGTCTCCGGGTGGTCGGTGACGTAGCGCGCCAGGCCCTGGCCGCCGGCCCAGGCGAAGGCCCAGAACGGTGGCGGCCGGTCGCTGCGGAACTCGCCCTCGGTCAGCTCCCACAACCCGATCGGCTCGTCCGCCTGGTGCAGCCGCACCTCGGGGACGAAGGCGACGGGCGCGAGCCGGGCGTGCAGCCGGACGAAAGCGGCGGATAGCGCGGACATCCGGTGATTGTCCATCGTCACCGTGCACGGCGTGTCGCGGGTGAGCCGTCACCGGTTCAATACCGTACGTGAAAACGGGCATCTCGCTTCACGGTCCGTGCGAACACGCCCGTCTACCGGCTGGCGTCCCGCGCTCCTAGCGTTGCGAATGGAGGCGACCAACGGGAGGACGGATCGTGAAGAGGCTGTGGCGTTACACGCTACGGATCGGGGTGGCGCTGGCATGTCTCACCGGGGTGGACGTTGCCATGGCCGTGCCGGCGCACGCGGCGTTCGCCACCGAACTCGGCGGCCTGCCGGACCAGTTCACCGCCGGTGGGCGAGTGGCGACGGTCTCCGCTGTGGTGTCCCGCTCCGACCCGGGTGACTGCATCAAGGTGCGCTGGTCGATGGTGCTGGGTGTGCAGGGGTTGCGACTGGACCAGGTGCGGGTGGACCGGATCGAGGAGACCGGTTCGTTCCCGGTGGAGGTGCGTACCGAGGGTGACACGGCACGGCTGACCGACCGTCAGCTCGACCCGGGCACCCTCTGCCAGGGGCGTACCGTCACCGCGCAGTACCGGATCGCGTTCGCTCGGGACGTCGACCGGGGTCGGGTGAGCCTCGCTGCCGAGGCGTACGACCGGAACCTGCGGCTGCTGTCCCGCCAGACGGCGACCCGCGAGGTGGTGGGCCGGGGCGTCGAGGCCCGCCCGACGACCGCGTCACCCACCCCGTCGCAGGTGCCGACGGTGGACCCGACGGAGGAGCCGGTCGAGGTGCCGACGGTGGATCCGACCGAGGAGGAGTCCGATCCGGCCGATGACGCCGGGTACGCCGGCGGGGCGGGGGAGCCGCCGGCCGCCGACGCGGCCGGTAACCAGAGCGGTAGCGGGCTCGGCCTGACCGAGGTGGCGTTCCTGCTCGGCGGTCTGCTGCTCTTCCTCGGGGTGGGTCTGTTGCTGCGACTGCGGCAGCTGACCCGGGAACCCGAGGCCGTGGTGGACGCGGTCGGCCCGGCGCCCGGGCGATGGGAGCGGGGGTCGGGTCCGCGGAGCCGGTGGCGGACGGTACCCCGCGATGGCGGTTACCTGAGTTGACCAGGGCCACGGTGGGGGCGCACCGCCCCCACCGTGGCGGTGCGTCACGGTGCCCAGTCGGGATCGCGACCGAACGCGGCGAGGAGCCGGTCCTGTTCGCCGGCTCCGGCGGGCAGTTCGACCTCGGGTTGGACGAGCCCGTCTCGCCGGTAGTCCTCGACGTGGCGGGAGTACCAGCGGGCCGCCTCGGCGACCGCGTCGGCGTCCATCGTCGGGTCCGCGCCGATCGCCACCGCCAGGTCCCAGCCGTGTACGAGGTGTTCGGCCAGCAGCTGGTGCAGGTACTCCTCGGCGGGGGTGGCGCCGGCCGACAGGTGGACGGTCCGGTCCAGGGTGCCCGGGCTGGTGGCGGCGACCTCGGCCTGCGCCGCGGCTTCGCGGGCGGTCTCGATCGGGTCGGCACCGAGCTGGTCGCCGTCGTAGCGGTCGCCTACCTCTTCGATGGTGCGCCCGGCGAGCAGCGGCACGCTCCAGCGTTCCTCGCTGACCACGTGGTTGACAAGTGTGCGGACGTCCCAGCCGGGGCAGGGGGTGGCGGCCGACCATTGTCCGGGGTGCACCTGTTCCACCCGGTCGGTGAACTCGGCCAGGCTGCGCCGGTACGTCTTCAGCAGCTCCATGTCGCAGTTGTTTCCCGTCGGCGGCGCGGGTAACCCGCCGGATTCGGGTGGCGCGGGTAACCCTCGGATCCGGCGTGTTCACGGTTACCGCCGGGGCGCCGGCTGCGCTGGGCCGGGGACCTAATCCAACTGGGCGGGATCCAGTCCCAGCTCGCGGGCGGTCACCAGGCGCACCCACTCGGCGAACTGCCGGCGGGAGATCACCCGGTCGTGCACCGCGAGCTGCACCGCCAGGCCGTCCATCACGGCGCTGATCCGCCAGGCCGCGCCGGCCGGGTCGGTGCAGACGAAGATGCCCTCCCGGACCCCGTCGGAGATCACCGTGGCGAGGTCCTGCCGCCAGCGCAGGTCCAGCTTGCGGGAGACCTTCTCCAACTCGGGGGTACGCAGCGACTCCGCCCAACCGTCGATCCACATGGACCAGGAGGTGGCGCGCCCGGCCGGGGTGTAGAGGCGCAGGATCCGGCGGAGCTTGGTCAGCGGCGGGGCGCTGGAGCGGGTCACCGCGTCGAGCCGGGCCAGATCCTGCTCGACGGCGTACGCGAAGGCCTGGGCGAGCAGCCGTTCCTTCGTGGCAAAGTGGTAGAAGACAAGCGCCTGGCTCACCCCGGCGGCCTGCGCCACATCCGCCGTGCGGGTGTTCGCCAACCCGCGCTGCCCGATCACGTCACATGCGGTGCGCAGCAGGGCATCCAGGCGGATCTCGGCCGCACGTCTCGTCACGTCCGTCACCGTATCCGATCGAGGCGGATACGGCCGGTCACCAAACCCCTGTTGATCCAGCTTGCGACAGTCGGAAGCCGGACAGTTCCGGACTCGCCGGGGACGGGAGCCCGATTTGGCATCTGTTCCACCGCTCGGCTAGAGTTCTCATCCGTCACCGGGAATGCCCGGAGGCGTGCGGACGTAGCGCAGCTGGTAGCGCATCACCTTGCCAAGGTGAGGGTCGCGGGTTCGAATCCCGTCGTCCGCTCGGAGCTGCCGCCACGCGTGACGGGGGCAACCTCGGTGGGGTGGCCGAGAGGCGAGGCAACGGCCTGCAAAGCCGTGTACGCGGGTTCAAATCCCGTCCCCACCTCGGTAAGAACGGCAAGGGCGATTGGCGCAGTGGGAGCGCGCTTCCTTGACACGGAAGAGGTCACTGGTTCAAACCCAGTATCGCCCACCATTAGATCCAGCAGACAAGGCCCGTTACCGGAGATCCGGTAGCGGGCCTTTCGCATGTCCCCGTGCGCCCGGTCGGACCGGGTTGACGGCTCAGTAGTCAGTCCTGGATAGTCAATTCTGACTAAAGGAGCTGTGGTGGAGCGACGTCGGAGGGTGCCCAACCCGCTGGCCCTGGCGGTGCTGGCCTGGTTGCTATGGGAGCCGATGCACCCCTACGAGCTGGGCCGACGTCTCAAGCAGACCGGCAAGGACCGGCACATCCGGTACACCCGCAGCTCGCTCTACATGGTCATCGAGCAACTGGCCCGGGCCGGTTTCGTCACCGCGCAGGAGACGGTCCGGGACAGCGCCCGGCCCGAGCGCACGGTGTACGCGATCACCGAAGAGGGCCGGCACGAGGTGCACGACTGGCTGCGTTCCCTGCTCGCCCAGCCCCGCGAGGAGTATCCGCACTTCGCCGTCGCGTTGTCGTTGCTCAGCCTGCTCCCGCCCGAGGAGGCGGTCGAGGTGCTGCGCCGCCGGTCGGCGGCGCTGGCCGGCCGGATCGAGGAGACCCGCACGACCATGGACGAGGCCCGCGCCGACGGCGTCGCGTGGATCTTCCTGGTCGAGGAGCAGTACGCGCTCGCGCTGCTGGAGGCGGAGCGCCGGTTCGTCACCGAGTTGATCGAGTCACTCAAGCAGCCGGACTACGCGAAGTCCTGGCAGGAGACCATGGGGGGTCGCGCATGACAGCCGTCCGAACCGCGCTGGTGATCGGCGGCGGGATCGCCGGTCCGGTGACCGCGATGGCGCTACGTCGCGCCGGCATCGAGGCCACGGTCCACGAGGCGTACCCGTCGGCGGCCGAGGGGAGCGGGGTCACCCTGACCCTGGCGCCCAACGGGCTGGCTGCGTTGCGCTGGATCGGTGCCGAGCAGTCCGTCGAGGGCGTCGGCCTGCCGATGCGACGCACCGTGGTCACCGACGGTCGCGGGGGCCGCATCGGTGCCTTCCCGCACGTGGCGGTGGAGCCGGTCACCCTCGGACTCTGGCGCGACGACCTGGCCCGGGTGCTGCGCGAACGGGCCGAGGCCCAGGGCGTGCGCATCGAGTACGACAAGCGGCTGATCGACGCCGAGCAGAACGGCGACGATGTGCTCGCCCGGTTCGCCGACGGCTCCACCGCCAGCGCCGACGTGCTGATCGGTGCGGACGGCATCCGCTCCCGGGTGCGTACGCTCATCGACCCGCAGGCACCCGGGCCGCAGGTGCTGCCGCTGCTGAACCTCGGCGGTGCGGCCCGGTACGCGGTACCCGACGCCGATCCGGAGGCGATGTACTTCGTCTTCGGCTCCCGGGCCTTCTTCGGTTACTGGGTGCAGCCCGACGGTCGTACCGCCTGGTTCGCGAACGTGCCGGACCGCAGACCGACAAGTTACGCCGAGGCGAGCCGGATCCCGGGGCCGCAGTGGTTGCACCGGCTGCGTGAGGTGTTCGCCGACGACGTGCCGGCCCGCCAGGTGCTCGCCCACACCGAGCCGGACGACCTGGTGGCCATCGGATCGATCGAGAGCATGCCGTCGGTGCCGCGCTGGCACGTCGGTCGGATGGTGCTTGTGGGTGACGCGGTGCACGCGCCCTCACCCAGTTCCGGTCAGGGCGCGTCCCTCGCCGTGGAGAGCGCCGTGCAGTTGGCCCGCTGCCTGCGGGACCACTCCGATGTGCCGGCCGCGTTCGACGCGTACGAGCGGCTGCGTCGCGGGCGGGTGGAGAAGGTTCTCCGGCGGGGCCGGCAGACCACCTCCACCAAGACGGTCGGCCCGGTCGCGAAGCGGATGATGCGGCTCATGATGCCGCTGGCGCTGCGTACGTTCCTGAACCCGGAGCGGACCCTGGGCCCGGAGCAGCGATACCGGATCGACTGGGACGCGCCGGTCGCCACGGAACTGGCCGTCGGCCCGCGCTGAGCCGGCCCGCGGCGGGGACGGCTTGAGCCGGGCCATGAGGCGGTGGCGGCCACCGGACGGTGGCCGCCACCGCCTGCCGGTCACAGCGGCGGCGCGACGTCCCGGCGCTCCTCGACCCGGCGGTACTCCACCGGCTCGTCGGTGGTGGCGACCGTCTGCCGACGGCGGCCCCAGACGAGCGTCGTCATGATCAGGCCGAGCACGCCGGCGGCCATCAGGATCCACCCGACCACGTCCAGGTCGAGCCCACCGATGCTGGCGTTGACCGCGAAGGTGAGGATGGCGCCGAGCGCCAACAGAAAGATGCTGGTGCCGATACCCACGACAGCCTCCTTTGTCCGGGGGGTGCGGTGTGCTGTCGAGAGGGTCTGTACCCGGGGGATGAGCGGCGCAATCACGGGCGTCCCGGGGGCGGCGCCCCCGGCGATCTTGTCATCGGGTAGAGTTGCCCCCGTCGCCGGCACCGCCGGGGGCATGCGGACGTAGCGCAGCTGGTAGCGCATCACCTTGCCAAGGTGAGGGTCGCGGGTTCGAATCCCGTCGTCCGCTCGCGGTCTGGCCGCACCTGCGGGTGTCGCCGGTCTCCACGGGCGATTGGCGCAGTGGGAGCGCGCTTCCTTGACACGGAAGAGGTCACTGGTTCAAACCCAGTATCGCCCACCATATGTCGCGTGGCGCCGCTCGGCCGCGAAGCCGAGAGCCCTGAGTGGGCGCACAGCTCAGGCCCGGAAGGTCCGCCGGTAGGTGTCCGGCGGTACACCCACCGTGCGGTGGAAGTGCCGGCGCAGGGTCGTCGCCGTGCCCATGCCCGCCGCCGTCGCGATGGTGTCGATGCTGTCGTCCGTGCTTTCCAGCAGTTCCTGCGCGCGGCGGATCCGTTGCGTCAGCAGCCACTGAAGCGGAGTGGTGCCGGTTGCCGAGCGGAAGTGGCGGCTGAGCTGGCGGGAGCTGAGGTTCGCCCGGCGGGCCAGATCCTCGACGGTGAGCGGCTGGTCCAGTCGGTGCATCACCCAGGGGAGCAGTTCGGTGAGCGGATGGCCGTCCTGGGCGGGCACCGGCGTGCTGACGAACTGGGCCTGACCACCGGCGCGGTGGGGCGGCACGACCAGTCGGCGGGCGACCACGTTGGCGATGGCCGGGCCGTGATCACGGCGGACCAGGTGCAGGCACAGGTCCATCGCTGCGGCTTTGCCCGCGGAGGTGAGCACCCGGCCGTTGTCGACGTAGAGCACGTCCGGGTCGACAGTCACCCGGGGATAGCGGGCGGCCAGGTGCGCGGTGTGGGCCCAGTGCGTGGTCGCCCGCAGCCCGTCCAGCAGGCCGGCGGCGGCGAGCACGAACACGCCGGTGCAGAGGGAGACCACCCGCGCACCCGCCTCGTGAGCCGTACGCACCGCCTCGACCAGGTTGGTGGGCGGCTCCTCGTCGACGTCCGCCAGGGCAGGAACGATCACGGTGTCGGCCTGCGCCAACCGGTCGAGCCCGTGGTCCGGCGCCAGCCGGAAGCGGCCGACCTGGACGGGGTGCGTGCCGCACACCCGGGCGTCGTACCAGGGGCCGGGCACCGCGTCCGGAGCGGAGCCGAAGACCTCGTAGGCCAGCGCCAGCTCGAAGTGCAGCATCCCGTCGGTGGCGGCGATCGCGACGGAGTGCGGTGCAGCGCTCATGTCGGAAATTGTACGGGTCCTGTCGTTCCAGACACTCGCGCCGCCGCGTCGACCCCGACAGAGTGATCCCGGAAGATCACTTCGAGCAGGGAGCTGGCATGGGATCGGGTGCAGAGGTGGCGGTGTTCGGCGCGTACGGACACACCGGCCGGTTCGTGGTCACGGAGCTGTGTGAGCGCGGGTACCTGCCGCTGCTGGTCGGCCGCGACGAGGAGAAGCTGCTGGCGCTGGCGCGGACCCGACCGGGGTTGGCGGCGCGGCAGGCGTCGGCCGACGATCCGGCCTCCCTCGACCGCGCGTTGCGCGGCGCGACCGCTGTGATCAACTGCGCCGGGCCGTTCGCGTCGACCGCCGCCGCGCTTGTGGCGGCGGCGTTGCGCGCCGGCATCCCGTACGTCGACGTGGCGGCGGAGATCGAGGCGAACCTTGACACCTTCCGGCACTTCGCGGCACCGGCCCGCGCCGCGGGCATCGTGGTGGTCCCGGCGATGGCCTTCTACGGTGGCCTCGGTGACCTGCTGGTCACCACTGTCATGGACGACTGGACGGCGGCGGACGAGGTGCACGTCGCCTACGGTCTGAGCAGTTGGCGGCCCACCCCCGGAACGCGCGCCTCGGGTGCGGTGTCGGCACAGCGACGGGGTCACCGCCGGGTCCGCTACACCGGCGGGCAACTGGAGTACCACGACGACGTGCTACCGACCCTGGAGTGGCCCTTCCCGGCTCCGCTCGGCCCGCAACGCGTCATCGGAGAGTTCACCATGGCCGATGTCGTCACCGTGCCCAGCCATCTGGCCGTCCCCCGGGTGTGCACCTACATGGCTGCCGCGGCGGCGGCGGACCTGTCCGCTCCGGACGCTTCGGCACCGGCCGCCGTCGACGAGCGCGGCCGATCCGCGCAGACCTTCGTCGTCGACGTGCTCGTCCGTGCCGGCGGTACGCAACGGCGTCTGGCCGCGACCGGGCAGGACATCTACGCGATAAGCGCGCCGCTCGCGGTGGAGGCCGTCGACCGCATCCTCACCGGCCGGACCAGAACCGTCGGCGTCGCGTCGGCGGGTGCGGTCTTCGACGCGCCGGACTTTCTCGACGCCCTGTCCCCGCAGCTCTCGCTGCACGTCCCGCGCGGATCCGGCCCCGGTGCGGAGCTGTCCCCACTGCGGTGATCGCGTGGTGGTCGGCTGTGCGCCGGGAGGGACCTGGCCGGTCGGTACTGTCAGCGCCCGTCCGCGCTGGTGGGCAGCGCGAAGCTCCAGCCGTCCGCGTGCAGTGCGGGGATGGCCCGGTCGACGGCGTCGACGGTCTGGCTGCGGTCGCCGCCGCCGTCGTGCAGCAGCACCACCGCTCCCGGTGCGACGCCCTCGATGAGGCGTCGCAGCAGTTCGTCGGTGCCGGGTGGTTCCCAGTCCGTCACGGCGAGCCGCCAGCCCATCGGCCGCATCCCGAGCGCCGTCGCCACGCCGGGGGTCTGGCCCCAGGCACCGTACGGTGCCCGGAAGTAGGGGACCCGGGCGTGTGGGACCGCGTGCCGGATGACCGCGTTGGTCTCCAGCAGGTCCGAGGCGATCCGGCCGGCGGTCCAGGAGCCCATGTCGTCGTGGTGCATGCTGTGATTGCCCAGCGCGTGCCCGGCCGCCGCGATCCGGCGTACCAGCTCGGGGTGCTCGATGACCCGGTCACCCTGGAGGAAGAAGACCGCCCGGACCTGGTGGGCGGCCAGGATGTCGAGCAGGTGCGGGGTGTGTTCCGGGTGCGGTCCGTCGTCGAACGTGAGGCACATGGTCCGCTCGGCGCCGATCACCTCGGTGGGCCGTACCGGCGGCGGTCCGGCGCCCAGCCCGGACGCGGCACGCGGGGGACGCAGGGGCTGCGTGGTGGACGACATCGGTCGGACCTCCCGCTGGGTGGGCCGTGTGGGGGGGGGGGGGGCCCCCCCCCCCCCCCACGGCCCGCTGGTGGTGGATGGCTGGTCCGCCCGCCGTGACGAGTGTCAGCGGCGGGGCTTGGGTGCGATGCGGGGCAGGACGTACGGCGGGCCGGCGAGGATCAGGTCAGACTTGATCTCGTGGTAGGCCAGCTTGGGCTGGTAGTTCTCGTCCATGATGGTGGCCAGACCCTCCGGCGGGTTGTCGAACCAGCCCGGCACCCAGGAGTGCTTGTCGCTGAAGCCCCAGACGGTGTAGGAGAGGCAGCTGCGGACGGCCAGGCATGCCTTCATCAGCACACTGTGGTTGGCGGCCGACGCCTGCAACCTGGGGTTGATCTCCTCGGAGTTGCCGGCCTGGACGGCCTCGGTCATCTGGCTGCGGACGTCGACCTCGGTGAACGCGGTCGCCACCCCGAGCGAGGTGAACTTCTTCAGCGCATCGGTCACCTGGAAGGTGCTGAAGTTGCCGTACTGGGTGCCGAGGTGGCCCTGCGCGCCGACGCCGTCGATCGGTACGCCCTGGGCGCGCAGCCGCTTGACCATGTCGTAGACGAACTGGGTCTTGTCGTCGGCCGGGTTGCCGGAGCCGAACGCCTCGATGTTGTAGTCGTTGTAGAACAGCAGCGCCTTGGGGTCGGCGGCGCGGGCCCAGCGGAACGCGTCAGCGAGGTAGCCGGGGCCGAGGTTCTCCGCCCAGAAACCCTTGTAGTGCAGGGTGGGTGGGGTGTCCCAGGGGTCGCTGACCGCCTCGTTGACCACGTCCCACTGCCAGATCTTGCCCTTGTAGCGCTTGACCACTGTGGTGATGTGCTTACGCAGCAGGTCGCGCAGCTCCTGCTTGCTGATGGAGCCGTCGGCGACCCCTTCGGTCAGCCACTGCGGCAGCTGGTTGTGCCAGACGAGCACGTGACCGCGAACGCTCTGCCGGTTGCGCTTGGCGAACTCGACGAGCTGGTCGGCCGGGCCCCAGTTGTAGTTGCCGCGGGTGGGTTCGAGGCTCTCCCACTTCATGGCGTTCTCGGCGGTGACCGAGACGAACTCGGATGCGGTGATCTTGCGGTACTGCGGGTCGGCTGAGTCGTTGAGGGCATCCATACTGACCGCGGTGCCGATCTGCAGGCCGTGGCGCAGGCCGAGGGCGCCGAGCGTCTGTGCGGTCGGGTCGTACGGCCGGCCGGCGGTGGCCGGCACCATGTTCAACGTCGTCGCGGTCAGGACGGCGACCGCGCCGACAGTCATCCACCGTCTCAACTTCATCTGCATTCCTCTCGGGGCTCCTATCGACGAATGTCGATCATGAAGTGCAGGTTGCGGGCCGGTGCTGAGCAGGTTGGAAGCGGTAGCGGCGCCGGGACCGGACACGTCGCGTGGTCGCGGAGGGCGCCGATATTTTTCCGGATGTCGATCGGTAACTTGGCCGAAACGTTAGGGCCATCGATCGTCGCAGTCAACCACGAAAACTTCCGGAAGCGGGCCCTGTGCACTGCTGGAACGTCCAGTTTCCAACCGGAAACTTCCGGATCCAACCCCGCTCCCGTGGCGTCCGGTCAGCCTCCCGACACACCCCGTGAAGGCGGCCGGGCCGGCTCGCTCCCGTGGGTTCCGTGACGGGGTCGAGCCGGCCCGGGTCCAGGGCCCGCCGGCAGCGGGTGGTCGGCGGACGGCGGCACGCCGTCGGCCGAGGCGGATCAGTGTTCGAGATAGGTGGCGTGGTCGAAGTCGGCGTAGCGGCCGTCACCACCGATGTCCTGCACCCAGAGGCCGAGCAGGGCACCGGTGAAGCCCCAGGCCGCCGGTTCGTCGTCGACGATCCGGGCCGCGTGCTCGTCGGAGAGGATGGTGGCGTCCAGTTCCACGGGCAGTTGCTGCCAGCCGTCACCCAGGTCGTACGCGAAGCGCAGCGCCGGACCGTCGAAGGTGACTCGCAGGCCCACCCGTTGCCGGCCGCCGGTGTCGACGGTCAACTGCGGGTAGGCGGTGCGGTGGCCGCCGTCGCAGCTGAGCAGTTCCAGCACGGATCGTCCGTCGTCGGCCCGGGTCAGGTAGAGGTAGTGCCAGTTCTCGGTGTTGTAGTAGCCGGTGATACCCGCCAGGTGCCGATGGTTGCCCGGGTCGAACTCGACGAGGGTCTCCAGCGAGCAGCGGACCGCTCCCACCGGTCGCGCCACCAGGCTCGGCGTCTGCTTGCCGACCGGGGACTGACCACCGTGTACGCGCAGGTGCGACGGACGGGAGCACAGGTCGATCCAGTCCTCCGTCGCCGGCCGGCGCAGGGTCGACCAGCCGGCACCCAGTCGCGGGGCGTCGAAGTGGTCGGTGGCCGGTTCGTCGGGCCACGGGTGGGCCGGCAGGTCCGGGGCCGGGATCTCGTCGGCCGGGACCCGACCGGGAACGCACGGCCAACCTCCCGACGGCCACTCGACCTTCTGTAGCGCGGTCTCCCGCCCGAGGACGCAGTTGCCGAGTGGAGTGTACGGACGGGCCACCAGGTGGGCCAGGTACCAGTCGCCACGCTGGGTGCGGACCAGACTGCCGTGGCCGGCCTTCTGCAGTGTCAGTTCCGGCCGGCCCACCGAGGTGAGCAGCGGTCCGGCCGGGTCCACCTCGTACGGTCCGAACAGGTCCCGCGACCGGGCGACCGTGACCTGGTGCTCCCAGCTGGTGCCGCCCTCGGCGGTTACCAGCCAGTACCAGCCGTCGTGCCGGTAGATGTGTGGTCCCTCGGTCAGACCGACCTCGGTGCCGGTGAAGATGATCCGGGGTCGGCCGACCAGTTGCCGTCGGGCCGGGTCATACTGCTGAATCTCGATGCCACCGAAGCGGTCGCGGCCGGGCCGCCAGTCGGCACTCATCGCCAACAGCCAGGAGGTGCCGTCGTCGTCGTGAAACAGCGCGGCGTCGAAGCCGTGCGAATGCAGCCGTACCGGGTCCGACCATGGTCCCGTGATGGTCGGCGCGGTGGTGAGGAAGTTCTGCGCGTCCCAGTACCCGCTGGCGAAGCTGGCGACGTCGCTGTAGACAAGGTGGAACAGCCCGTCGTGGTACGTCAGGTCGGGCGCCCAGATCCCGTTGGAGTCGCCACAGCCGCGCAGGTCGAGCAGGCGCCGTTCGGTGATGATCCCGCCCAGTTCCCGCCAGTGGACGAGGTCTTTCGAGTGGTGCACCCGTACGCCGGGGTACCACTCGAAGGTCGAGGTTGCCAGATAGTAGTCGTCGTCGACCCGCAGGATGGACGGGTCTGGATGGAAGCCGGTCAGGACGGGGTTGCGGATCGACCGGGCGATAGCCACGTCTGCGATCTCGGTCGACATGTTCGACTCCTTCAGGTCACGATCCCGGTTTTTTCCCGGAAATCCTCCGGAAGTGCCAAGATTGCGCTCACGGTATCGGCTGGCGTCGGCTCGCGACACCCCCTTGACCGGCGACGCAAAGCCGTCGTAACGTGCCGGCCATCACATCGAAAATACCGGTATCAGAGCGAAACTTGCGATCCCGTTTTCATGGCCGCCGCTGATCGCGGCGGTGCTCCCTCCGCGCATCACGCCTCCCCCGAAGGGATGAACCATGACATCGCACCTCTCCCGCCGGTCGCTGCTGGGGCTGGCTGGCGCGGGCGCCGGCGCGCTCCTGCTCGGCGGCTGCGGGGATGGGGACAGCGGGGCCTCCGCGAGCCCGCAGAAGATCAGATGGTGGCACGTCCAGGACGCCGAGCCGATGCTCAGCGTCTGGGCTGATCTGGCACGGCAGTACGAGAACGTGCACAGCAACGTCACGGTCGAGGTCCAGCCGCTGGAGGTCGAGGCGTTCAAGACCAAGCTGAACGGGGCGGTCGAGGCGGCGATGCCACCGGACCTGTTTCAGTCCTGGGGCGGCGGCGCACTGCGGCAGCAGGTCGAGGCCGGCCTGGTCAAGGACATCACCCGCGAGGTCCAGGGGTGGATCGGGCAGTTGCTGCCCGCCTCGTTGCAGCCGTACACGGTGGACGACAAGATCTACGGAATCCCGTTCGACATCGGCATGGTCGGCTTCTGGTACAACCGGGACCACTTCGCCAAGGCCGGCATCGAGACGCCGCCGAAGACCTGGAGCGAGTTGCTGGCGGCGGTCACCAAGCTCAAGGCCGTCAACATCGCTCCGATCGCGCTCGGCGGCAAGGACAAGTGGCCGGGGCACTACTACTGGGCGTACCTGGCGATGCGGATCGGCGGTCTGGAGGCGCTGCAACGCGCGGCCGAGGACCGCAACTTCGACACCCCGGTCTTCGTCGCCGCCGGCGAGCGCCTCCGGGAACTTGTCGACATGCAGCCGTTCCAGAAGGGCTTCCTGCGCGCGGAGTACGGCTCCGAGACCGGGCAGGCCGCGACGATGGGCAACGAGGACGCCGCGATGGAGCTGATGGGCCAGTGGGCACCGTCGGTGCAGGCGTCCTCGTCGAGCAGCAAGCGCGGCCTCGGTGACCGTCTCGCCTTCTTCCCCTTCCCGGCCGTCGAGGACGGCAAGGGCTCGGCCACCGACGCGTTCGGCGGCGGCAACGGCTTCGTGGTCGGTCGCGACGCACCGGCCGCCACTGTCGACTTCCTGCGTACGCTGCTCCAGGCGAGGAACCAGCGCCGGGCCGCCCAGACCGGTGCGGTGCTGCCCACCAACCAGGCCGCCGCCGGCGGGATCAAGGACCTGAACAACCAGGTCGTGGCGGCCAACCTGGGCATCGCGACCGGCTTCCAGCTCTACCTCGACCAGGCGTATCCGCCGGCGGTGGGCCAGCAGGTCAACGAGAGTGTGGCCCAGCTGATCGCCGGCTCGAAGCGGCCGGACCAGATCGTCAAGGACATCACCCGGGTCGCCAAGAAGCAGTAGCGGGTGCCGTCGGCGCTCCGGGCGCCATGCCGTCAGCTCGTCGGCGCCCACGCCGGCAGCGTCAAGGGATGAGCGAGATAGGGAGGGCGCATGGCTGCCAACGACAACCGGACAGTGACCATCGCGGCCATCGCCCGCCTGGCGGGGGTGTCGGTGCCGACGGTGTCCCGGGTTATCAATGGTCGTTCGGATGTGGCTCCGCAGACCCGTGAGCGGGTGGAGGAGTTGCTGACGCGGCATGGTTACCGGCGTCGGCCGCCGAGCATGCGGGCCAGTTCGGGGTTGGTGGACCTGGTCTTCAACGACCTGGACAGTCCGTGGGCGGTGGAGATCATCCGGGGTGTGGAGGATGTGGCGCACGCCGCGGGGGTGGGCACCGTCGTGTCGGCCATCCACCGGCGCTCCTCCTCGGCCAAGCAGTGGCTGGACAACATCCGGACCCGGTCCACGGAGGGGGTCATCTTCGTGACCTCCACCCTCGAACCGCCGCAGCAGGCGGAGTTGCGCCGGCTGAACATCCCGGCTGTGATCGTCGATCCCGCAGGTGTCCCCGCGCAGGACGCGCCGACCATCGGCGCCACCAACTGGGCGGGCAGCCTGCGGGCGACGGAGTATCTGATCGGGCTGGGGCACCGGCGGATCGGATTCATCGCCGGGCCGCCGCAGTTGATGTGCAGCCGGGCGCGGATGGACGGCTACCGGGCGGCCCTGGAGGCCGCCGGGATCCCGATCGACGACCGGTTGATCCAGGCGGGCAACTTCTACCACGAGGCAGGGTTCTCCGGTGGGGTGCGGTTGCTGGGGTTGACCGAGCCGCCGACGGCGATCTTCGCGTCGAGCGACCAGATGGCGTTGGGCGTGTACGAGGCGGTCCGGCAGCGGGGGCTGCGGATGCCGGATGACATCAGCGTGGTGGGTTTCGACGACCTGCCGGAGGTGCGGTGGTGCTCGCCGCCGTTGACCACGGTGCGGCAGCCGCTGGCCGAGATGGGCATGTTGGCGGCGCGGACGGTGTTGCGGCTGGCCCGGGGCGAGAAGGTGGAGAGCCCCCGGGTGGAGCTGGCAACCGAACTCGTCATCCGGGACAGTGCGGCCGCGCCGCAGGCTGATCGCGGGTCGTCGGAGTGAACTGCGCCAACTACCGATAGTCGAGTGAAATTTCCGGCACTAGGGTGTGGGCGGGCGGCTGGTTGCTCGCCCTGGCCGCTCCGGGAAACGGTGCGGGCTGTCGCCGTACCGGTTGGTTGGGGAGTGCCGTGGTTGCCAGAGACACCCGGAAGATCACAATTTCCGCGATAGCGGACCTGGCAGGGGTGTCGGTGCCGACGGTGTCCCGGGTGATCAATGGTCGTTCGGATGTGGCTCCGCAGACCCGTGAGCGGGTGGAGGAGTTGCTGACGCGGCATGGTTACCGGCGTCGGCCGCCGAGCATGCGGGCCAGTTCGGGGTTGGTGGACCTGGTCTTCAACGACCTGGACAGTCCGTGGGCGGTGGAGATCATCCGGGGTGTGGAGGATGTGGCGCACGCCGCGGGGGTGGGCACCGTCGTGTCGGCCATCCACCGTCAGACCTCCTCGGCGGAGCAGTGGCTCGACGGCATGCGCCGACGGGGCACCGAAGGCGTGATCTTCGTGACCTCGATGGTCGAGCCACCCTTGCAGGCCGAGCTGCGCCGGCTGAGCATCCCGGTGGTGATCGTCGACGCGGACGGGCTGCCGGCCCGGGAAGCGACCACGATCGGCGCCACCAACTGGGCCGGTGGCCTGCGGGCGACGGAGTATCTGATCGGGCTGGGGCACCGGCGGATCGGGTTCATCGCCGGGCCGCCGCAGTTGATGTGCAGCCGGGCGCGGATGGACGGCTACCGGGCCGCTCTGGAGGCCGCCGGAGTGTCCTTCGACGAGGACCTGGTCTGCCCGGGCGACTTCTACCACGAGGCCGGTTTCAACGGTGGGGTGCGGCTGCTGGGGCTGCCCCGGCCGCCGACGGCGATCTTCGCGTCGAGCGACCAGATGGCGTTGGGCGTGTACGAGGCGGTCCGGCAGCGAGGGCTGCGCGTACCGGATGACATCAGCGTGGTGGGTTTCGACGACCTGCCGGAGGTGCGGTGGTGCTCGCCGCCGTTGACCACGGTGCGGCAGCCGCTGGCCGAGATGGGCATGTTGGCGGCGCGGACGGTGCTCCGGCTGTCCCGGGGCGAGCAGGTCGAGAGCCCTCGGGTGGAGCTGGCCACCGAACTCGTCATCCGGGACAGCGCCGCCCCGGCCTGACCAAGGTATCGATACTTTTCCGGAAGTTGTTGACGCCGCATCCGGCGGGGCCGACGATGGGACTCGCCGTCCTTTCACCAAGGAACTGGCTGGTGGTGCCCGCCGTGCCCGCGGCACCGCCCGGCCGTGTCCGGCGGACGCCCACGCCGTCCGCCGGACACGGCATCCACCTTCCGACCGGCCCGTGCGCCGCTCGTCGCCGGCTTCTGCCGTTGGCAGATCCGCTGACGGTGAACGAGCCGGCCCGAAGCCGCCGGCAAGGGGCAGGGTGGGTCACATGAAACTCCTCATGCTGGGCGGAACGGGATTCGTTGGTGGTGCGGTCGTCGCCGAGGCGATGCACCGGGGCTGGGCGGTGACCACGTTCAACCGGGGGCGGCACGGGGCGCCTCCGGCTGGCGTACGGCAACTGGTGGGTGACCGCACGGCCGCCGACGGGCTGAACCCGCTGGCCGCCGGGGAGTGGGACCTCGTGGTCGACACGTGGGACGGCGCGCCCCGCGCCGCGCAGGCGGCGGCGCGGATGCTGGCCGAGCGGGTCGGGCGCTACGTCTACGTCTCCAGCGGTTCGGTCTACGCCGAGCCGGTGCCGGCCGGCGTGACCGAGCAGGCTCCGCTTGTCGACGCCGCCCCGGACGCCACCGACGGCGACTACCCGACGCTCAAGGCCGGTGCCGAACGGGCCCTACGCGCGGTGCTCGGCGATCGGGTGCTGCTCGCCCGGGCCGGGCTGATCCTCGGTCCCGGCGAGGACATCGGTCGACTGCCGTGGTGGCTGAACCGCGTCGCCCGGGGCGGTGACGTGCTCGCCCCCGGCCCTGCCGACCTGCCCGTGCAGTACGTCGACGCCCGGGACCTGGCGGTCTTCCTGCTCGACGCCGGGGCCGCCGGCCGGGGTGGGGCGGTCAACGTGGTGAGCCGACCCGGACACACCACCATGGGCGAGCTGCTCAACACCTGCGTCAAGGCCACCGGCGCTGACGCCCGGCTGCGCTGGGCCGAGCCGGGGCAGCTGCTCGCCGCCGGTGTGGAACCGTGGAACGATCTGCCGATCTGGGTCCCGCCGGGCCACGAGTACCGGTGGTTGCAGCAGATGGGCGTCACCCGTGCGTACGCCGAAGGGCTCAGCTGTCGACCGGTGGCCGAGACGGTCGCCGACACCTGGGCATGGTTGCGCCGGGTGGGTTCGGTGCCGGCCCGCGCCGGCCGACCGGCCCGGCGGACGGTCGGACTGGATCCGGCCCGGGAGGCCGACCTGCTCGCGGCCCTGACCACCGACCGCACGTCCCCGACGTCACCCCGCTGACGGCCGGTCGCCTCAGGCGAGGTGCACCGGCAGGTCCAGCACGTCGTCCACCGAGCGGCGGGGGGTGGGCTGGCCCGGCTGGCCGTACCCGATCCGCATCACCATCTGCGGCGTGCCGAACCGTCCCAGCGACAGCCGGAGCTGCTCCCGGGCCGACGGCACCTCGATCGGCTGGGACAGCATCGACACGGACAGCCGGGCGTCGGTGGCGGTCAGCAGCACCCGCTGCAACGCCTGGCCCGCGACCACCTGGTCGACGGCGGTGTTGCCGGCGGAGCCGAGCACCGCCACGAGCGGCTCCGGCTCGAAGTCGCGGCCGGGTGCCCGTTGGGTACCGCCGAAGCCACGCGACGGGAGCAGGTCCTGCGGCTCGGCCTGGGGGCCGCTGGCGGTGACCGGGACGCCGTCCGGCTCGTGTCCGGCGCGTACCCACGCCTCGCGCTCCGCCCGGTAGGCGGGGTCGCGTTCGAGGACCCGGTGCGCGCCGCGGGCGATCTCGGCGAACGCGTTGACGGCGCTCACCCCGATCAGCAGCTCCAGCCAGCAGTGCTCGGCACGGGCCGCCTCACCCAGCCGCCAGCGGGAGTCGGCCGGGACCGGATCGGGCCAGAACGGGGCGCGGTTGCTGAACCGGCGCGGAATGGCCGCGTAGAGGTTCTGCTCGGCGGGGCTGGGTCGACGCGGCAGGTCCGGCACCAGCCGGGCCAGCACGTCCGGTTCCGACGGGTACGGACGCAGCCGTACCGTCGCCGGGGAACCGGCCACCGCCAGGGCGAGGCGCAGGTTGAACAGCGCCGCGCCACCGGCCACGCGGGCACCCCAGCCGCTCGGGTCGGTGGCGGGCAGCCGCCTGCCCGGGTCGAGGAGCACCTCGATCCCACCGTCGCGCAGCCGGAACCGCCACGGCTGGACGTTGTGCAGCGACGGTGCACGGACCGCGTCGGTCGCGGCGGCCCGCAGTTGTTCGACGGTGTAGCCGGTTTCCATGGTCGTGCCCCCTCGCGTTCGCCTGGTACCTCCCCACGGTGCGCCCCGCACACCCCCACCCAGCAGGGCCACACGTCCCGAACCCCCAGGCCCCACCGCCCCCCAAACCTGTTGATCAAGAAGTTCTGGTCGGGATTAGGGCCGACGGAGACGCAAACTTCTTGATCAACGGGGTGGGGAGGGTGGAGAGGGGGAGCGGGGCGGGGTGTGGGTTGGGACTTTCGGCCCGTGTGGGGGGTGGGTGGGAGCGGGTAGAAAGGGGGGATGATCCGGGTGTTCCTGCTTGACGACCATGAGGTCGTCCGTCGTGGTCTCGCCGATTTGCTGCACGCCAGCGGCGACATAGAGGTGGTCGGTGAGTCCGGCTCGGCCCAGGAGGCGGCCCGCCGGATTCCGGCGCTGCGACCTGACGTGGCGATCCTCGACGCCCGGCTGCCTGACGGCAACGGCATCGACGTGTGCCGGGACGTACGGGCCGTCGACTCCTCGATCAGAGGGTTGATCCTCACCTCGTACGAGGACGACGAGGCGCTGTTCGCGGCGATCATGGCCGGTGCCTCCGGGTACGTGCTCAAGCAGATCCGCGGCACCGACCTCGTCGACGCGGTACGCCGGGTGGCAGCAGGTCAGTCGCTGCTCGACCCGGCGATCACCACCCGGGTGCTGGATCGCATCCGCAGCGGCGTGGAGCAGCCCCGTGAGTTGCAGTCCCTCACCGAGCAGGAGCGGCGGATCCTGGAGTACGTCGCCGAGGGGCTGACCAACCGGGAGATCGCCAGCAAGATGTTCCTGGCCGAGAAGACGGTGAAGAACTACGTCTCCAGCGTGCTGGCCAAGCTCGGCCTGGAGCGGCGTACCCAGGCCGCGGTGCTGGCCACCCGCCTGCTCGGCAAGACCCACTGAGGCCCGGCCGACCTGTGCGGCTCAGTCCCGTAGCGGGACCGACCAGTGCAGTTCGGTGCCGTGCGGTTCGGCGGCGCGTACCTCGAAGGTGCCGCCGTGCCGTTCGGCGCGCTCGCGCAGGTTCACCAGCCCGCCCCGGGCGGCGGCCGGGTCGCAGCCCACCCCGTTGTCGGTGACGGTGACGGTCACCTGGGCGGCGTCGACGCGTACCGCCACCGACACCGCCGTGGCCTCGGCGTGGCGTACCGCGTTGGACAGTGCCTCGCGGAGCACGGCGGCGAGTTCGGGGCGGACCTCGTCCGGTACGGCGCTGTCGATCGGCCCGGTCAGCTCCAGCCTGGGCCGGAAGCCCAGCGATTCGGCGGCGGCTTCCACCGCCTCGCGGATCTCGGTACGCAGCGCCGCGCTCATCGGGGTACGCAGCTCGAAGATGGTGCGGCGGATGTCCTTGATGGTGGTGTCCAGATCGTCGACCGCGGCGTTGATCCGCTTGGCCACCTCGGGCCGCGCCGTCAGCGGCACCGCGCTCTGCAGTTGCAGGCCGGTGGCGAACAACCGCTGGATCACCACGTCGTGCAGGTCCCGGGCGATCCGCTCGCGGTCCTCCAGGACCACCAGCTGCTCGCGTTCCTCCTGGCCACGGGCGCGTTCCATGGCCAGGGCGGCTTGACCGGCGAAGCTGCCCAGCAGGGTCACGTCATCGTCGGTGGCACCGCCGTGGTCGGCGCTGTGCGCGATCACCAGCACGCCGTGCAGAGTGTCGGCGGTGGCCAGCGGAGAGATCACCGCCGGCCCGGTGTGCAGCACCGCCGGCCACGGCGCGGCGTGGGCCAGATCCTCCACCGAGTCGTGCCGCCCCGCTGCGACCGGGCCGGCGAAGCTGGTGTCGGCGGCCGGCAGCACCGTGCCGACAAGCGCGCGGGCCTGGGTGCCGACGCCGTCGACGACCTCGACCGTGAAGTGGTCCGCCTCCTCGTCGTAGAGCAGCACGAGGGCCAACTCGGCCTCGGCGACCTCCCGGGCGCGCCGGGCCACCAGGGTCAGCGCGTCGGTGCGGCGTACCTCACCGAGCAGCAGTGAGGTGATCTCGGCGGTGGCGGAGAGCCAGCGTTCCCGCCGGTTGGCCAGCGCGTACAGCCGGGCGTTCTCGATCGCCACGCCGGCCGCTCCGGCGAGCGCCACGACGATCTCCTCGTCGTCATCGGTGAACTCGGCACCGCCGTGCTTCTCGGCCAGGTAGAGGTTGCCGAAGACCTGGTCGCGGATGCGGACCGGTACGCCGAGGAAGGTGTGCATCGGCGGATGGTGCGGCGGGAAGCCGTAGGAGTTCGGATGCTGGGTGATGTCCGGCATCCGTACTGGCTTCGGCTCGTCGATGAGCAGGCCGAGCACCCCCCGACCGCGCGGCAGGTCACCGATCTTCGCGTGCAGCTCGGGGGAGATGCCGTGGGTGATGAAGTCGTGCAGCATCCGGTCGGGACCGATCACCCCGAGCGCGCCGTAGCGGGCGCCGGCCAGGTCACAGGCCGCCTGCACGATGCGCCGCAGGGTACTGCGCAGATCCAGGTCGGTACCGATGCCGACGACCGCGTCGAGCAGCGCCCGCAGGCGTTCCCGGCTGGTGACCACCTCCCCGACGCGATCCAGCATCTCCTGGAGCAGCTCGTCCAGGCGTACTCGGGACAGCGGGCTGAGGCCGAGCGACGGTGGCTCGTGCCGGGGGTTTGGTGCACCGACGGTCACCCGGCGATGCTAGCCGGTGGCCGGCGGCGCGGGAATGTCCCGCCGTGCCGGATCGCCGCCTGCCCCTCGCCGCGACACCGCCGAGGCTCCGGAACATCGCACTAGGCGACGTCGCCGGAGACCGCCGAGGTGTCCACCACCTGCTCGCGGGGCAGCCGCGGGGTGTGCGGTGGCCCGGCGTGGGCCGGGTCGGCGACTCCCAGGCGCAGGGCGAGGTACGGCTGGCCGAGGCCGGAGAGCACCTGGCGCAGGGTCTGCCGGGTGGTCGGCACCTCGACCACGCCGCTGAGCGGCACCATCGAGACGCCCAGACGGGTGGCGGCCAGCCAGGCCGCCGACAGTGCCTCACCGGCGCGTAGCCAGTCGATCGGCTCGTCCTCGTCGCCGTAGAGCACCGCGTAGGACGCCGCCCGGTCGTGCCCGGGCCCGACCGGCAGGGTGCCGGGACGACCGAAGTCCCGACCCGGCACGGTGGTCTGCGCGGGCTGGTCCGGCAGCACCTCCGGAGTGAGCCCGGTGCCGCCCGCGCGGCTGGTCCAGTACTCCAGTTCCTCCCGCAGCCGGGAGTCCTCCGACTCGACAGTTGCGGCGTGTGACGCGGACGCCGCCAGTTGCAGCACCTGATCGCGGTCGAGGATCTCCAGCCGGGCACCCTCCTGGCCCGCGGCCGCCGCGATGGTGCTCAACGAGTCAGCGGAGATCTGCTCGTCGCTGACCGGCCGCCGGTCGGTGTGCCGCACCTGCATGCACTGCACCGACCGCATCGCGTCCGGGTCGGCGCCGGTGGCCCGTGGCTCGGTGAGCCGGGCGAGCAGGTCCGGGTCGGTCGGGTCGGGCATCCGCTGCACGCTTGTGGCCCAACCCTCGGCGGCAAGTGCCAGCCGGGCGTGGTGCAGCGCCGCACCGCAGCTGAGGGTCACCAGCTCGCCCTCTGGGTCGGTGGCGGCCAGCCTGCTGTCGCGTACCATCCGCAGCTCCAACGCGTCGGGCAGCACCCGCCAGCGCCACGGCTGGCTGTTGTGCACCGACGGCGCGTGACCGGCCATCGCGGCGGCCTCCGCGAGGGCGGTGGTCAGCGGGCGGTGGGTAGCCGGCGTCTGGTGGCTCATCCTCACGACCTTTCCGTCTCTGCCCATGGTGCCGCACCTCGGTACGGCTGTGGGCGCGGTCCGGTTCATCGTGCGCCATCGGCCGGCGGCCCGCACGACCCGCACGTCCCGACCGGGCGGGACCTGTGACCCGCCTTCTGGCCCGACTGTCCGACACGGGAGCCCGCCGGTTGAGACGATCCGCAGGTGGGGGAGCAGCGGCCGGCCGGCGACCGGAGCGCGGACGAATGCCTGCCGGAACAGCCGGCCCGGCCCGAACCTGACGGGTCCGGTCCGCGACGCCGGGGCTGGTGGCTGTGGACCCCGCTGACCGGACTCACGTTGCTGGTGCTGGCCGGTGCGGCGGTGCGACTGGCCGGGCGGTCGGGTGCCGCCGACGCCCTGTGGGCGGTGGCCACCCTTGTCGCGTTGCTGCCGGCTGCCGCGTCGGTGCTGCGGGAGCTGTGGCGGCGGCGCTTCGGCGTGGACGTGATAGCCGTGCTGGCGCTCGGCGGGGCGCTGGTGGTCGGCGAGTACCTGGCCGGCGCGGTGGTCGCGGTGATGCTGGCCTCCGGACGGACCCTGGAGGCGTACGCGCAGCGTCGGGCGACCCGCGATCTGCGGGCGCTGCTGGAGCGGGCGCCCCGTACCGCGCGGCGGCGTACCGCCGACGGGGGTGTCGAGGTGGTGCCGGTGGACCGGGTGGCGGTCGGCGACCGGTTGCTTGTCGGCCCGGGTGACGTGGTCGCCGTCGACGGTGTCACCGAGACCGCCGCGACGTTGGACGAGTCGGTGGTCACCGGGGAGTCCCGGCTCGTCGAACGGGCGGCGGGGGCGCGGGTGGCCAGCGGTGTGGTCAACGCCGGGGCCGCGTTCGGGCTGCGGGCCGCGGAGAGCGCCGAGCGCAGCACGTACGCCGGGATCGTCCGGCTGGCCGAGGAGGCGACCGCCCGCAAGGCACCGACGGTCCGGCTGGCCGACCGGTACGCCGCCGCCTTCGTGCCGTTCACGCTGGTGCTGGCCGGGCTGGGCTGGGTGCTCTCCGGAGAGTTCCTCCGGGCGGTGGCGGTGCTGGTGGTGGCGACACCGTGCCCGTTGCTGCTGGCCACTCCGATCGCCATCGTCTCCGGGTTGTCCCGGGTGGCCCGGCGTGGGGTGCTGGTCCGCGACGGCGGTTCGCTCGAGATCCTGGGCCGGGCGCGCACCCTGCTCGTCGACAAGACCGGCACGCTCACCGCCGGCCGTCCCCGGGTCGCCGACACCGTCGCGGCTCCCGGCGGCGACCCGGACGAGGTGCTGCGGGTGGCCGCCTCGGTGGAGCAGTTGTCCTCGCACGTGCTGGCGGCGGCGCTGGTGCGCTCCGCCGGTGAGCGGGGTCTGCGTCTGGTCACCCCGGCGGAGGTGACCGAGGAGCCGGGTCGGGGGGTGAGCGGGCGGGTGGCCGGCCGGTGGATCCGGGTCGGGCAGTTCCCCGGCGAGTTGCCGGAGTGGGCCGAGCGGGCCAGCGGGCGGGCCGGCGCGGCGGGGCACTCGCTGGTCTGGGTGGCCGACGAGGCCGGGCCGCTCGGCGCGGTCCTGTTGGAGGATCCGGTACGCCCCGACGCGCGCCGGACGGTGGATCGGCTGCGTGCCGCCGGGCTCACCCGGATCGTGATGGTCACCGGGGACCGGCCGGAGGACGCCCGCCGGGTCGCCGGGGCGGTGGGCGTCGACGACGTACTGGCCCGGTGCACCCCGCAGGAGAAGGTGAGCCGGGTTCGGGCCGAGGCGGAGCGGGCGGTCACCGTGATGGTCGGTGACGGGGTGAACGACGCTCCGGCGCTGGCGGAGGCGCACGTCGGCGTGGCGATGGGGGCCACCGGGGCGACCGCCTCGGCCGACGTGGCCGACGCCGTGCTGAGCGTGGACCGCCTCGATCCGCTCGCCGACGCGGTCGAGGTGGCCCGGTACGCCCGCCGGATCGCGGTGCAGAGCGCCACGGTGGGGATGGGGCTGGCGCTGCTCGCGATGGGATTCGCGGCGGCCGGTCGGCTGCCCCCGGTGGCGGGCGCGTTCCTCCAGGAGGGCATCGACGTGCTGGTGATTCTCAACGCGCTGCGCGCCCTCCGTGGTGGACCGCGTGGGCCGGCCTGACTCGGCCGGCCCACGGGTACCTCAGCGTTCCCGGACCACCGCCACCGCGCAGTGGGCGTGCTGGAGGAGTTGCTGGCTTACCGAGCCGAGCAGCATTCCCCGCAGCCCACCGCGTCCCCGGGTGCCGACGACGATCAGTTGCGCGTTGCGGCTGGCGTCGATGAGCAGTCCGGCCGGTGCGGCGGCGGCCGTCTCGACGGTCACCGCGACGTCGGGGAAGGTGTCCTGCCAGCGGTGCAGCGCCTCGTCCAGTTCGGCGCGCTGGTCGGCCAGTGCCGCGTCGCGGACCTGCTCGCCGAGCAGACTCCACTGGTCGCGGCGAGGCTGCCAGGCCCGCACCACGTGCAGCGGCACCTGCCGCAGGGCGGCCTGCTCGAAGGCGAAGCCGAGGGCCAGCAACGAATGTTCCGAGCCGTCCACGCCGACCGCGACGTGCCCGGCCCGGTCGCTCTCGGTCGGCCGCCGACGGACCACCACCACCGGGCAGTGCGCGTGCGCGGTGACGGCGACGGCGGTCGAGCCGGCGAGCAGGCCGGCGAAGCCACCGTGCCCGCGGCTGCCCAGCACCAGCAGGCCGGCCCGCGTCGAAGCCTCCTCCAGGATGAGGGCGGGTGGGCCGTCCAGCACCTCGCCGCGTACGTCCAGGCCGGGGTGGGTGGCGGCGGCGTCCGCCGCGGCCTTGCCGACCAGCTCCTCGACCTGCCGACGGGCCTGCTCGTCGGGCCACATGCCCGGTGTGACACCCGGCCCGACCCAGCCGGCCACGGTCAGCCACTCGAAAACGTACGCCAACCGGACCGGCCGGCCGTCGCGGCGGGCCTGATCCAGCGCCCACTCCAGGGCCGCCGCGGCGTCCGGCGAGCCGTCGTAGCCCACCAGGATCTCCGCGCCGCTGGCCGGCCCGGTGCTCTGCTCGCTCATCACGGGTACCTCCTCACCGGTTGGTCGGGTCGGTCTCGCGGACCCAGCGCCATTCGGCCACCCGGGGGTCGTCCTCACCGAACCGGCGGGTGTAGTCGCGGGCCGACTGGCGAGCGTCGGTCATCTCCTGCCGCAGGTGCGCGGCGCGGGAAGCCAGCCCCGGTACCCGGTCGATCACGTCGATCACGAGGTGGAAGCGGTCCAGGTCGTTGAGCATCACCATGTCGAACGGTGTGGTGGTGGTGCCCTCCTCCTTGTACCCGCGGACGTGGAGGTTGTCGTGGTTGGTCCGGCGGTAGGTGAGCCGGTGGATCAGCCACGGGTAGCCGTGGTACGCGAAGATGATCGGCTTGTCCTGGGTGAACAGCGTGTCGAACTCGGAGTCCGGCAGGCCGTGCGGGTGCTCGGAGGCCGGCTGGAGGCGCATCAGGTCGACGACGTTGATCACCCGTACCTTCAGTTCGGGCAGGTGCTGGTGCAGCAGGTCGGCGGCGGCGAGGGTCTCCAGGGTCGGCACGTCGCCGGCGCAGGCCAGGACGACGTCCGGCTCACTGCCGTCGTCGGTGCTGGCCCAGTCCCAGATGCCCAGGCCCCGTCGGCAGTGCGCGATGGCCTCGTCCATGGTGAGCCAGCTCGGCGCCGGCTGCTTGCCGGCCACCACCACGTTGATGTAGTGCCTGCTGCGCAGGCAGTGGTCCATGGTGGAGAGCAGCGTGTTGGCGTCCGGCGGCAGGTAGACCCGTACCACCTCGGCCTTCTTGTTCATCACGTGGTCGATGAAGCCCGGGTCCTGGTGGGAGAAGCCGTTGTGGTCCTGCCGCCAGACGTGGCTGGAGAGCAGGTAGTTCAGCGAGGCGACCGGCTGCCGCCAGGGAATGCCACGGGTGACCTTGAGCCACTTGGCGTGCTGGTTGACCATCGAGTCGACGATGTGGATGAACGCCTCGTAGCTGGTGAAGATGCCGTGCCGCCCGGTGAGCAGATAGCCTTCCAGCCAGCCCTGGCACAGGTGCTCGGAGAGGACCTCCATCACCCGCCCGTCGGGGGAGAGGTGCTCGTCGCCGTCGACCGTGCCGGCGACCCAGGCCCGGCCGGTGACCTCGAAGGCGGCCTGGAGCCGGTTGGAGGCGACCTCGTCCGGGCCGAACAACCGGAACGACTGCGGGTTGGCGGCGATCACGTCCCGGACCCACTTGCCGAGTTCGCCGGTGGCGCTGGTGACCGTTTTGCCAGGTCGGGGCACCTCGACGGCGTAGTCGCGGAAGTCGGGCAGGACCAGATCGCGCAGCACCGAGCCGCCGTTGGCGACCGGGTTGGCACTCATCCGCCGCGGTCCCTTGGGCGGCAGGTCGGCCAGTTCGGCGACGGGCGCGCCGGTGGCGTCGAACAGCTCCTGCGGCCGGTAGCTGCGTAGCCACCGCTCCAATTCGGCCAGGTGCTCCGGGTTGCTGCGCACCTGGGACAGCGGCACCTGGTGGGCACGGTAGGTGCCCTCGACCCGCTTGCCGTCCACATCGCGCGGCCCGGTCCAGCCCTTCGGGGTACGCAGGACGATCATCGGCCAGCGCGGGCGTTCGACAGTCGCGCCGGAGCGGGCGCGGCGCTGGATCTCGGCGATCTCGTCCAGCGCCCGGTCCAGGGTGGCGGCCAGGGTCTGGTGCACCACCGCCGGATCGTCGCCGGCCACCACGTAGGGCTGGTAGCCCTGGCCCCGCATCAGGTCGAGCAGGTCGGACTCGGGGATGCGGTCCAGCACCGTCGGGTTGGCGATCTTGTAGCCGTTGAGGTGCAGGATGGGCAGCACCGCGCCGTCGCGGGCGGGGTTGAGGAACACGTTGGACAGCCAGCTTCCGGCCAGCGGGCCGGTCTCCGCCTCGCCGTCGCCGATCACGCAGGCGACCAGCAGGTCGGGGTTGTCGAAGGCGGCGCCGTAGGCGTGGCTGAGCGCGTACCCCAGCTCGCCGCCCTCGTGGATCGAGCCCGGCACCTCCGCCGCGACATGGCTCGGGATGCCGCCGGGGAAGGAGAACTGGCGGAACAGCCGGGCCATGCCGGCCTCGTCGCGGCCGATGTCGTGGTAGAGCTCGCTGTAGGTGCCTTCCAGCCAGGTGTTGGCCACCAGCGCCGGTCCGCCGTGGCCGGGCCCGGTGATGTAGATGGCGCTGAGGTCCCGCGCCACGATTGTCCGGTTCAGGTGGGCGTAGATCAGGTTCAGCCCGGGGGAGGTGCCCCAGTGCCCGAGCAGGCGGGGCTTGACGTGCTCGGCGGCCAGCGGTTCACGCAACAGGGGATTGTCCAGCAGGTAGATCTGCCCGACAGTGAGGTAGTTCGCCGCCCGCCAGTAGGCGTCCAGCCGGCGCAGCTCGTCATCGGTCAGGGGGCTTCGCAGGTCTACAGCGGTGTCCATACTGCTTGAGCCTCTCGCGGGTCGGTGAATCCTGCATCCGCAACGCGCGGTTTCCTCTGTCAGCTTCGCCGAATCGGCGATCCTGGATCAGGGCCGTTGGTCCCGCCGGCCCGGGTGTCACGACCCGTCACGGTCCGGTGCGCCGGTCACGCCACGGATCACGATCACCGGGGACGGGGCGTGGTAGAGCAGCGACTGGCTGACCGCCCCGAGCATCCCGCGCAACGGTTCCTCGCCTCGGGCGGCGACCACCACCAGCTGTGCCGAGCGTGACTGGTCGACGAGCACGTCACCGGGCTCGCCCCGGATGACGTGGCACTCGACGGCGGCGTCGGGATGGTCGGCCCGGTGACGGGACACCATGTCGCTGAGTCGTTCGGTGGACTCCTCGACGTCGCCGTCGGAGTCGACCACCCAGACCGCCAGCAGCCGTGCCTGGTGTCGGGTGGCGCAGGTGAGCGCCCAGCCCAGGGCGATCTCGCCGGAGGTCGAGCCGTCGACTCCGACCAGGACCGGGCCGGACGGCGGCGGTTCCCGTCGGGCGACCAGGACCGGGCAGTCGGCGCGGGCGGCCACCTGCACGGCGGGACTGTCGGCCGGGATGCAGCGGTCGCAGTGGGCCATGCCGCCGTCGCCGACCACCACCATGAAGGCCGCCTCCGACCTGCGGACGAGGTTCGCCACCGCCGAGCCCTCGGCGATCTCGGCGGTCACCGTCACGCCCGGCTCGTTCTCGTTCACCACAGTGGTCGCCTCGGCGATCAACTGTTCGGCCTCGGCACGGGAGCTGGAGACCGCAGGCGCGTCCATGGCGGCCCAGTTGAACGCGTGCAGCAGGTGCAGCGCGCGTCCGTGGGCGGCGGCGACCCGGGCGGCGAGACGGGCCACCGGCAGGGCGTCCTCCGGACCGACGCCGACGAGCACCGGCGCGTCGCTGGCTGCGGCCACCCGACATCACCCCCGCAGCTGTGGCACCCGGCCTGCGTCTGAGGCTAGTCGCGCCGGTGCGGCCCCGGGGCGTGATCGCCCGGACGGCAGCCCGGGGTGGGCGCTCAGTGCGCTGGCCGGGCCCGGAGCACGACAGCGCTGGCATTGTCCGCCCCGCCGGCATCCAGTGAGGCGAGCAGCAGGGTCCGGACCGCGTCCGCCGGGTCGGGCCGGGTGAGGGCCTCCCGCATCACGTGGTAGCCGACCTGGTCGCTCACTCCGTCGGTGCAGAGCAGCCAGGTGTCGCCGGGACGCAGGGTCACGGCCAACAGGTCGGCCTCCGGTGCGGCGGGATGGCCGGCGTAACGGGTGAGCTGGTAGCGGGCCCTGGCGGCGGCGGGAGAGTCGGCCGGGTACCAGCCGTGCAGCAGACCCAGCCAGGCGACCGTGTGGTCGGTGGTGACCAGTTCCAGCAGGTCGTCGCGGAGCCGGTAGGCCCGCGAGTCACCCAACTGGACTACCCAGCCCTGCCCGCCCTGCGGCTCGACGACCAGACCGGTCAGGGTGCAGCCGGTCAGTTGAGGGCTACCCCGGCCGGCCTCGAGTACGGCGGCTTGGACCGTGTGGGTAACGGTGCGTAACCGCTCTGCCCCGACGTCGGGCCACGCCTCGCGGACCAGCGCGGCGAACGTGGATACGGCGGCTGCGCCGGCGCGACGGCTGCCCTCACCGTCGCCCATGCCGTCGGCCACCACGGCGAAGGGGAGCGTGGAATCGAGGTGAAGTACGTCGTAGTTGTCGCGGTACCGGTTGCCGACCACGCTGCCGCCGACCGTCTCCAGCTTCAGGTCGGTGAGCGTGAAGCGGCGTACCTCGTCTCTCGCGTCCCGGCTCACTGGACCTCCAACCCGACGACTGACGCGGAGCTCCGCGCGGCCACGACCCTAGCGAAGGGGAGCACCACGGGAGGTGTCAACCAGGGTTGACAGCCCATTGGCGTCAATGTAGGTTGACAGCATGAGTCAGGCGACGGAACTCGCGGCCGCGGCAGGCAGCACCGACCCCCGGGTCGGTCTGCGTGCCGTCCGCGCCCTGCGCCGGCTGCTCGAACGGCTTGAGGTGGTCCAGGTCGACAACGCCCGACGACAGGGCTGGTCGTGGCAGGAGATCGCCGATGCGCTCGAGGTGAGCCGGCAGGCGGTGCACAAGAAGCACGCCGGGCGACCGGCGGTCGAATCCTCCTGGGAGGCGTGATGTTCGAACGATTCACCGACCGTGCCCGCACTGTCGTGCGGCGGGCCCGCGACGAGGCCCGCGCCGAGGGTCAGCGGCCGGTCGGCACCGAGCACCTCCTGCTCGCCATCCTCGCCGAGGGTGACGGCCTGGCCGTACGGGTGCTTCGCGACGCGGGCGTCACCGCCGACGACCTGCGTGAGCGGGTCCGCCGCCACACCGAGACCGGTGGCAGCGGCCTGGGCGAGGCCGACGCGGCGGCGTTACGCGAGATCGGCATCGACCTGTCCGCCATCGTCGCCCGGATCGAGGAGTCGTTCGGTCCGGACGCCCTCCGTGAGGCGATGCCGGCGCCGCGCCGCCGATGGGGCCGGCGGCGGCCGACCGGCGGCCCGTTCTCCGCCCGCGCCAAGAAGGTGCTGGAGCTGTCGCTGCGCGAGGCGCTGCGGCTGCGTCACCGCCACATCGGCACCGAGCACATCCTGCTCGGCCTGCTGCGCGAGGGCAACGGACTCGCCGCGCTCGCCCTCACCGAAGCCGGTGCCGACCTGGCCGACATGCGCCACCGGGTCGAGCTGGCCCTCCGCACCAGCGCATGAAACTCCCCGCATCCCCCAGCAGCCTTTCGCCGTGATCTTGCAGTTTTGGTCGCTTTTATTCGGCTCTTGTGGCATTTGCACCGACAGAAACTGCAAGATCGCGGGTGGAAGGTGGTCGCCGGTGGGGGCGCGTGTCCCGGGGGCCGTTTGTTGAAACGTTGGTGGCGGTGGTTTGTGGGGTGAATGGAGGCACAGTGGCTTCGGGTCGCTCAACCCGACACGGTGCTGCACACTGACGCCGTGGAAGCTGGACGGCACGAAGGGCCGCTGCGTAGTGCGGTGGTGGTCAACCCGGTGAAGGTGACCGATCTCGACGCGTTGCGCCGTACCGTCGGTGACACGCTCGACGCGGCTGGTTGGCCGGAACCGCTCTGGTTCGAGACCACCCCCGACGATCCCGGTCGGGGCCAGACCGAGAAGGCCCTCGCCGCCGGGGTCGACGTGGTCTTCGCCTGCGGCGGTGACGGCACGGTGATGGCCTGCGTCGATGCCCTGGTCGGCACCGAGGTGGCGCTCGCGGTGCTGCCACAGGGCACCGGGAACCTGCTCGCGGCCAACCTGGGCCTCTCCGACGACCTGGCCGCCGGGCTGGCGGTGGCTGTCGAGCGTGGCCGGCGCCTGCTCGACGTCGGCGAGGTGGACGGGCAGCACTTCGCGGTGATGGCCGGCATGGGCTTCGACGCCCAGATGCTCGACGCCACCAGCGAGACCACCAAGCGGCGGATCGGCTGGCCGGCGTACGTGGTGGGGGCCGTGCGACACCTGCGGGACCGACCGATGCGGGTGTGGATCCGGCTGGACGACCAGCCGCCGCTGCGCCGCCGTGCCCGGTCGGTGCTGATCGCCAACGTCGGCCGGCTCCAGGGCGGGGTGACCCTGCTCACCGAGGCGGAGCCCGACGACGGCTACCTCGACGTCGCCGTGCTGACTCCGCGCACGCTGCGGCACTGGCTCTCGCTCGGTTGGGCGGTACTGCGCCAGCGGGACCGGGTGCCGCGGATGGAGGTGTACCGCGCCCGTCGAGTGGAGATAACAAGCAACCGGAACCAGCCTCGGGAACTGGACGGCGACCTGATCGAGCCGGGCCGCGAGCTGCGGGTGCAGATTCGGCGGCGGGCGTTGTGGTTGTGCGTACCGCGACCGGAGCAGGACCCCGACCTGGCCGAGGACGCCAGGGCCGCCGCCGAGCGGGGTGAACGCCTGGTCGAGGAGGGCCGAGGTGAGCGCGAGGAGTGAGCCTGCGAGCCCCACCGTCGTGAACAAGGGGCGGGTCGGGTGAGCGCGAGGACTGAGCTGCCGGCCCCTGCGGTCGTGAACGAAGGGCCGGTGCGGTGAGCGCGCGGAGCGGCCCCGCGGTCCCGGTCGTCCCGAGCGAAGGGGCCACCCGGTGAGCAGCACCAGGATCGTGCCGGAGACCCGGCTGATGTCCGACGAGCAGCTCTGCGCCGATCACGCGTGGCAGACACTGCGCCGGGAGGGCGGCTGGCACCTGTTGCGGGACGCCTTCACCCGGTTCCGCTACGGCGACGGGTTCAGTCACTCCCGGGCCTTCGCCTTCCAGCTCTGCCTCGCCGTGGTGCCCTTCCTGATCGCCCTCACCGGGCTGATCTCCGAACTCGGCGTGGCCGAGGGGGGCGAGGTGGTCGCCGACACGGTGCTGGCGTTGACCCCCGGTACCAGCGAACAGGTGGTTGGCGAACTGCTCGGTGAGGGCGACGAGGCGGGCGCCGAGCGGGTCGAGGAGACCGGCGAGGTGGCGCTGACCCTCGGCCTGATCACCGGTCTGGTGGCGTTGACAAGCACCATGGCTCAGATCGAGCGGGGCGCCAATCGCATCTACGGCGTCGAACGGGACCGCCCGGCCCTGCGGAAGTACCTGCGGGCTGCGGTGCTCGCGGTGAGCGCCGGCCTTCCGGCGCTCGCCGGGTTCCTCATCCTGGTCGGCGGCGGGCCGATGGGCGACTCGGTGGAACGCCACTACTCCTGGGGTGATGTCGCCAGCACGGTGTGGGACCTGGTGCGTTGGCCACTCAGCCTCGGCCTGACGGTGCTCGCCGTCGCCGTGCTGTTCCGCCACGCCCCCCGCCGTCGTCAGCCCGGCCTGTCCTGGCTGCTGTTCGGCGCCGGCATCGCCACCGCACTGTGGTGGCTGGCCAGCCTGCTGCTCGCCGGCTACGTGCGGTTCAGCGAGGACTTCGGAGAGACCTACGGCGCGCTGGCCGGGATCATGGCGCTGCTGCTGTGGGCGAACCTCACCGGCATGGCGCTGTTCGGAGGACTCTCCTTCGCGGCGCAACTCGAGGCGGTACGCATCGGCGTGCAGGAGCCGGCCAAGCCCGATCTGTGGGAGCCGGACGCGCAGCGGGTGCCGGTGCACGACACCGGCGAGATGACCGCACTCTGACCCGCTGGGGCCGTTGGCACACCCTCGGGTGTACCGCAGCGGCGTACCGGGTACTGCGCCACGCCAGAAGCGAAGGAGGCTGCCGTGGGTGCGGTCAGGGACGTACTGCGACGACCCCTCGGGCACTTCACCGAACGTACGCTCGCCGGCCTGGCGCTCGTGCTCGGTGCCGGGGTCGGCTTCGGGTTGCTGCTGGTGCTGGTCCGGGTACGGTGGTCGCCGCTGTACGACGTGGACCACGGTGTCGCCCAGTGGCTCAACGACCAGGTGGCGCCGATCGGGCCGCTGGTGACGGTGCTCAACGCCATCACCGACCTCGGTGGACGGGCGGTCATCATCTGGTTGGTGACCGTCGCCGTGGTCGGGTTGCTGATCCGCCGGCAGGGTCGCCTCGCGGCGTTCCTGATCGTCACCGGTGCGGGTGCGCTGATCCTCGACCCCTCGCTCAAGACGCTCGTCGACCGGCTGCGTCCCGAGGTGGACGTGCCGATCGGCGCGTACGCGGGGCAGAGCTTCCCCAGTGGTCACGCCCTCGGGTCGATGGTGGCCTACGGCGCGTTGCTGCTGGTGTTCCTGCCGGCGATGGCCCCTCGTTGGCGTCGGGTCGCGATTGCTCTGGTCGGCACCATCGTCTTCCTGATCGGGTTCACCCGGGTCGCGCTCGGCGTGCACTTCCTCTCCGATGTGATCGGTGCCTGGCTGCTCGGCGCGGCCTGGCTGGGCGTCACCGCGTACGCCTTCCGGTTGTGGCGGTTGGAGCGGGGCCGGCCCGCGGTGCCGTTCACCGAGGGGTTGGAGCCGGAGGCCGGGCACGAGGTGGCGCCCGCCCCGGACGAGGAGAAGCTGCTGCCGCACGCCCGGGCCGGCGTCGCCGAGATCATCGTCGGTTGGGTGCTGGTGTTCGGTGCCCTCTACGGCTTCGGCATGTTCGTCAGCTACTACGCCGACGACACCTTCCTCGCCCGCCTCGACGAGACGGTGCCCACCTGGTTCGCCGAGCGCCGCACCGCCTCGCTGGACGAGTTCAGCTGGTGGTGGAGCAAGGTCGGGGACACCCACGCCATCATGCTCATCTCGCTTGTCTTCTGCCCGCTGGTGCTGGCGATCTGGCGGCGTTGGCGACCGGTGCTCTTCGTGGCGTTGACGATGTTCGGCGAGCTGACCCTCTTCCTCGCCAGCGCGGCGGCGGTGGATCGGCCGCGCCCGCCGGTGGAGAACCTGGACGGTCCGATGCCGACCTCGTCGTTCCCGTCCGGGCACATCGCGGCCACCCTCTGCCTGTGGGTGGCGATCGCCGTCATCGTGTTCGCCCGTACCGACAGGTGGTGGCGGTGGGTCTTCGTGGCGCTCGCCGTGGTGATGCCGGTCGGGGTGGCGGTCTCCCGGATG
The DNA here is from genome assembly GCF_040660295.1 of Micromonospora sp. NPDC049891. Taxonomy (NCBI): domain Bacteria; kingdom Bacillati; phylum Actinomycetota; class Actinomycetes; order Micromonosporales; family Micromonosporaceae; genus Micromonospora; species Micromonospora sp. NPDC049891. The sequence goes on from NZ_JBFAML010000022.1 coordinate 94,497, forward strand.
TACCGGGGTATGCACCACCCGACCGACTTCATGGGCGCGATCCTGCTCACCACGCTGTGGATCGGGTTGTTGTACTGGGTGGTACGCCCCAACGAGGACGTCCGGCAGGGCAACCAACCGGCCATCGAGTCGGAGGACGTGGACACTCTCGACGACGAGCTGGCCCGGGCCGGCCAGCCGGGCTGAGCCGGCCGTGCTGAGGGTGATGACCTGGAACATCCGCACCGGCGGTAGGGACCGTGGTGGTCCCGACCGGCGCGAGCTGGTGGCCCGGGTCATCGCCCGGCAGCGGCCGGACGTGCTCGCCGTACAGGAACTGGGCGACCTCGACGTCGCGGGCTTCGCCACCGGCGTCGGACTCCGGCCGTACCTGGCCCGGTCCTGGCTGGGGCAGCCGGTCGCGCTGCTGGTGCGCCCGCTGTGGCCGGTGCTGGCCGGCACACCGGTCCGCCGGCCGTTCCACCACGCGGCCCGACGCGTGGTGCTGGGCACCGACGCCGGTCCGCTGACGGTGCTCGGCACCCACCTCGACCCGTACTCGGGAACCCGCCGGCTGATAGAGGCAGGGTGGGCGGCCGCCGCCCTGCGCCGGGGCCGGAACGGCCTGGCGCTGCTCGCCGGCGATCTGAACACCCTCGACCCGTACGCCGGGCACGCCGACCGGGTGGGCCGGCTACCGCCCGCGTACCGTCGCCGGCACCTGCGCTCCGACGGGCGGACGGTGGAGACCCGCGCGGTGGCCCGGCTGCTGGCCACCGGGCTGGTGGACCTCGGAGCGGGCGCCGGACCCACGGTGCCCACCGCCCACGGTGGCGCCGAGTTCGCCGAGATGCGACTGGACTACCTGCTCGCCACCCCTACGCTCGCCACCCGCCTCAGGCACGTGGGAGTGATCCGCGACCCCGACACCGAGCACGCCTCCGACCACTATCCTCTGCTCGCCGAGTTCGCCCTCACCCCACCCGTCCCGCGTTGATCAAGAGCCGGGACCAGAACCCCCTGGTCGGCAGCGGTGGGGCATCAGAGGAGCAGGTTGAGCAGGACGGTCAGGACGATCGAGGCGACGATGGAGAAGAGAATCATCAGGAGGCAGCCGACGCCGCCGCCGGCGGGGCGGATCTCCGTGTTGCCGATGCGCATGGGCTCGTCCTTCGGTCAGCTTGTCGGGATGTTCATGGCGAGCAGGGCGCGGACGGTCTCGGCGACCTGCCGCGGTGCGGTCGTGGCGACGTTGTGCGCCGCACCCGGGACGGACACCGTCCCGGCTCCGGGCACCAGTTCGGCGACCCGTGTCCGCCAGGCCGCCGGCACGAGGGGGTCGCGTGCGCCGGCGATCACCAGGGCGGGCACGTCGATCCTGGTGAGGTCGTCCTCGATCCGGTTTCGGACCGAGTGTGAAAGGGTGGCCCACACCCGCCACGGACGGGCGTCCACCACGTCGCGGAGCAGGATCGGCACCTGCCAGAGCGCCTCGCGGGTGCTGTCCACCAGCCAACGGCCCGCCTGAGCGCGCCGGGAGCGGGCCCCCGGATCGCTTGTCGGGCCGGCCAGCACCACCGCGCGCACCGCCTCCGGGTGGCGTACGGCGAGGGCGGCGGCGATCTCGGCGCCGAACGAGTGCCCCAGCACGCATACCGGCGGCAGCCGGTACGCGGCCAGCAGCGCCGCCAGGTGGTCGGAGTGCTGTTGCGCGTCGTAGACACGGGACGGACGCCCGCTGAGCCCGAAACCGGGCAGGTCCGGCGCGTACACCGGGTGGGTGTCGGCCAGGATGGCCGCCAGCGGCGTCAGGTAGCGGTGCGACACCGCCAACCCGTGAACCAGCAGCACCGGCGGGCCGGGCCGGTCCTTCCGGACGGTGCGGCGCACGTGGGTGCGCAGACCGTCGACCATGTGCCACTCGCTGGTCAGGCCGGCCGCGTCCGCCGGGGCGGACAGCGCCAGCCGCAGCGGCGCCGGTCCGGAGCGGTCGGCGGCGGCACGACGTGCCGCGGTGCGGGCGGCAGGCGGCTCGGGGCGTCCGCCCGGCCGTGACCGGCGGATCACAGTTCGCGGAGTCGGGGCAGCAGTTCGTCCTGCGCCCAGTCCAGGAACATCGGCTGACTGTCGCCGCCCACCTGGACCAGTGCCACGTGGGTGAAACCGGCGTCGACGAACTTCTTGAACGCCGCCACGTGTTTCTCCACGTCCGGGCCGCAGGAGAGCCCGGCCGCCACGTCCTCCTCGCGCACGCTGCGGGTGGCCGCCTCGAAGGAGTCGGTGTCGGGCAGGTCGGTGTTGACCTTCCAACCCAGCCCGAACCAGCGGAACTGGTCGTGGGCGATCTTGCGGCACTCGGCCTCGTCCGGTCCGTAGCAGATGGCCACCTGCCCGTACCGGGGACGTCCGGCCCCACCGGCCTGCTCGTACATCTCCACCAGGTGCGGCTCCGGATCGGTGGCGATCATGCCGTCGGCGTACTCGGCGGCCAGGGTCGCCGACTGCCGACCGGAGGCGGCCACAGCCATCGGCACGGGCGTGTCGGGCCGGTCCCAGACGTAGGCGTCCGGCACGTCGAAGTGGTTGCCGGAGAAGGTCAACGTCTCGCCGTTGAGCAGCGGGCGGATGATCTGCAACGCCTCCTCGAACATCTCGTGCCGCTGCTGGACGTGCGGCCAGCCGCCCACGACGTGCTCGTTGAGGTTCTCCCCGGCACCGAGGCCGAGGGTGAACCGGCCGTCGGAGAGCACCCCGAGCGTCGACGCCTTCTGCGCCACCACCGCCGGGTGGTATCGGCGGATCGGGCAGGTCACGAAGGACATCAACGCCGCGCGGGAGGTGGCGTGCGCGACCGCGCCCAGCACCGACCAGGCGTACGGTGAGTGACCCTGTGACTCCAGCCAGGGGTAGTAGTGGTCGGACATGACGAGGTGGTCGAAGCCGGCCGCCTCGGCCCGCACGGCATGGTCGACGAGTTCCTTCGGACCTGCCTGCTCGCACATCAGGGTGTAGCCGATGCTGACCATTGACGTCTCCTTCCGGGCCGGGGCGGATCATTCCGGATACCCCGGCCCGGATCGGTCAACCCTGCTCGACGCTTGACGGTGCACCCGGGCGGTGCCTACCGTTGTCTGAACCGGTTCAGATGCCGGCGTGGTGTGCATCCTGTGGTGGGGATGTCCGCCCCCGTGACGGCTCGGTGTCTCCTGGGTCGTCACGGGTAGCCGGCGTACTGAACCGGTTGCTTTCGCTATCCCATCGGCATACGCTGATGCCTCGCCGGGCCTGAACGCGGCTGTCGGGCTGCAGCCGCCCACCTGCCACTCACCGCACCCCCTGGGCACGGGGGAGACACCTCCTGCGAGGAATGCATGAGAAAACTGTTCGCGGCCGTCGGCGCCGTCCTGCTGGCGACCGTCGCCGCAGTGTTCGCCTTCGGACCTTCGGCCCACGCCGCCGCCGGCTTCACGGTCAGCAACGGGCGGCTCTACGACGCCAACGGCAACGAGTTCATCATGCGCGGGGTCAACCACGCGCACACCTGGTACCCGAACCAGACCAGTTCCTTCGCCGACATCAAGGCACTCGGCGCCAACTCCGTGCGGGTGGTGCTCTCCAGCGGCGACAGGTGGACCCGGAACAGCGCCGCCGACGTGTCCAATGTGATCCAGCTCTGCAAGACCAACCGGCTGATCTGCGTGCTGGAGGTGCACGACACCACCGGGTACGGCGAGCAGAGCGGAGCGATCACCCTGGACCGCGCGGTCGACTACTGGCTCAGCATCGCCAGTGCGCTGAACGGCCAGGAGGCGTACGCGATCGTCAACATCGGCAACGAGCCGTACGGCAACCAGAACTACTCGTCGTGGGCCACCGACACCTCCAACGCGATCCGTCGCCTCCGCAACGGCGGCCTCACCCACACCATCATGGTGGACGCCCCGAACTGGGGTCAGGACTGGTCCTTCACCATGCGCGACAACGCGCCGACCGTGTTCAACGCCGACCCGGCCCGCAACACGGTCTTCTCGATCCACATGTACGGCGTCTTCGACACCGCTGCGGAGATCAGCGACTACCTGGGCCGTTTCCGCAGCCGTGGTCTGCCCATCGTGGTCGGCGAGTTCGGGCACAACCACTCCGACGGCAACCCCGACGAGGACGCCATCCTCTCCTACACCCAGGCCAACGGCATCGGCTGGCTGGGCTGGTCGTGGAGCGGCAACAGCGGCGGCGTGGAGTACCTCGACATGGCCACCAACTTCAACCCGAACCAGCTGACCAGTTGGGGCCAGCGGTTGTTCAACGGCACCAACGGCATCCGGCAGACCGCACGCGAGGCCAGCGTCTACGGAAGCACCCCGCCGACCACGCCGCCGCCGTCGACCCCGCCGCCGTCGACCCCGCCCCCCTCCACCCCGCCGCCGTCGACCCCGCCGCCGTCCACTCCGCCGCCGGGCGCCGGCTGTACGGCGACCTACTCGATCAGCGGACAGTGGCAGGGCGGTTTCCAGGGTGACGTCCGGGTGACCGCCGGCTCCAGCGCCATCAACGGCTGGACGGTGCGCTGGACGTACGCGAACGGCCAGACGGTGACCCAGTCCTGGAACGCCACGGTCACCAGCAGCGGGTCCACCGTGACCGCCCGCAACGTCGACTACAACGGCCGTCTCGGCGCCGGAGCCAGCACCAACTTCGGCTTTCTCGGCAGCTGGAACGGCACCAACTCCGCTCCCACGGTGACCTGCACCGCAAGCTGAACCGCACCAACGGTGGCCGGGCCGGTACGGGCCCGGCCACCACTGCCGGTCAGTGGACGTCCCGGCGCTGGCTCTGCCCCTGCCGGGCGATGGCCCGCTCCCGGTCGGCGATGGCCTCGGCATCTCCCGGGCGTCCGGATCGCAGGATTCCCCGGCCGGCGCGCCCCGGCCGATCACCTGCCAAGTCGGGCCCGGTCGAGGCCCGGCCGCTCGACATGCGGCAAAGTGGGTCCACCGCCCAGCGGGAAAGCCCGACACCCCGCATTCCGAGCCGATCACACGTCAAGCCCGACCCGCCGCAGTCCCGGGCCGGGCACGCGCCACACCCGACACGGCCGACGCCCCGGCCGGTCACCCGCCGAGCCGGCCCGGTCAATGCCCGGCCGATCACGCGCCAGCGGGCACGGGCCGGGCGATCGAGGCGGAAAGGGCTCAGTCGGAACTGCCTGATGCGCGGAAAATGAGGGAGTGTTCAGGTGGGCCAATGGCTTTGTTCACCCATTTCACCAGTTCGGTACATTCGGTGAGGTCCGGGTGGTCGCAGTCCAGAGCGTGGGAAATAATTGCCAACGAGGCCCGTGAATCGCTTATTCGTTGTCGCAGTACGTTTCGCTGTTCCGTCAGCAGCTTGCGCCGTACCGCCGGTTCGTCCTGGTTGGTCAGTAGTTCCCGCAACTGGCTGAGGGTGAACCCGGCCTCCTTCCCGAGCAGGATCAGGCAGACCTGATCCACGTGTTTTCGCTGGTAGTGGCGGCGTCCGTTGGGTTGTCGCCCGGGGTTGAGCAGACCCATCGCCTCCCAGTGCCGCAGTACGTGCGGAGCCAGGCCGAACCTGCCGGCCAACTCGCCGATAGTCATCGATCGCCCACCAGATCTTGACTTCATGTCAGCATTAACTTGCATCATTGCGATTGGCGTCAAGCCGCGGCGGCCGACTCCCGGAAAAGCGATGAAAGTCTTGACAAGTGGAGGCGTCAGTGCAGTTGTTGCGTGAAGCGGGTCATGTGAGGTTGCGGGCGGTATTGACCATGCTGGTGGTGCTCGCCGCGGCAATCGGCGTCAACCTGGCGGCGTCATCGCCGGCCAGCGCGGCGACCACGACCATCTGCAAGAGCTCCGGAGTGCCCGCCGGCTATGTGATCATCGCTGAGGGCTCGTCCAGCTCCTGCCCGTACGCATACCCGAACACCTGGACCATCACCACCCCGTCCACCACCGGCACCACCACGGTCTGCAAGGTGTCGAGCATTCCGGCCGGCTACGTCATGCTCAGCGAGGGCAGCTCGACGCAGTGCCCGTACGCGTGGCCGAACACGATGACGATCCGCATTCCGTCCACGACCACCACGACGGTGGTCTGCAAGGCCGGGCCGCTGCCGGACGGCTACGTGATCCTGGCCGAGGGCAGTTCCACGCAGTGCCCGTACGCGTGGCCGAACACCTGGACCATCCGCATCCCGGCGGCATCCGGCACCACAGTGGTCTGCTCGGTCTCACCGGTGCCCGCAGGCTACGTGGTCGTCGGCACCGGCTCGTCCACCCAGTGCCCGTACGCCTGGCCGAACACCAAGACCATTCGACGCCCCTGACCTGATCGGGCGCGTTTCGCCGGGCGGACCGGATTCGGGCCGCCCGGCGAAGCGGCACACCCGCGACGGGGTCGGATGTGACAGCTCCACGTTTTCGGCACGACACGACGCCGCATCCCTTTGTTTTCAGGCACCTCACAGGCCCGCTCGATAGGGTGCGCTGGTCCGCGTCCGCTCCCACAATGGAGTTCGGGCACCAGACCCCGCAGGAGTACCGATGGTCTTCAAGAAGATGTTGAGCGCGTTGGGCGTGGGCGGTCCCAGTGTGGACACCGTCCTGGCCAACCCGAACACCAGGCCCGGACTGGCACTCGACGGTCAGGTGAACCTGCTCGGCGGGGACGCCCCGGCGAACATCGAACAGATCGCCATCGGCCTGGTCACCCGGGTCGAGATCGGTGAGCAGGCCGGCGTGATGGAGTTCCACCGTCAGGTGGTCAGCGGTCCGCTCCAACTCGCTGCGAAGCAGGCGTTGTCCATCCCGTTCCAGCTGCCGCTGCCCTGGGAAACCCCGATCACCGCGGTGTACGGCCAGCGTCTGCACGGCATGTCGCTGGGGCTGCGTACCGAGCTGGCGATCGCCCGCGCTGTCGACAAGGGTGACCTGGACGAGATCAACGTGCATCCGCTTCCGGTGCAGGAGCGCATCCTGGAGGCGTTCCTCCAGCTCGGTTTCCGGTTCAAGAAGGCCGACCTGGAGCGCGGCATGATCCACGGCGTACAGCAGACGTTGCCGTTCTACCAGGAGATCGAGTTCTTCGCCGCACCGCAGTACGCGCAGACCATCAACGAACTCGAACTGACATTCGTCACCAACCCGCACGGCGTGGACGTGGTGCTGGAGTGCGACAAGCGCGGCGGCTTCCTGGCGCCGGGTCACGACGTCTTCGGCCGCTACCAGGTGGCGCACACCGACGCGGAGCGCTCCGACTGGGTGCAGGTGGTCGACGGCTGGTTGCAGGAGACGATCGGCCGCTTCGGCGCCATGCGCGCCCAGGCGTTCGGTCCGCAGGGCTACGGTCCGCAGGGTTACGGCGCGCAGAAGTTCGGCCACCCGCACCAGCGCCGGGGTGGCGTCGGCATGGGTGGGGTGGTGGCCGGCGCTGCGCTGGGTGCCGCCGGTGGCATGCTCGCCGGCCACATGATCGGTAACGCCTTCGAGGGCGCCGAGGAAGAGGTGACCGAGGCTGCCGGTGACTTCGGTGGTGACTTCGGCGGCGGTGACTTCGGCGGTTTCGAGGAGTTCTAGGCGGACGGGCCGCGGCCGGGCGCGGCACTGCCGCACCTGACTTCCGGAACGGTCCAGGTACGACGAGACGGTGGCCCTTCGGGAGAGGATCCCGAAGGGCCACCGTGCGTACGCGGGCCGCACTCGCGGCTCCGCCTGGCCGGGGTCAACGCCCCCGCTTACGCTCCTCACCGGAACGCTTCGGGCTACCGGCCTTGGCCAGACCACGGCTACCCAGGTAACCGAGGGTCAGCAGGGTGATGAAGAACCACGCCTGGCCGGGGTTGTTCAGGTTCAGGCCGTACGAGGTCGTGCCGCGCCAGAAGGCGGCGATGACCACAGCGGTGACGGCAGCCGCGTAGATCCAGAACTCTGTCGTCAGGAACGACTGCTTCGTCTCCGTACCCGGTGCCGGCATCTGCTCCCGGTGCCCGTCGTGCATCATCGGCATCTGACGGGTGGGCGCCTCCTGCATGGCCGCGCGGTTCTGCACGTCCTGCGCCGGGCGGTTCATCGGCCTGGTAGATGCAGCCTGCGTGCTCATCTGTCCTCCTCAGGATTGATGAGTCGTAACCTGCGACCCTCGCCCCGCTACCGCGTGTCGGCCACGGCACGGTTCGCGCACTTGGCGGGGGCACCCCGGGTCTACCCCTGCCGACGGGGGCAGTAACGCCAGGCCGGGCCGCGATTCCCGCCGTTCGCGCGGGCGGCGCTGGGATTCAGCGCCGCCCCCGCTGAGGCTCACCGCAGGCCGTTGCGGACGGCCACGCCGACAAGCAGATCCGGGTCGTCGGTGATGATGCCGTCGACACCGAGGTCGATCACCCGTTGCATCACCGCCGCGTCGTTGACGGTGTACGGGATCACCTTCAGGCCGTACCGGGTCCGCAGGGTGCGTACGTCCGGTCCGTGGAAGTACGTCGGGTCCTGCCGCAGGTACCAGTCCGCGTGGGTGACGGAACCCTGCGCCGGGTCGTGCACCTGCCAGTTCGCCGACACGGTGGACGCGCCGGCCGCCCGGGTGAGCTTGCCCAGGTCCCGGTACTTCCACCAGTCCAGTCCGGCGGTCCACGGGCTCTTGACCGACCGGTCGCCGTACACCGCCCGCAGCGAGCACTCGTCGGCCAGCCCGGCGCACTCCGCCGGCCCGTACTGCCAGACCAGGGCCACCGTCTCGATCCGCCGATCCAGGTGCCGCGCGTAGGTGATGGTGCGCCAGTCGAAGGACTGGATGGTCACCCGGCTGGTGAGGCCGGCGCGCTGGACGGCGGTGACCAGCTTGCGGGTGAAGCTGCGGTACGGCTCGGTGTCGTTCACCAACGGGCTGATCTTCGTCTCGACGTTGAACCGGACGTCCGTTCGGCCGCTCGCCTTCACCAGCGCGAAGACCTCCTCGAGGGTGGGGATCCGGGCACCCGGGGCGGGCACCTGCGCGGGCATGTCGGCGGCGGTCCGCGTACCGCAGTCGAGGGTTTTGAGCTGCGCGAGAGTCAACCGGTGCACCAGCTTGCCCACGTACGGGAACTGCGGGTCGCGCGGCCGTACCGGCACGGTGTCGAGGCAGTGCGAGCCGTTGACCGTACGGTCGTGCAGCACGACGAGCTTCCCGTCGGCTGTCACTCCGGTGTCCAGTTCCAGGGTGGAGATCGCCGGGTTGGCCAGGGCGTTGGCGAAGGCGGGCAGGGTGTTCTCCGGCCGGGTCGCCCGTCCGCCGCGGTGTGCCTGGATGTCGAACGGCGGGGCGTACGCCCGGGGCAGCCGGTAGCCGCGCTGCGTGAGCAGCGTACGCAACCGGTCCGGGTAGTCGGTGATGATGCCGTCCACCCCGTCGTCGATCAGCTTTGCCATTGTCGGCACGTCGTTCACCGTCCACGGGATCACCGTGATGCCGTTGCGGTGCGCGTGGGTCACCAACTCCCGGGTGACGTACGGCCGGTAGCCGGGGTCGGTGACGGTGCCGTTCTGCGGGAAGCCGTGCACCGGTGAGAACGCGGTGACACCCAGGCTGCGGATCGCCCGGATCGGGTCCCCGCCGAAGTCGTCGATGTCCAGCCCGCCCAACCACGGGGACGCCCCCGGTTGCCCGATCTGGAGGAAGTCGTAGTTGGTCAGCGCCACCAGCGGCAGACGTGGCTCGACCTGACGCATCCGCTTCAACGCGCCCCAGTCGAAGCTCTGGATGGTCACCTGCCGCAGCAGCCCGGCGGCCCGGACCTCCTGTGCGGTGACCTGGACGAACTGCTCCCGTGGTGCGGTCTCGCTCGGCGCTCCCGCCTCCACCTTGGTCTCCACGTTGAGCGTCACATCGTCCGCCCGGTACCGCTTGACCAGCGCGAACACCTCGCTCAGCAGCGGCATCCGCGCCCCCGGCACGGCGAGTTGCCCGGGCCGGTCCGGCAGCGTACGCGAACCGCAGTCGAGGGTGCGTACCTGCGCCAGGGTCAACGTGTTCACGTACTTTCCGACGTACGGGAACTCGGGGTCACCCGGGACGACCGGGCCGGTGTCGGTGCACTTCGCGGAGCTGACGCGCCGGTCGTGCGTGACCACGGCCCGTCCGTCCTCGGTGATCTGGATGTCCAGTTCGAGGGTGCTCACCCCGAGCTGGAGGGCGTTGCCGAACGACGCGAGGGTGCTCTCCACCCGCAGCCCGAGTCCGCCACGGTGGGCCTGTAGGTCGAAGTCCCGGTCTGGTCGCGGGCGTGCCGCGGCAGGTGCCGCAAGCATTGTCGTCACGATCGTCGCGGCCAGGGCCGCGACGGCGGTACGGCGTACGGTGCGCACGCTGTCCTCTCCCTCCTGCGGGGATCTCCCGCCGAATCCGCAGCACAGCATCGGCAGCCGGCACGGCGGGCAGGCAAGCGCTGTGCGACGGCCCGGTGAACCGGCGGTGCGGGTTTGCCGCGCCGGTCACCGGGCACGCAGCGAGACCGACCCTTCTGCGAGGTGATGGATCGTGCGTGAGGACGAGATGCGACAGGACGCCGCCCGCCGGGCCGAGGAGCGGATCGCCGGCGGCGTGTACGGCGAAGGTGCCCTCGATGAGGTGACCGTGCCGCCGACCGATGTGGAGAGTCAGTTGCAGCGCGAGGACCCGGACGATCCGGCCGACGTGCCGATCGACCCGACAGTGCTACGCGACGGCGGCCCGACGCGCGGTCAGGGCGCGATCACCACGACCGGCGGCACCGCCGGCCCGGCCAGCGCCCGTCGGGTGGCCCGCCAACCGGAGCGCCACCGCGGCAAGGTCGCCCCGACCACCACCGGTGACGCCACCACCGGCGGCATGAGCACCCCGCCCGGCGGCCCCACAAGCGACCAGTCCACCCCCGCCACCCACCTAGGCAGCTTCGAATAACCCCACCCGCCCCGGCCCCACCCGGTCTCCACCCTGTTGATCATGAGGTTAGCGGCGATCTCGATCTCTGTAAGTGCCGCTAACCTCATGATCAACGCGATCAGGGGGTGGGGGTGGGGGTGAGGGTGGTTAGGCGTTGGGTGGCTCTGGTGAGGGCCACGTAGAGGTCGCTGCGGCCTCGGGGGGACTCCGCGATGATGCGGTCGGGGTCGACCACGATCACCGAGTCGAATTCGAGGCCCTTGGCCTCGGCGACGGTCAGCACCACCACCCGGCTCTCCAGCTCCGGTTGCTCACCGACGGCCGCCTCGGGCAGGGCCGCCGTCAACGCGGTACCGAGATCATCGACCCGGCCGGCCGGGACGATCACCCCGAGCCGTCCGTCGGTCAGCCCGGCCGCCTCGGTCGTGGCGACCGCCACCAGCTCCGCGGCGAGCGACTCCGCCGGCACCGCGCGCTGCTGCGGCGGACAGCCACTGGAGCGTACGGCGCGTGGTGGACGCAGGGCCGGATCGATCTCGGCCAGGACGTCCGCGGCGACCTCCATGATCTCGGCGGGAGTGCGGTAGCTGACGGTCAGCTCGGTCAGCCGCCACCGGTCCGCCACGTACGGCGCCAGCGCCTCCGCCCACGACGGCGTGCCGGCCAGCGCCCCGGTCTGCGCCACGTCACCCACGATCGTCATCGAACGGCTCGGGCAGCGGCGCATCAGCAGCCGCCAGGCCATCGGGGACAACTCCTGTGCCTCGTCGACGATGACGTGCCCGAACGCCCAGCCACGGTCGGCCGCCGCGCGCTGGGCGGTGGTGAGCCGGTCCGCCTCCTCCTGCCGTTCCAGCAGCCGGTCGGCGTCCAGCAGGTCGGTCACGCCGAGGATCTCGCCGCCCTCGGCCTCGTCCTCCACGTCGATCGAGCGCGAACCCCGGGCGATCTCCAGCACGCCCTCCGCGTACTCGCGTTGCAGGGCACGGATCCGGTCCCGGCGGGCGGCGGCGGCCCGGTCGTCCTCACCGAGCAGCTCCGCCGCCTCGTCCAGCAGGGGCACGTCCGCAGGTGTCCAGCCGCCCGGCTCGCGGTGCAACGCGGCCCGCTCCCCGTCGCTGAGCATGGGGGCGGCGGCGTCGATGCGCTCGGGCGCGGCGAACAAATCGGCGAGCAGCCGTTGCGGCGTGAGCACCGGCCACAGCTCGTCCAGGGTGGCCCGGACCTCCGGCTCCTCGCGCAGCTCGCGGCGGATCTCGGCGCGGTCGGCCTCTTCGAGCAGGTTCTCCCCGCCCAGCGGGTCGGCACCGATGCGTTCGGCCACCTGGTCGGCCAGCGCGTGAATGACCTCGATGTCGAAGACGGCGCGGGCCAGGTTGTGCGGCCGGCCGCTGCGCCGGGCCCGGTCGCGCGCCGCGTGCACGGTGGCCGGGTCGAGGACCAGGACCTCCCGCTGCGGCAGTTCGATCTCCAACGGCTCGTCGGGCACCCGCTGTCGATCGCGTACGGCGTTGGCCAGCACCTCGACCATGGTCAGACGGCCCTTCAGGGCGGCCGTGGTGGCGGGCTCGGCCCGGTGGGCGCTGACCCCCGGGAAGAGATCGCCCTGGGTGCGCAGCAGCACGCCGGTCTCGGCCAGCGCGGGCAGCACCTGCGAGATGTAGCGCAGGAACGTCACGTTCGGGCCGACCAGCAGCACGCCCCTCGTCGACAGTTCCCGGCGGTGGGTGTAGAGCAGGTACGCGGCCCGGTGCAGCGCCACCGCGGTCTTGCCGGTGCCCGGCCCGCCCTGCACCACCATCACGCCCGGCAGGTCGGCCCGGATGATCCGGTCCTGCTCGGCCTGGATGGTCTCCACGATGTCGCGCATCCGGCCGGTCCGACCGGCGTTGAGCGCGGCCAGCAGGGACGCCTCACCGGTCAGCTCCTCGTGGGCGGTGGGGGAGGCGGTGGCCAGGTCGAGCACCTCGTCGTTGAGGCCGACCACCTTGCGTTGCCGGGTGCGCAGGTGCCGACGTCGCCGGATGCCCTGCGGGTTGGCGGCGGTGGCGAGGTAGAAGGCGCGGGCGGCCGGCGCACGCCAGTCCATCAGCAGCGGCTCGTAGTCACCTTCGGTGTCGAAGATGCCGATCCGACCGATGTAGTGGCGCTTGTCGCTGTCGGTGTCCAGCCGACCGAAGCAGAGGCCGTTCTCCACCGCCGAGAACTGCTCGACCTGGTCGGCGTACATGCGTACCGAACTGTCGCGCTGTGAGCGGGCCTGCAACGTGCCGCCGGTGGACCGCAGCTGCTCGGTCAGCCGGGTCGATGCCTGGTCACGCAGGTCGTCGAGGCGCTGGTAGAGCATCGAGACGTACTCCTGCTCGCGGCCGATTTCGTCGTCGGACGGCGAACCGCCGGAGTGCCTTGACAATCCGTCTCCCGATTAGCTAGAATTCGCGTTCAGGACGGCTTTCACAAGCCGTTCTTTTTTGTGCCTGAACTGCCAAAGATAGCGCGTGCCGACGGTCAACGGCGCTCGGTGCAGACCTCGTCCGAGCGGGCGACGGTGTCGGTGGACCAGGCGACCGCGACCGTGAAGCAGTAGTCGAGGCTGCGGTTGAGGCCGTAGACGACGAAGCTGTCGCTGCCGGCCGGCAGATCCGCGAAGGGGTTCTGCGGCTGGCCGTTCCGACCGCCCGAGACGATCACCGGTCCCTCCGCCCCGGCCGGGTACGTCCACCGCAACGTGACACTGTCCCGGTTGTCGCGCAACGACAGCCCGGTCGGCGCGGCACCGGGGGAGGCGGGGGGAACGCCGGTGGCGGTGGCTGCCGGAGGTGCCGCGCCGCTCGGGTCACCGCTCGCCGCCGGTGGTGCCGGATCGCCGCCGCCGACCCGGGACACCCCGGCGATGACCGCCGCGGCCCCGAGCAGCACCACGAGGACTCCGGCCGCGACGATAAGCACCAGCCGGTTCGGCCGGGCGGCCGGCGCCGGTACGGCGGTACGGCGGACCGGCACCGGCAGCAGGCGCGATGGTGGCCCGGGGCGTTCCGGCTCGACCCGGCGCAGCCGGTACACCCCGGGCGCCTGCGGCGTGCCGGTCAACCCGACCACGTTCGGCGGTACGGCGCCGCCGGCCGGTGGTGGCACCTCGGGATACGGGTTCGGAGCGGGTGGCTCGGCCGCCGGCCCGGCCCACCAGTCCTCGGGCGGCCCGGCCGGGCCGTCGACCGGCTGCCGTGGCGTGGGCACCGGTGATGGGGCGCCTGCCGCCGACGGACCGGCCGGCGGGTACCCCTGGCTCGGGTGGTAGCCCTCTGCCGGATGCTCCTCCCGGTCGCCGTGATGTGCCGACGGCCACGGTTGATCGTCCTCCGCCGGCGTGGCCGACCAGGGTGCTTCGGGCTCGCCCGCGGACTGCGCCGCCCGGTGCGTCGTCGGTTCGTCAGGGGTCCAGGCCGGCTCGTCCGGTGCCTGTTCCGCCGAGGTCGCCGTCCACGCGGGAGGCCAGGTGTCGTTCGGCGGGGGTGCTGTCGAGGCGGAGTCGCCGTCGTCGGGCAGGCGCGGATGCGGCCAGGTCGGCGCGGGTGGGCTGTCGTCGGTCGACGGGGTTCGCGCGGACGGCACGACCGGCTCCTCCGCGCTGACCGGCGGGTTGTCGGCGCAGACGTGGTCCGGGTTGGCCGCCGACCGGGCCAGCGCCGCCACCTGGGTGGCCAGCGGATCGTCCGCGGGGAGGTGCTGGCGGGCCAGTTCGCGGGCCAGGGCCAGGTTGTCCTGCGCCTCGGCGAACTGACCGCAGTCGCGCTGCATCGAGCCGAGCCGGGCCAGCATCTTGATCCCGCTCGGATGCCCGTCGCCGTACACCTCACGGTGCAGTTCCCACGCGTCCTGGAGCCGGTCGCGGGCGACCTGGCACTGGCCCCGGGCGTACTCCACGGTGGCCAGATCGGCGTGGACGGCGAGCACCCGCAGCGACTCCGGTCCGTCCGACGCGGTCAGCTCGATGATCACTTCCTGGTACAGCCGCGCCGCCCGCGACCAGCTGCCCACCCGGTGCAGCACCGCCGCCAGGGTGGCCGCGGTGGCCACCGTACGCGGATCGGAGCGCCCGTACAGGCGGGTGCTGGCGGCGTACGCGTAGGCGGCCCAGCCCCGCGCCGAGTGCGGTTCGCCGAGCGCGACAAGCACCCGCGCGTGCAGGCTGGCCGCGTCGGCCAACTCGGACGTGGCGTTGGCCGGGCGCGGGTCGGCGCCGGTCAGCGCGTCGGCGAGCAGCCGTTGGGCGCCGGCGAGATCGCCGGCGGAGACCAGGTCGTGCGCCTGATCAGTCAGTTCACCGAAGCCGGAGGGCACGCCCCATCGTGCTCATTCGACGACGTTTAGTACAAGACCCGCGCCGGAGTGGTTCGGTCAGGATCCGGTCACGCTCGCCTCAGGCGTTCGGCCAACACCTCGCTGATCCGGCGTAACTGCTCCACCTGCGCCGGGCTGAGGGCGTCGAACAGGTGCTGGCGTACCCCCTCGACGTGGCCGGGCGCGGCGGCGGCCAGCTTCGCGAACCCCTCGTCGGTGAGGTGGGCGATCTGGCCCCGCCGGTCGGTGGGGCAGTCCTTGCGACGCACCCAGCCGGCCGCCTCCAGGCGGGCCACCGCGTGGGAGAGGCGGCTGCGCGAGGAGCCGCTGGATTCGGCCAGCTCGCTCATCCGCAGGCGGCGTTCGGGTGCCTCGGAGAGCCGTACCAGGATCTCGTAGTAGGCGTGCGGCATGCCGGCGTCGCGTTGCAGCTCGCGGTCGAGCGTGTCCATGAGCGCCCGGGAGGCGGTCAGGAACGCCCGCCAGGTGCGCTGTTCGTCCGGGTCCAGCCAGCGGGTCATGACCAGCATCATAGCTCAGTAGTTGAACTCTCAACTAAACCGGGCTAGCCTTGGCGCATGGGAATCCATCGCCTCAACCACGCCGTCCTCTACGTCAGCGACCTCGACCGCAGCGTCGCGTTCTACCGCGACGTGCTGGGCTTCCGCCGGGTACCGATGACCCCGGAGGGCTTCCGGGGTGCCGCCTTCCTCCAGGCGCCCGGCTCCACCAACGACCACGACCTCGGCCTGTTCGAGATCGGCGCGGGCGCCGGCCGCTCGACCGCCGGCCGGGCCACCGTCGGCCTCTACCACCTGGCCTGGGAGGTGGACACCCTCGACGAGCTGGCCACCACCGCCCGGCGGTTGACCGCGGCGGGTGCGCTCGTCGGCACCTCCGACCACGGCACCACCAAGAGCCTCTACGGTCAGGACCCGGACGGGCTGGAGTTCGAGGTGGTCTGGCTGGTCCCCGCCGACCAGCTCGACGACGTCGCCCTCGCCGCCCGGACCAGGATCGGGCGCCTCGACCTGAGCGCCGAGATCCAGCGCTACGGCGGGGACACCCGAGGTGGCGTCGGCATCTCCGTCCCGGTGTGACACGCCGTCCCAGGCGGGCCGGCGTCACCGGTTGCGGTAGAACGGCAGGATGCCGACCGAAGCCGTAGGGCACGCACCGTTCCTCCGCCACCTGGACCGGTGGGTGCCGGCCGCGCTGCGCCGCGCTCGCCGGGCCACCGTCGCCCTCGCGTACGACGGCAGCGACCCGAACCTGGCCGAGCAGACCGTACGCCTGGCCGGTGAGCACGCCGCCCGACTGCGCGGCTGCCGGCTCACCGTCCTGGTGCTCGCCGAGGGCACCGAGGAACTGCCGGCCCGGCTCGGTGCCGCCGAGGCCGGACTGCCGACCGAGGTCGCCGTACATCTGATGCCCGGCCCGCCCGCCCGGTTGCCGGTGGCCCTGCGGGCGGCGGGTGCCGCGGGCGCCCCGGTGCTGTCCTACCTGGAGGCGGCCGACCCGGTGGCGCTGACCGCCGCCGCGGCCGGTCGCGCCGCCGAGGCCGTCGTGGTCGCCGAGGCGGCGACCCCCCTGCGGGCGGCGCTTGTCGACGCCGGGTTCGCACTGGTCACCGAGGTCGAGCTGGTCGACGCCGACCGGCGGATCGGCTTCGGCACCGGATCGGACCGCAGCCTGGAGGAGCTGAAGGAGATCCTGTGGGCGAGCGGCTCGCGGTTCCGCGACCCGTACGGCGAGCCGTTGTCGCCCGCCGCGCGGGTGGAGCCGGCGCCGTTGGGCCGGGCTCTGCTGGAGGAACTGGCCCGGGTCGGTCCGCGTACGGTCACCGAGCTGCGCCGGTACGCGGTGACGGAGACCGCCTACCGGGCGGTGGACGCGGTGCGGGCGCTGTCCGACCTGCTCGACACCGGCCGGGTGACCCGGACCCCGCAGGACGGTCGGCTCGGCGGGGACGTGCTTGTCACACCCGTTCGGTCAGGCGCTTGACCACAAGCGAGAAGCCGGTGGCGATCACCCCGATGCTGAACACCATCTGTGCGCAGACCAGCACCCGGGCGAGCTGTCCGTGGGCGTGCACGTCGCCGTAGCCGATGGTGGTCAGGGTGGACAGCGCGAAGTACAACGCGTCGACGCGGGTCTCCAGATTGACGAACTGCGCCGGCGCGACCCTGGCGATCACATAGTCGGCGAGCGCGAAGGCGAGCAGACCGGCCAACAGCGCGAGGACCAGATGTGTCATCGGGGGTGCCGCCCGCGCCCGTGCGGCCGCGACGATCTGACGGCGTACCTGGCCGGTGACCAGCCAGGCCACCACGCCGAGAATCAGCAGGGTGAGAACGATACGCAGGCCGAGCCGGGTCGGGTCGGGATCGGACTCCACCGGTACCAGGAAGTAGGTCACGAAGAGCAGCACACAGGCCAGCGAGGCCCGCCGACGCGCCAACCGATGGTCCGATTTACATTTCATGTGGAGATTGTCCGGCCCGGCGGTGCACGGTCGTGGCGACCCGCCCGGGTCAGCGCAAACCGGTGGGGCGGTGGCCGGGAACGGCGCCGGCCGGCCCGGCGCGGCCGGGCACGGTCTGCTCAGACGTGCCCCGGAAACAGTGCCGGGGCGCCGGGGATGCCGGCGCCCCGCTGAACGTGGGGGATCTCAGGACTTGTCCTGCTTCCAGTGCAGCGGCCCCGGCAGGTCGACGCGGTGTGCCCGGGCCCGGGAGTTCCAGGACCAGCGACCGAGCTTGATGCTCCAGGACGAGAAGCCGTTCTGCGTGAAGTGCAGGATCAGCGGCCCGAACTTCTTGCGCTTACGCAACATCACACCCATTGTGGGCTCCTTTCGAGACTTCCCGAACGGGCAGGAACATGCCCGGAACCTCGATTCGCGAAACCAGATCGCCGTGTGGCGGCGATTGACTGATGTTGTTCCGGCCCGCGTGCCCTACTGAAGGTCCACTGGGGGCGATGTCGTACCCGACACCGGGTGGTCAGCGGGGTTCCCAGGCGTCCGGCAGGGTGGTCAGGCGGCGGACGTGGGCGGGCAGTCGGCCGTCGACCAGGTCGGCAAGGCTCACCTCGTCGACCACCCGGCGCAGTGCGGCGCGGACCGCGACCCAGAACTGCGGCAGGTGGGCGGCGACCCCTTCGTACTGTGTCTCCTCCGGACGCATCCCGCGTACGCCGGCCAACGGCCCTTCCGCCGCCCGCAGCACCGCGCCGACGGTCACCTCGCGGGGTGGTCGGGCCAGGGCGTAGCCGCCCTCCGCGCCACGCTGGGCCCGGACGATGCCGGCCCGACGCAGGTCGGCCAGGACCGCCTCCAGGAACTTGCGGGGCATGTCCTGCTCCGCGGAGATGGCCTGGGTGGACAGCAGCGACGGGTACGCGGCGGCGAGGCTCAGTGTCGCCCGTACCGCGTAGTCGCCACGCGCGGAGATCTGCACCCCGCCATCATGCCCAATGCGCGGCGGCCGGGGCCGCACCGGCTGTCGCAACCACCCTGCCGGACCGTCCGGTGGCGCGTCACCCGCGCGGGGCTGTCACATCCGACGGGCGTCGAGGCGCGCGTCGACGGGTGGGCGCGGGCGCACCATCGGTGCCGGCGCGGGCCGCTCGCGGGCGGCCCGGAACGCACCCGGGCTCATGCCGACCTCGCGGGTGAAGAATCGGCCGAAGTTCGTCGGTTCGGAGAAGCCGAGCTGCCGGCCGATCCGGGCGATCGGCTCGTCGGTGGCCGCCAGCAACCGGCTGGCCTGGAGCGCGACCCGCTCGTCCACCACCTGCTTGGCGCTGCGCCCGGTGATCGCCAGGCAGGCCCGGGTGAGGGTACGCACCGAGCAGCCCAGTCGGTCGGCGTAGTCCTCGACCCGACGGGTGGCCTGGTAACCCCGCTCCACCTCGCGGCACAGCCGCCGGAAGGTCTCCTCCTCCGGGCGCGACGGTCGCCCCGCACCGGACGGCAGCATGCTCAACCGCAGCAGCAGCACGCTCAGTTGATGACGCAGCAGGCTGCGGGCGGCGTGGGTGTCGCGGTGCCGGCTGGCGTCCACGGTCAGCTGACTGACCTCGTTGATGATCGCGTCCTCGTCCTCGCCGGCGAGCTGGACCCAGTTGGGCACGTGGTCGGCGTCGACGTCGAGCCCGTGCAGCGCCTCCGGATGCCAACGGACCACCGTGGCGTCCAACTGGGGCAGCGCACAGCGCAGCACCTGGCCGGGACGGATCCGCAGCAGGGTGCCGGGCCGGCAGGGCAGGGCACGGAAATCCACCTCTGCGAGCCCGTGACCACTCGTGGTCAGCACGATCAACTCACGGTCCAGCAGCACCGGTCGTCGCCACCCGGAGTCGGGTGCGAGGTCACCGAGTGTGATCGTGTCGATCTCGACCGGGCTGGCGGCAGCATCGGGCGGTGCCGTGGCGAGGTGACCGGAAGGGACCATCACCTGCGACGTTAGCCCGAGCCCGGCCCGTCCGCATCCCTCGCCACCCCGGTATCGCGGGTCGTCGGCACCGGTGCACGGGCTCCCGGACCGGCGGGGTTGTTCCCGGCACGGCAGAAGATTAGGTTACTGATCGGTAGTGACCTGGTCGCCGTGATGCCCGGAGCGGTAGGTGACGGCGGCCCCGACACCGGCTGCCCCAGGCCGGACACCGCAAGGGGATGGCATGAAGGATCTGTTCTCCGTCGACGGCAAGACCGTCCTGGTCACCGGCGGCTCGCGGGGCATCGGCCTGATGATCGCCCGAGGTTTCGTCGCCGCCGGGGCGCACGTCATCATCTCGTCCCGCAAGGCCGAGGTCTGCGAGGCGGTGGCCAAGGAACTGGCCGCGCACGGCCGCTGCGAGGCGATCCCCGCCGACCTGGGCCGGGACGAGGGCGCGCAGCACCTGGCCGCGGCCGTCCAGGACCGGGTCGACAAACTGGACGTACTCGTCAACAACGCCGGCGCCACCTGGGGCGCACCGTTGGAGAGCTACCCGGAGAGCGCGTTCGACAAGCTGTGGGCGGTCAATGTGAAGTCCGTCTTCCGGCTGACCACCGCATTGCTGCCGGCGCTGCGCGCGGCGGCCGGCCCGGACGACCCGGCGCGCGTGATCAACATCGGTTCGATCGACGGCATCCGGGTGCCGATGATGGAGGTGTACGCGTACTCGGCCACCAAGGCGGCGGTGCACATGCTGACCCGCAGCCTGGCCCACCAGCTGGCCGGCGAGCAGATCACCGTCAACGCCATCGCCCCCGGACCGTTCGAGAGCAAGATGATGGCGTTCGCGCTCGACGACCCCGGTTCCCGGTCCGCCATCGAGGCCCAGGTCCCGCTCGGCCGGATCGGCCGCCCCGAGGACATGGCCGGCACCGCGATCTACCTCGCCTCCCGCGCCGGTGCCTACCTCACCGGCGCAGTCATCCCCGTAGACGGCGGCCTAACCACCCACGGCTGACCCACCCCACCCCACCGCCGCGTTCCCGCCCCGCCCGCGCCCCGCCCCGCCCGCGCCCCGCCCCGCCCGCGCCCCGCCCTGCCCGCGCCCCGCCCCGTCGCGTCGATCATGCAGTTGTGGCACCTGCCTTAACGGACTTGTACACAGTTATCAGGT